>NZ_JBCLVL010000005.1:0-432903 GCF_048537895.1 Gordonia sp. CPCC 206044
GTTGATCGCATCGGGGTACTCGGTACAGCGGATCACCGCCGACGACCTCAAACACTGACGTGCGCGCGGGGAACCGTCCTGCACAGCGCACGGGCGCCGCCCATCGGTCGAGACCTCGAGAACCCAGGCTGTGAACCTCGACGACGCATCGGGAAACCAGCACCGCGACGCCGCCGGACCGGACATGACCCGAATCCGCGGTGCCCCCGGCAGGACTCGAACCTGCGACCTAGGGATTAGAAGGCCCTTGCTCTATCCACCTGAGCTACGGAGGCTGATGCCGCTCGGGGCGGCAGCGTGGGCGAGTATATCCCGTCCTACAGTGGTTCCATGACCAGCGCTTCGCCGACCGCCCCGGCCGAGCCCGGCCGGGACGCGATGCGCGAGCAACGCGGTGTCGTGGCCGGGTTCGGTTGGGCACTGTCCTGGCTGGCCGCGATCGTGGCGATCGTCGTGACCGCCATCTCGGCGGCCACCGCACTCGATCTGGCCGGCGTGCCCGATCCCGGATGGCTGACCACGTATGGACTGCCGACGGTGACGGCCATCGGTGAGGTCGGTGCCGCCCTCGCACTGGGGACGGCGGTGTTCGCCGCGTTCTTCGTGCCACCGCAGGCCGACGGCGTGCTCGACGTCGGCGGGTATCGGGCGATCCGGATATCCGCGGCCGCGTCACTGACATGGGCCGTGTGCGCGGTGCTGATGATCCCGTTGTCGATCTCCAACGTCAGTGGACAGCCGCTGTCGGAGTCGCTGAAACCGTCGAACCTCGTGAACTCCTACGGTCAGGTCGCCGACGCACGCACCTGGTTCTGGACGGCGTTGTTCGCCGTCGCGGCCGCCATCGTCGCGCGGATCGTGCTGCGGTGGGGCTGGACCGTCGCGGTCGTCTACCTCGTCGGACTGAGTCTGATGCCCATCGCATTGGCCGGCCATTCGTCGACCGGCGGCGATCACGACCTCGCCACCAACAGCCTGATCCTGCACATCGTGGGCGCGACCCTCTGGATGGGCGGGCTGTTCGCGGTGGTCACCTACGCGCTGGCCGGTGGACGCTGGCGTGTGCTGGCAGTTCGCCGGTACTCGCGGGTGGCCTTCTGGTGCATCGTCGTGGTCGGCATCAGCGGCGTCATCAACGCTCTCGTCCGGGTATCGCCCGGCGAGCTGTTCACCGACACCTACGGCCGTCTGGTGCTGGCCAAGGCGGCCGCGCTCATCGTCCTCGGCGCGCTCGGGGCGTGGCATCGGCGGGTCACCATCGTCCGGCTCGAGTCGGAGTCGGCGCCACGATCGTCATTCGTCCGGTTCGGGATCATCGAGGCGATGGTGTTCGCGGCGACCTTCGGGCTGGCGGTCGGTCTGTCCCGGACGCCGCCACCCCCGGGGGCCAACGACGCCGACATCAGCGCGGTCGAGGCACAGATCGGGTATCCGATCGACGGTCCGCCGACCGTGGCGCGCATCCTGTTCGACTGGCGATTCGACCTGCTGTTCGGCACGCTGGCGATCGTCCTCGCGGTGGTCTATCTGGCCGCCGTCCTGCGACTGCGCAGGCGTGGCGACCAGTGGCCGATCGGTCGGACGGTGGCGTGGCTGCTGGGATGTGCGCTGTTGCTGTTCACCACGTCCTCGGGACTCGGGCGCTACTCGCCTGCGATGTTCAGCATCCACATGATCAGCCACATGCTGATGTCGATGATGATCCCGGTGCTGCTGGTGCTCGGCGGCGGCGTCACCCTTGCACTGCGGGCGCTCCCGCCCGCCGGGCGCGGCAACCCGCCCGGCCCACGCGAGTGGATTCAGTCGGCGATCCACAGCCCGGTGTCACGATTCCTCACCAACCCGGCGGTCGCCGCCATCCTGTTCGTGGGCAGTTTCTATGCGCTGTACCTCGGCGGGTTGTTCGAGACGTTGGTGCCCTACCACGCAGCGCACATCGCGATGAACGTGCACTTTCTGCTCAGCGGGTACCTCTTCTATTGGCTGACGATCGGTATCGACCCGGCGCCGCGCCAGGTGACCCCCGTCGCGAAGCTCGGCATCGTGCTCGGGTCGTTGCCCTTCCACGCCTTCTTCGGTGTCGCACTGATGATGACCGGCGGCATCATCGCGGAGAGCTACTACCGGGGCCTCAATCTGCCGTGGCATTACGACCTGTTCGCCGATCAGCGTGTGGGGGGCGGTATCGCCTGGGCGGCAGGCGAGATCCCACTGGTGGTGATCATGCTGGCGTTGCTGGTGCAGTGGCGACGCCAGGACGAGCGGCAGGCCCGACGCTACGATCGGCGCGCCGCCCGCGATCACGACGCCGACCTCGAGGACTACAACGAGATGCTGCGCGAACTCAACAAGCGTGGTTGACCCGGCCTGTTGTCCACAGATTGCGGCGCAGGCGGTTTCGTCGTCGCGACCTGCCCGATGCTGACTCCAGCCACGATCAACCGTGGTGCGTGAGAACCCGAGGAGTCGAGCATGTACGAGACCTACACAACCGTCATCGGGACCGTGGTGTCCGAGCCGCGTCGCCGCCAGACGAATGCCGGCGAGGAGGTGATCTCGTTCCGGGTGGCCTGCAACTCGCGTCGCGTCGACAAACGTTCCCAGGAGTGGATCGACGGCCCCACGCTGTACCTCACCGTCAGCTGCTGGCGACGTCTGTTGGCCGGTGTCGGCGGCGCCATCGCGAAGGGACGCCCGGTGATCGCACACGGACAGATCAAGACCAACGAGTACACCACCGGAGACGGAGAACGCCGCGCCGACCTCGAGATGACGGCGACCACCGTCGGTCTGGATCTCAGTCGGTGCGTCGTCGCCTATCAGGGGCCGTCGGGGCAGGACCGAGTGGTCGAGGCGCCGCCGTCGCGACTCGACGAACAGCCGTCGGCAGCATGAGGGCCCGCGACTGATCGCACCCGCAGAGCGCACGCCACACCCCGGTCCGCCGAATCCAGGACTCTCCGAGGGAGCATTCGGCGAACCGGGGTGTGGGGCTCGCGTGTGGTCGGGCAGGTAGAGTCGGTGGGTGATTCACGGTGCCCGTGAGTCCAGGCCCTGGCGGCCGTCGAGCCCGCCGGGGTCGCTTACTGTGGGCACCCAAGGTGGTCGGCCGGCACCTCGCGGAGGCGGCGGACCGAACAGACGAACAGGCAGGTGACAGCCCGACATGGCCGAAAAGTTCATCTACACCATGAAGAAGGTGCGCAAGGCGCACGGCGACAAGGTGATCCTCGACGACGTCACGATGTCGTTCTATCCGGGCGCCAAGATCGGCGTCGTCGGACCGAACGGTGCGGGTAAGTCGTCGATCCTCAAGATCATGGCCGGTCTCGACCAGCCCTCCAACGGCGAGGCGTTCCTCGATCCCGAGGCCACCGTCGGCATCCTGCTGCAGGAGCCTCCTCTCAACGAGGAGAAGACGGTCAAGCAGAACGTCGAAGAGGGCATGGGCGAGATCAAGGTCAAGCTCGATCGCTACAACGAGGTGGCCGAGCTGATGGCCACCGATTACTCCGATGAACTGATGGAGGAGATGGGCAAGCTCCAGGAAGACCTGGACAACGCCGACGCGTGGGACCTCGATTCCCAGCTCGAGCAGGCGATGGACGCACTGCGCTGCCCGCCCGGCGACTCGCCGGTCACACACCTCTCCGGCGGTGAACGCCGCCGCGTCGCCCTGTGCAAGCTGCTCCTGCAGAAGCCCGACCTGCTGCTGCTCGACGAGCCCACCAACCACCTCGACGCCGAGAGCGTGCTGTGGCTCGAGCAGTTCCTCGCGAACTACCCGGGCGCCGTGCTGGCCGTCACCCACGACCGCTACTTCCTCGATCACGTGGCCCAGTGGATCTGCGAGGTCGACCGCGGCAAGCTGCACGGTTACGAGGGCAACTACTCGGCCTATCTGGAGAAGAAGGCCGAACGTCTCGAGGTGCAGGGCAAGAAGGACCAGAAGCTGCAGAAGCGGCTCAAGGAGGAACTCGCCTGGGTGCGGTCGGGGGCCAAGGCTCGCCAGACCAAGAACAAGGCTCGCCTCGCGCGCTACGAGGAGATGGCCGCAGAGGCCGAGAAGACGCGCAAGCTCGACTTCGAGGAGATCCAGATCCCGACGCCGCCGCGTCTGGGCGATGTGGTGGTGGAGGTCTCCCACCTGGACAAGGGCTTCGAGGGTCGGGTGCTGATCAAGGACCTGTCGTTCACGTTGCCGCGCAACGGCATCGTCGGCGTCATCGGTCCCAACGGTGTCGGTAAGACCACCCTGTTCAAGACCATCGTCGGGCTCGAGGAACCGGACTCGGGGACCGTCAAGGTCGGCGACACGGTCAAGCTGAGCTACGTCGACCAGGGCCGTGCGAACATCGATCCGAAGAAGTCGGTCTGGGAGGTCGTCTCCGACGGACTCGACTACATCGAGGTCGGTCAGAACGAGATGCCCTCGCGTGCCTACGTGAGCGCCTTCGGGTTCAAGGGGCCCGATCAGCAGAAGCGGTCCGAGGTGCTCTCCGGTGGTGAGCGCAACCGACTCAACCTGGCGCTGACGCTCAAAGAGGGCGGCAACCTGATCCTGCTCGACGAGCCGACCAACGACCTGGACGTGGAGACGCTGAGCTCGCTGGAGAACGCGCTCGAACAGTTCCCCGGCTGCGCCGTGGTGATCAGCCACGATCGCTGGTTCCTCGACCGCACCTGTACCCACATCCTGGCGTGGGAGGGCAACGTCGCCGAAGGCCAGTGGTTCTGGTTCGAGGGCAACTTCGAGGCATACGAGGCCAACAAGATCGAACGTCTGGGTGCCGATGCGGCTCGCCCGCACCGGGTCACCCATCGCAAACTGACCCGCGACTGAGCGGGACCCGCCACCTGCCCGTGTCCGGCATCCGACCTCGGATGCCGGACACGCGTGTCTGCAGGCAGACTGTGTCGCCTCCCGTCATTACGATCGCAGGAGAGGGACACATTCCGGAGACTCCGGGTCACTGTCTCTCGCGCGATGGGGTGAGTGCCGTTGCTGAACATGACATCGCTTCTGCCGCAGGCGATCACACGATATGTGAGTGCGACGTCCACGGCTCGACCCGACGAAACGACGCCCGGTGGACCGGACCCCGAGCTGGCCGCGCGGGTCCGTCGGCATCTGGAACTCGCCCGACGGCGTGATCCCGACGAGCGCCTTGTCGACGTGGCCGTCACCGACTCGGGCGGTATCGAGGTGGTGGTCGTCAACGACGACATGCCCCTGCTGGTGGAGGCGGTGCTCGCCACGGTCGAGGCTCATGACCTGACCGTGACCCGGATCGACCATCCGGTGGTCGGCGTGATCCGCGATGCCGACGGGACGCTCGCGGAGTTCGCCGACAACGGCGACTCGACCGCCGTCGAGTCGTGGATCTTCGTGGTCGCGCTGTCTCGACAACCCGACGTCGACATCACCGCTTTGCACGATGACGTACTCGCCGTGGTCGGGCGCGTCGCCGACGTGGACGACGACGCCGACGCGATGCGCCGACAGATCGCCGAACTCGCCGCGGCAT
Organism: Gordonia sp. CPCC 206044; assembly: GCF_048537895.1. Taxonomy (NCBI): domain Bacteria; kingdom Bacillati; phylum Actinomycetota; class Actinomycetes; order Mycobacteriales; family Gordoniaceae; genus Gordonia; species Gordonia sp. CPCC 206044. Next base: position 5,529 of record NZ_JBCLVL010000005.1, read on the forward strand.
GCGCGCAGGCGCCGTCGACCCCGGAGACCGGTATCGACCCCGTCGCGCGCACCGAGTACGGCGAACTCCTGGAATGGTTCACCGGAAATCATTTCCTGCCGCTCGCATACGCGTATGTGCGCGACGCCGGGGAGACCGGCGGACGCGCCGACGACGGGCTCGGATTGTGGCGGACCGGTGGATCACCTGCACGGCTCGGAACCGCCATCTCACCGCCACTGCTGCCGCGGGTCTCGCGAATCCACCTCGAGACCGGGATCCAGCGGTCGAACTTTCCCACGCTGCTCCAGGTGCCGGCATTCTCCCCGGGCGGCGAGCACGTCGGCGAACACCGCTTCCTGGGTACCTTCACCTCGTCGGGACTGCACCAGACGGTGCTCGACATCCCGGTGCTGCGCACCAAGGTGCGCTCCGTGTTCGAGGCCGCCAACGTGGAAGAGGACTCCTACGCGGGGCAGTCCATGCTCGAGCTGCTGCAGAACTATCCGCTCGCCGAGATGTTCGCGATCGCCGACGACGAACTGCTCCGGCAGATCGACGAATTGCTCGACGCGGCCGCCACCCGCTCGCTGCGGCTGTTCGTACTCGCCAACCCCGCAGGCGGGGTCGTGGCGGCGCTCGTGTACCTGCCGCGCGATCGTTACAACACCCGGTCCCGTCTGACCCTGCAGCAGGAATTGGTCTCCGAACTCGGGGGCACGGCGATCGAGTACACGGCCAGGGTCAGCGAGATGCCGCTGGCCAGACTGCAGGTCCTCGTGGCTGTCGATGCCGATGCGGCGCGACCACTGGGCTCACTGGACACCGGAAGCGTCCGTCGCGCGGAGATCCAGGCGCGCCTGGCGGATTCGATCCGCAGCTGGGACGAGCGGGTGCGAGAACTCGGCCGGGCCGATGCGGACCGGATCACCATCGAGGGCGGAGTGGACGCGCTGCTGCGCATCCTCCCGTCGTTGCCCGACGAGTACAAGGATCAGCGCACGCCGCAGGCGGCCCTGGCCGACCTCGTGCACGTGAGCGGACTGACTCCCGGTGACGTCACGGTGACCCTGGACCGCGACGGCGGAGCGACCGGCCCCGACTCGGCGGCGCCGAGCACCGACGACCGGGGTGAGATCACCGATGAACGGTGGGTGTTCACGCTGTATCTGTGCGGCACGCCCGCGACCCTGACCGATGTGCTCCCGGTACTGGGCAGCCTCGGACTCGATGTTCTCGACGAGCGGCCATACCACCTGGTGCGACCCGACGGATCGTCGTGCTGGGCCTACGAGTTCGGCGTCACCCTGACGTCGGGGATGTCGGTGGACCACGACCGTCTCGACGACCTGGAAGGTCGGTTCACCGACGCCTTCGGCGAGATCTGGCGCCGCAACGCCGAGATCGACGCGTTCAACGAATTGGTCATCCGCTGCGGACTCGACTGGCGTTCGGCGGCGATGCTGCGCGGATACGGACGCTACCTTCGACAGTGTGGGTTCGCTTACACCACAAGCCATGTCGCGTCCATGCTGGGCGCGCATCGCGAGGTGACCCGTGGTCTGGTCGATCTGTTTGCGGCGTCCTTCGATCCCGAGGGTGCCGACGATACGCGCCGCGCAGCGGCGCTGAGCAGGCTGGACACCGAACTGGGCAAGGTCATCAGTCTGGACGCCGACCGGATTCTCTCGGCGTTCGTCGCGGTGGTGACGGCGACGTCGCGAACGAACTTCTATGTCCCCGACGACGCCGGGCATCGTCCGGTGATCGCGTACAAGGTGCGGCCACGGGAGATCCCGCAGGCGCCTCTGCCGCGGCCCCTGCACGAGATCTTCGTCTACTCGCCCCGGACCGAGGGTGTGCACCTGCGGTTCGGCATGGTCGCGCGCGGTGGATTGCGCTGGTCGGATCGGCGCGAGGACTATCGGACCGAGATCCTCGGATTGGTCAAGGCGCAGGCCGTCAAGAACGCGGTGATCGTACCGCTGGGTGCGAAGGGTGGATTCGTCGTCAAGCGGCCGCCTCCGTCGACCGGAGACCCGGCCGCCGATCGGGAGCGGCAGCGGGCAGAGGGCATCGAATGCTATCGGGAGTTCATCGAAGGCCTCCTCGACGTCACCGACGACATCGACCTGCAACGCGGCGAGGTCGTGCCCGCGCGGTCGGTGGTGCGTCGCGACGGCGACGACCCGTATCTGGTGGTCGCGGCCGACAAGGGCACCGCGGCGTTCTCGGATATCGCCAATGATATTGCGCTGCACCATGATTTCTGGCTCGGAGATGCTTTTGCGTCCGGCGGCTCGGCGGGCTACGACCACAAGGCCATGGGGATCACCGCTCGCGGTGCATGGGAATCGGTGAAGCGTCATTTCCGCGAGATGGGTCGCGACACCCAGTCGCAGGACTTCACTGTCGTCGGGATCGGCGACATGAGCGGAGACGTCTTCGGCAACGGGATGCTGTTGTCCGAGCACATCAGGCTCGTCGCGGCGTTCGATCACCGTCATGTCTTCGTCGACCCGACCCCTGACGCGGCGCTGTCGCATCGCGAACGCGCGCGCCTGTTCGCCCTGCCACGATCGTCGTGGGCGGACTACGACACGGCAGTGATCAGTCGTGGCGGGGGTGTGTGGTCGCGTGAGCAGAAGTCGATCCCGGTCAGCGCCGAGATGCGTACGGCGCTCGGACTCGCCGACGACGTGGCCGCACTCGCGCCCCCGGAGTTGATCCGGGCGGTGCTGCAGGCGCCGGTCGACCTGTTGTGGAACGGCGGGATCGGCACCTACGTCAAGGCGTCGACCGAATCCGACGCCGACGTCGGGGACAAGGCGAACGACGCGATTCGGGTCGACGGGAACCAGGTGCGGGCCAAAGTGATCGGCGAGGGCGGCAACCTCGGCGTCACCGAGCGGGGCCGGATCGAGTTCGACCTGTCCGGTGGTCGGGTCAACACCGATGCCATGGACAACTCGGCCGGCGTGGACTGTTCGGACCACGAGGTGAACATCAAGATCCTGCTCGACGCCGCGGTGTCCGCAGGCGATCTGCCGGTCGCCGAGCGCAACCCGTTGCTCGAGTCGATGACCGCCGACGTCGCGGATCTGGTTCTGGCCGACAACATCTCGCAGAACTCCGAGCTCGGATTCTGCCGGGCCTACTCGATGGAACGCGTCGACGTGCACGGGCGGCTGCTGGCGTATCTCGCGGCGTCGCATGGGGTCGACCTGCGGTTGGAGGCGCTGCCGACACCGACGGATCTGCGTAAACGGTTCACCGGCGAGATGCACCGCGGCCTCACCTCACCCGAACTGGCGACGTTGATGGCGCAGGTGAAGCTGGCGGCCAAGGCCGATCTGCTGGCCACCGACCTTCCCGACAACGACGTGTTCGACGCCCGCCTCGCCGGCTATTTCCCGGTCGCACTACGGGACCGATTCTCTGCGGGGATTCGATCGCATCGGCTCCGGCGCGAGGTCGTCACGACCGTTCTGGTCAACGACGTGATCGACAAGGCAGGCACCACACATCTGTTCCGGCTGGGGGAGGGCACCGGTGCATCGACCGAGGAGGGAGTGCGCGCCTACGTGGTGGCGGCGGCGATCTTCGGCACCGACGACCTGTTCGGACGGATCGTCCACGCGCCGGCGACAGTGGCGGCGATCGACGAGATGTTGACCTATGCCCGGCGGTTGGTGTTCCGCGCGTCGCGCTGGCTCTTGGCGTTCCGGCCGCAGCCGCTGGCGATCGCCGCCGAGGTCACGCGGTATTCCGAACGGGCTGCGGAACTCTCGGCGTTGCTCGACAGCTGGTTCGGTGCGAGTTCGGCCCGAGACGTGGACGGACGGGTCGAGCGATACCGGTCCGCCGGGGTACCCGAGGATCTCGCCCATGACGTCGCGGTGAGTTTGCATCGGTTCTGCCTGCTCGACATCATCGACGCCGCCGAGATCGCCGACCGGGACCCCGTCGAGGTCGGCGAACTGTACTTCGCGGTGATGGAACACTTCGGTCTGGAAGAACTGCTCACCGCCGTGTCCGATCTGGACTATGGCGACCGATGGCACGCGCTGGCCCGGCTGGCGTTACGCGACGACATGCACGGTGCGTTGCGTGCGCTCACGCTGAAGATCTTGGAGGTCGGCGAGCCCGACGAATCGGCAACACAGAAGATCGACGAGTGGGAGTCGTCGCATGCATCCCGGCTCTCGCGGGTGCGGTCGATGCTCGCCGACATCGAAGGGTCGGGAACCCGCGACCTGGCCACGTTGTCGGTCGCGGCCCGACAGTTGCGCAGCGTCATCCGTTGATCGATCCGTACCGGACCGGCACGCCGGCGGTTTATCGTGGGGCATGGCCCTGACTGCGCTGCGTATCTGCCCGTTCTGCGAGTCCACATGCGGGTTGTCATTGGGCATCGCCGACGACGAGCCCCGAGTGCTGACCGCACGCGGCGACGCCCAGGACGTGTTCAGCCACGGATATCTCTGTCCCAAGGGGGCGAGTTTTCCGGAACTCGACAACGACCCCGATCGGCTCGAGCGCCCGCTGGTGCGCCGCGACGGGAACCTCGCCGAGGCGGAATGGGACGATGCGTTGGCGATCGCCGCCGACCGTCTGGGGGCGGTGATCGCCGAGTCCGGCAACTCCGCGGTCGGCGTCTACCTGGGGAATCCCAACGCGCACACCATCGCCGGTGCACTGTATGCGCCGTTGCCCATTCGGGCGATCGGCACCACGAATGTCTTCAGTGCGAGCACGCTGGACCAGATGCCCAAACAGGTCTCTCTGGGCCATCTGTTCGGCAACCCGTTCGCGTTTGCCGTCCCCGATCTCGACCGCACCGATCACCTCGTCGTCATCGGTGCCAATCCGGTCGTCTCCAACGGCAGCGTGACCACCGTCGCCGACTTCCCCGGCAAGCTCGCCGCGCTGCGTCGCCGGGGTGGGCGGCTGACGGTGATCGATCCGGTCCGCACGCGCACAGCGAAGCTCGCCGACACGCACCTCGCACCACGCCCGGGTACCGACGCATTGTTGCTGTTCGCCGTCGTGCACACCTTGTTCGACGAAAACCTGGTGGCACCCGATCTGGGCGGCATCGGTCAGTATGTCCGGGGTGTCGACGTCTTACGCGGGGCCGCAGAGGATTTCGCGCCCGAGCGGGTCGCCGAGCAGTGCGACGTCGCGGCGCAGACGATCCGGGAACTGACACGCACCATCGCATCGTCGCCGTCGGCTGCCGTCTACGGGCGGATGGGTACCACGACCGTCGAGTTCGGGACACTCGGCAGCTGGCTCATCGATGCCGTCAACATCTTGACCGGCAACCTCGATCGGCCGGGCGGCGTGATGTTCCCGTTGCCGCCCACCGCGCCGCGCCCGCGACGCAGGCCCGGCCGCGACTTCCGTGTCGGTCGATGGACCTCCCGGGTCTCCGGTCTGCCGGAGGTGGCCGGTGAGTTGCCCGCGGTGGCGTTGGCCGCCGAACTCGACACCCCGGGCGACGGGCGGCTGCGTGCATTGGTGACGATCGCGGGCAATCCGGTGCTGTCGGCGCCCGACGGTCAGCGGCTGTCGCGGGCACTGCACGACGTGGATGTCATGATCAGCGTCGATCCGTACCTCAACGAGACAACCCGGCATGCCGACGTGATCTTGCCGCCGCCGCGTCCATCACAGAGCCCCCATTTCGACGTCACGCTGAACAATCTCGCCGTGCGGGCGACGGCGCGATATTCGCCGCCGATCTTCGCGCTGCCCGACGGGCGACCGGACGAGATGGCGATCCTGTCCCGGATCGCCTTGTCCCTGAGTGGATCATCGGTCCATGCCGATCCCGCCTCCATGGATGACCAGGTGATCACCGCGACGCTGGCCAAAGAGGTGTCCGACCCGCAGTCGCCGGTGGCCGGCCGGGTGGTCGCCGATCTCGTCGAGATGCTCGGCGACGGGCCCGGCCACGAACGCCGACTCGACATGATGTTGCGGTTGGGTGCCTACGGTGACGCTTTCGGTGACAATCCCGGCGGGCTCACCCTCGCGACGGTCAAGGCGGCGCCGCACGGTGTCGACCTGGGACCGATGCGCTCACGGTTACCCGAGGTCATCCGCACCGCGAGCGGCCTGGTCGAACTGGCAGCCGAGCCGTTGATCGACGACGTGGCCCGCCTGCGGGCATCGTTGGACCGCGGCGCCGACGACGTGGTGCTGATCGGACGTCGCCACCTACGGTCGAACAACAGCTGGATGCACAACCTGCCGGCGCTGCAGGGAGGCACGAACCGCTGCACGCTGCAGGTGCATCCCGACGATGCCGCCCGCTTGGGCCTCGATGATGTCGCGCTCGTCAAGGGGCCGGGTGGAGAACTGCGGGTCCCGGTCGAGGTGACCGCCGACATCCGACCCGGGGTGGCGTCATTGCCGCACGGGTGGGGGCACGACCACGACGACACCCGGCTGGCCGTCGCCGCGTCGACGCCGGGAGTGAACGTTAATCAACTCAACGACGGCAGCATGGTGGACCCGTTGTCGGGGACGGTGGTGCTCAACGGACTGCCGGTGCAGATCTCGCCGGGCTGACACGGCGGTTGCGTAGGGTTGGACCGGCGGCGCGTTCGCACCGCCGTGGGCCGACAGTACGAAGGGATGCGTGTGCTCTACGAGGACGAGGGGATCCGCACCGACGCCGGCTACGTGGTGAAGGTGCCCGTTCGATGGTCCGACATGGATGTTTTCGCGCACATCAACCATGCCCGCATGGTCACGCTCATCGAAGAGGCGCGCATCCCGTGGTTGTTCTACGACGAGCGTCCGACCGCTTCGCTGCGTGAGGGCTGTGTGGTCGCCGATCTGCACGTGAAGTACCGCGAGCAGGTCCGCCACGACGAGGGGCCGATCGCGGTGACGATGTTCGTGACCCAATTGCGCGCCGTCGATGTGACGGTCGGTTACGAGGTGCGTCCACGCGACGCGGACCCGGCCGACAAGCCGGCGGTGGTCGCGAGTACCCAACTCGTGGCCTTCGACGTCGAGGCGCAGCGACTGCGCCGGTTCACCCCGGCCGAGAAGGACTATCTGGCCTCCTTCCAGCGACCCGGGACGGCGGGGAAGTGACCGACCCCGAACGTCATGTCACGCTGAACGGGCCGGACGATCTGGCCGATGCGGTGGCGTTTCTCGCACGTGCCGTGCGCATCGACGACGCCGCCGTGGTCCGACTGGCCGCGCGGCCGGATGGTCTGATCGGGCTCTGGGTGACCACCGGGTTCGACGTGCTGGCCGGTCGGTCGGTGTTCGGAACCCTGCGGCCCGACGACATCGTCTGTGATGCAACGACATTGCGCGATACGCTCGCCGCGGCCAGCCCCGGTGTACCGGCGGATCCGGGATTCGGGATGCCGAGTGCATGGCGCGGGGCGCTGCCCGCGCAGGCCGGGTTCGGACATCTCGACGACATCCCTGCGCGTACCGTCGTCGAATTGTCCCGTGGCGGTGCACATCTCGCGAAGACCGAGGGGAGTGCGCACGGTCCGGCGACCGGGCTGCTCGACCAGGACGTGCTGGAGGTGTCCTCGGCGACCGCCGACGATGGGGTGTCGATCTCCCTGCGTTCCCTTTTCGCGCTCACCGCGATGGGGTTCGTCCGCGACGCCGATGGTCACGAGATCACCGAGACCTCGTCCATCGAGTTGATCGCCGCGGATGAACCGGTCCGGGTCCGGGTGTCGGGAGCGTGGATCCGCATCGATGCCCGATACGGATCGGTGTACCAACGGCGCCAACGCCTGGCGATGACCCCGGCGTAGGTGGTCCGGCTCAGACCAGCCAGGCGGCCGAGTTCGGGGCAAGCTGTCCGTCGACCAACGGATAACTCGTCAACAACACATCTCCCGGCGGCAGCGGGACCGGGACGTCGCCGGCATTGAGGGCACAGGTGAGATGCCCGACCGAACGACGGAACGCCAGGCATCCGTCAGGGGCGCCATACCATTCCACCTTGTCGCCGGTGAATTCCTCACGCTCGTAACGGAGTTCGATGGCCTGTCGGTAGAGCGACAGCGTCGAACCGATGTCCTCGAGCTGTGCCTCGACGGTGAACCGGGTCCAGGACGCCGGAATCGGCAGCCATGTGTCCGGGGTCGAACTGAATCCGAACGGCGGTTCGAAACCCTCCCACGGCAACGGAACCCGACACGCGTCGCGGCCCCGCTCGGTGTGACCGGAGCGTTCCCACACCGGATCCTGGAGTACTTCGTCAGGCAGATCGGCGTTGGGCAGGCCCAGTTCGGCGCCGTTGTAGATGAAGATGGACCCCGGTAGCGCCAGCTCGACGAGCAGCATCGCGCGGGCTCGGAGAATACCCAGGTCGATGTCGGTCTCGGCGTCGTCGGCCGCCACATCGAGTTCGATCCCACCTGCCTCGGTGTCGACGTCGGGGAGAGGTCCCGAGATCCGTCCGTACCGGGTGACCTCGCGGTCGACGTCATGGTTGGACAGTGTCCACGTGGGGGTGCCGCTCACCGACAGCACGGCGTCGAGGGAGTTCTCGATCGCGTTGCGGATGGAATCGGTGTCGAAGGTCGCCTTGGCGAGGCGGAAGTTGAAACCGAGGTGCAGTTCGTCCGGGCGCAGGTACTCGGCGAACCGTTCGTTGTCGTCGACCCAGATCTCCCCGACGTTGGCGGCGCCGGGGTACTGATCGAGCACCTTGCGGATCTTGCGGTGGATGTCATGCACCGCATAGTTGTTGAACCGCGGATCGTTGTCGTCGTTGACGAGCAGACCAGCCGATTCCAGATCCATGTCCGGAAGGTCCTCGGGCTTGGCCATACCGTGTGCGACATCGATCCGGAAGCCGTCGACGCCGCGGTCGAGCCAGAACCGCAGCGTCTTCTCGAGATCGTCGAAGACCTCGGGGTTCTCCCAGTTCAGATCCGGCTGTTCGGCCGCGAAGATGTGCAGATACCACTGTCCGGGCTTGCCGTCGGCACCGGTCACGCGGGTCCAGGCGGGACCGCCGAAGACGCTGATCCAATTGTTCGGCGGCTCATCACCGTTGTCGCCGCGACCATCTCGGAAGATGTAGCGGGCGCGAGCCGGATCTCCCGGCTCGGCGGCCAATGCCTCGACGAACCACGGGTGCTGGTCGCTGGTGTGGTTGGGGACGAGGTCCATCGTGACCCGGATGTCACGGTCGTGTGCCTCGGTGATCAGACGGTCGAACTGTGCGATGTCGCCGAAGACGGGGTCGATGTCGCGGGGATCGGACACGTCGTAGCCGTGGTCGGCCATGGGGGAGCGCATGACCGGGCTCAGCCAGATCGCGTCGACACCGAGCAATTCCAGGTAGCCGAGTTTGTCGATGATGCCGGCCAGGTCGCCGACACCATCGCCGTTCGCGTCCGAGAACGAGCGCGGATAGATCTGGTAGAAGATCGCCGACTTCCACCACGTGTCGTCGCCGGGGTCGAGCTGTGTGGCGGTCGAAGCAGGGACTGCAGGTCGATCTGTGTGCGCCGACTGCGTGGACCCATCGGTTGTATCGGTGCCGTCGGCCGTGTCGTCTCCGTCGGCGACGTCAGCGTCGGCACTATCAGCGGCAACGTCAGCGTCGGCACTGTCAGCGTCGGCACCTTCTGCGTCGAGACCGTCGGCGTCGGCACCGTTGTCCACGTCGTCGGTACCGGCCGTGGTCTCGGTTCGGTGGTCGGTGGTCGCGTCCGCGCCGTCATCGTCGCCGGCGGCGTTCGCGTCGGTTGCGGTGTCGTGCGATTCCGACGCTTCGCCGGCATCGTCGGTCTCTTCGGACGTGTCGTCGGCCGGGTCGACGGAGTCGGTGTCGGCGCCCTCTGCGTCGCCAGTGTCCGTGTCGTCACCGTCTGTGCTGGGGCCGTCTGTGTCGCCACTCGCCGAGTCGGTGGTGCGGGCATCGTCGGTGTCGGAATCAGAGTGGGCGACAGCGGTATCCGCGTCCTCGGAGTCGGCGGTACCGGATGTCGTGTCGTCTGCGTGCTCGTCGGTGGTGTCGGCGACGGTATCGTCGGCGTCGTCCGCCTCAACGGCATCGTCTGTGACGACGGCGTCCTCGTCAGTGCTCGACGTATCGGCGCTCTCGGGATCAGAACCATCGGCCCCGGCACCAGATGCTTCGGCATCGGAAGCTTCGGCGTCGGAGGTGCCGGCACCGTCCTCGGTACTCGTCGCGTCGTCATCGGCGCCACCGTCGGCGCCGTCCGAGATCTCTGCGTTGTCGGGAGCATCGTCGTGCGGCGAGGCCGCGCTGTCGTCTTCCGGAGCGACGTCTGCGCCGTCGGCTGTGAGTGCGGCGTCGGACGTATCGTCGGGATCCGGTCCGGCGGGGACAGCGTTCGGTGTCTCATCGCTCACCGTCGTCATTGTGCCTTACCTGTGTTTTCCGCGAAAAACAAAGGGGGGATCGGCGCGTCGCGATCCAGCAGGCGGCGTCAGATCGGCGAGTTCACCATGGACTGGGCGGCCATCTCCATGTAGTCGGTCAGCGCTTGCCGATGCGGGGCGTCGAGGGTGGCGGCGTCGATGGACGCGATCGCGGTACGCATGCAGCGCAACCAGGCGTCCCGTTCGATGGGGCCGATCCGGAACGGATGGTGACGCATGCGCAGCCGGGGATGCCCACGCTCGTCCGAGTACGTCCGCGGTCCGCCCCAGTACTGTTCGAGGAACATCCGCAGGCGGCGCTCCGCGGGACCCAGGTCTTCTTCGGGATAGAGCGGCCGCAGGACCTCGTCGGCGGCGACCTCCTCATAGAAACGGGCCGTGAGCTTGCGAAACGTGTCGGCACCACCCACCTCGTCATAGAAGGTGCGCGGTGCTGCGGGGGCGTTGGCCTGGCTCGGGCCCGGGACGTCGGTACTCACGGTTCCCATTGTCCTGACCACGCCGCCGGTGCTCAACATCGCCGTCCACGCGACGGCTCGTCACTCATCTGTTCACCGCCTGCGGGGACACACAGAATTGTCGTGCAAACCGTGGTGTTCCGTGGTCCACTTGAGCTCGTCGGTGTTCAGGTGGGAGTCACGTATGAGCCGCAGAGCAGCCAAGGCCCCGACGGCCGATGGTGCCCAGCCGCAGCATCGTGCGCTGACCACCCTGCCGGGCGGTCGGGGCCACGACCCCGTGTCGCGGTCGACGCTCATCTGGGCGCGGCGACGTGTTCTGTTGCTCAACGCCACCTACGAGCCGCTGACGGCGATCTCCGTGCGCCGCGCGATCGTCCTGCTGTTGCGCGAACGCGCCGATGTGGTCCACGCCGACGATCACGGTCTGGCCGTGCATTCGGCGGACGTCTCGATCCCGGTGCCCTCGGTCATCCGGCTCCGATCCTTCGTCAAGGTGCCCTATCGCGCGGTGGTGCCCATGTCCCGGGCCGCGTTGATGCATCGGGATCGTTTCCGCTGCGGTTACTGCACGGCCAAGGCGACCACGATCGATCACGTGGTGCCTCGCAGCCGGGGCGGATCGCACACGTGGGACAACTGTGTTGCCTGCTGTGCGAGCTGCAACCATCGCAAGGCCGACCGACTGCTCACGGAGCTCGGCTGGAAGCTGCGCGTGGTGCCGACGGCGCCCAAGGGCAGACATTGGCGGCTACTGGCGACCGTCAAGGAGATCGAGCCCGCGTGGGCCCAATACATCGACGTGGGCGCGGCCTGAGCCTGCGAGGTGATGCGTTCTACGACGCGCTGTAGGGGTCGTCGCCCGGGCGGTTGGCCGGTGGGCTAGATTGATCACACGACCTGCACCGCAGCGGGTCCCGGTGCTTTCTCGATCGAAAGGGTGACATGGACAACCTCGTTGTCGCCATCGGAATGCCTGTCACGATCATCTGTGTGCTCTTCGTCGTGGCTTGTGTCGTCTCGATGGCGTTCGCGTTCGGCCTCAAGTACCCGAAGGTTCCGCAGTACACCCTCGACCAGCAGTGGGACGACAAGCCCCTGCTGTTCAGCGCGACCGACATCGAGCCGATGGCGCTGGCGCACCATGCGGACGCAACCGACGTAGAGGGAGGCTCGGCCAGTGGCAAGTGGTGAGGTGACCCAGCAGCACGGCGACGTCGCCGTCGCCGGGGCGACGAGTGCGTTGCCGGTCGGCACCGTCGTCACCAACAGCGGACGTATCTCGGCCACCCGCTTCCCGGGCCAGGTGCCGACCACGCCGCCGTTCTCCCGTGACGAGCTCATCGGCCTCGACGATGCTCTCAAGGACGCCAGCGAGAAGGCTCTCGTGCGGTTCTCGGTCTACATCGGCGACCTCGGCGCCGACCCGGTCGCCGACGCCCGACAGATCCTGTTGCGCGCACCCGAACCGGCGAACGGTGCATTGATCGCCGTGTCGCCCAACACCCACGACACCGTCGTGGTGTCCGGTGTGCGCGTGGCCGACCGCGTCAACGACCGCGTCGCACAGCTGGGTGTGACCGCCGCGGTCACCAGCTTTCGCCAGGGCAACCTGATCGACGGTCTCATTGCAGCGTTGCGGGTCATGTCGACCGCCGCCGCGCCGTCCTGACCGGCTCGCCGACTTCGGATCACACTGTGGCCGCTCACCGATGGTGAGCGGCCACAGTGCTCTCGTCAGCGATCCGCGGATGCGGGTGCGCCCTCGGCAGCGGTTGCCGCGACAGTTCGTTCCAGGGCGACGTCTTCGACCATGTTCGTCTCGTCGAACGGGTCGCGGCCGGCCAGCACATCGGCGACGCGGCCCTTGTCGACGGTGCTTGTCCACGAGCCCACCAGCAGGGTCGCCACTGCGTTGCCGGAGAAGTTGGTCACCGCCCGCGCTTCGGACATGAAGCGGTCGATTCCCACGATCAGGCCCACGCCGTCGAGCATCTCCGGGCGATGGGCCTGCAACCCACCCGCCAGGGTCGCCAGGCCCGCTCCGCTCACACCTGCGGCGCCCTTCGACGCGATGATCATGAACGCCAACAGGCCGATCTGCTCGCCGATCGACAACGGATCGCCCATGGCGTCGGCGATGAAGATCGACGCCATGGTCAGGTAGATCGCGGTGCCGTCGAGGTTGAACGAGTAACCCGTCGGGACGACGACACCGACGGTGGTCTTCTCCACCCCGATGTGCTCCATCTTGGCGATGAGCCGCGGCAGGGCCGACTCCGACGACGACGTCGCGAAGATCAGCAGGTACTCCCGGGCGAGATATCGGACGAGCCGGAAGATCGACACCCCGGCGAATGCCCGTAGCATCGCCCCGAGTACCCCGAACACGAAGAGCACACAGGTGATGTAGAAGGCGAGCATCAGGATCAGCAGTTGCTGTACGGCTGCCCATCCGGTCTGGCCGACGACCCCGGCGATCGCTCCGAATGCGCCGATCGGCGCAACCCACAGGATCATCGTGAGCACCTTGAACACGAGCTTCTGGATGTAGGAGACCGCAACCAGGATCGGCTCACCGGTCGGGCCGAGCGCCTGGATCGCGAAGCCCACGAGCAGGGCGATGAACAGCGCCTGCAAGACGCTCTCCCCGGTGAGCGACGAGAGCATCGAGGTGGGGATGATTCCCTGGATGAAATCCATCGTGCCGCCCGCCTCATGCGCCTCCTGGGCCAGCTCGGCACCCTTGCCAGAGGTGGTTTCGATGTTGAGACCGTCGCCCGGTTTGATCAGATTGCCGACGACCAGCCCGATCGCCAGCGCGACGGTGGACATCGCCAGGAAGTAGACGAACGCGAGTCCGCCGACCTTGCCGACGGTCGCGGCCTTGCGCACCGAACCGATCCCCAACACGATCGTGCAGAAGATGACCGGCGCGATCATCATCTTGATCAGGCTCACGAACATCGTCCCCAACACGGCGATGTCCTTGCCCACCTCGGGCCACACCAGGCCGACGATCACGCCTGCGACAACGGCCACGATGACCCCGATGTAGAGCCAATGTGTGTGATCGCGCTTCTTGGGAATCGACGAGAGATCGGTCGACGACTCCGGTGATCGATCGTCGTCCTTCGGTTCGCTTGCGGTGTGACGCCGGCTCACTGCAATGCCTTTCGTTCGACGGATACGCACGGGAGATGATGACAGGATCGTCGGAGGCATGAGTGATCGGGGTCACCATCCGCGGCGTGTCGTCGGGCAATCGTGACCGTCGGCGTCGTGGCGAGTCGAACCCTGGTGCGCCTCGGATTTCCGGCCGACGGGCCCGCTGCTTCGCTAGGCTGCACTCACAGTTGCCCCGGCGGAGGGAAGGTACGTGCGGATACGTCCGGCCCTACCTCGCACCTTGGCCGGACAGGCAGTGGCATCGTTGCTGGTGATTGCCAGCGTGGTCATCGTCGGAGGCTGTGTTCTCGCTTTTGTCGACGCGGTCTTCGACGGTGAGCGCGAGGCGCGAGAGCAGACTCGAGCTGTGGCCGTCGGGCTTGCAGAGGCGCCGTTCACAGCCGAGGTGTTGGCCGCGCACAATCCCACCTCGGCGCTGCAGCCCCTGGCCGAACAGGTCCGGAAGGCGACCGGCGTCGCATTTGTGACCGTGATGGCACCTGATGGCACCCGTTACACGCACCCCGACCCGCGGCTCATCGGGCAGGAGTACAGCGGCCCGGCGCCGCAGTTACATGGTGACGAGATCTACGAAGAGACGCAGGCCGGCAGCCTCGGTCTGTCGGTGCGGACCGTGGCGCCGGTCCACGACACCGCCGGCCGCGTCGTGGGTTACGTCGCAGCGGGCATCACCATCGACTCGTTGCGGGCGGATTGGCTGTCGCAACTGCCCTACATCGTGGCGATCGGCGTCGCGGCGGTGCTGGCGACCGCCGGCTGCCTCATGATGCTGCGCCGCCGGTTGCTTCGACAGACAGGGGGACTGGCGCCGGACGAGTTGCGATTGATGTACGAGCACCACGACGGGGTGCTGCACTCGGTCCGTGAGGGTCTGATCGTGGTGGAGAACGGCCGACCCGTGCTGCTCAACGATCAGGCGCGCGGACTGCTGGGCGTCCCGACCGATCAACCGTATGCCCAGATGCATTTGCCCGACTTCGTCACCGGCGACGGAGACTTCTTCGACGATGCCGAACTCGCCTATGGGGGCAGACCCCTGGTGGTCAGCCGTGCGCCCGTGGCGCACCAGCCGTCTTCTGCAGTGGTCACCTTGCGCGATCGCACCGAACTCGCGGCCGCATTGGGTGAACTCGATTCGATGCGGCACTTCTCGGAGGCGCTGCGATCGCAGGCGCACGAATCGGCCAACAGGCTGCACACCGTGGTGGCATTGGTCGAGATGGGGAGGTCAGACGAGGCGATACGGCTGGCCACCATGGACCTCCAGGTATCCCAGCGGCTGATCGACCGGATGGCGGAGACGGTGACCGAGCCCGCCCTGGCCGCGCTACTGCTGGGAAAGACCGCGCAGGCGTCTGAACGCGGGATCTCTTTCACCATCACCGAGGAGTCCCGGCTCGAAGGCGACGAGACGGCACAGCTCGCCTCGGTCGACGAGATGATCACTCTGATCGGCAATCTCGTGGACAACGCGTTCGACGCCGCCGACCCGGCCGATCCGTGGGTGGAGGTCACGGTGATCGGCGACGCGACCGGCCTGCTGATCGTGGTGGCCGACAGTGGTCCGGGGATGGACCCGGCGGAGTTCGAGCGCGCGCAACGTCGCGGCTACTCGACCAAACCGGGTGGCGATGCGGCCGGCCGTGGCCTGGGATTGGCGCTCGTCGCACAAGTCGTGGCAGGGCATCGAGGGAGACTCACCGCCGAGCGCACCTACGGATCGGTGATCACCGTCGCCATCGGTGACACCGCCGCGGCCGAACAGGAGGTCGGACGATGATTCGGGTACTGATCGTCGAGGACGATCCGGTGGTCGTGCAGGCACACCGCGAATACCTCAGACGCATAGGCGGTTTCGAGGTGGTGGCGGCAACCGCGACCGTACGTGCCGCTCTGCAGGCGGTCACCGCGCAGTCCGAGGCAGGGGCGGCGGTGGACCTCGTCCTGCTGGATCTGGGATTGCCCGACGGCGATGGCATCGAACTGGCGTCCGAGCTCTCGTCGGTCGCGGCGGGCCCCGACATCATCGCGATCACCGCTCGACGCGACCTGTCGAGCGTCCGCAGTGCGATGTCGCACGGCATCATCCTCTATCTTCTCAAGCCGTTCTCCTACGCGGGTTTCGCCGAGAAGATGCGGCAATACCTCAGCTACCGCTCCGCCCTCGAGGACGGGGGAGATGCGGTGAGTCAGCGACAGGTCGACCTCGCGCTCGCGGAGCTGCGTAGCGCCGACACGAGACGCACGGCCAAGAAGGGGTCGTCCCCGGAAACCGCCGACGCCGTCGGCCGAGTGATCCGTGACAGCGAAGGCGGATTGACGGCATCCGAAGCCGCTGCGGCCGTGGGTATCTCTCGGGTGACCGGTTGGCGATACCTGGAGCGGATGGCTGACGAGGGCACCGTGGAGCGGCTCACCGAATACGGCACCGCGGGCCGGCCCCAGGTCCGGTATCGGTGGCGTGGTCGGTGAGCCGCAGCGCGGTCAGCCTTGTGCGTCGAACTCGCGTGCGCGCAGCGATCGCGCGACGGTGTCACGTCCCTCGGTGATCAGCCGGGCGAGGGCCGGCGGGTGATCACCCGCCAGGAACTCGTCGGCCGCGCCCAGCGCTGCGGCGTCGATCGCCCAATGGGGGTAGAGCCCCACCACCACGGTTTGCGCCACCTCGCTGGAACGCCGTGCCCAGACCTCGGGTACCGCCGCGAAATACTTGGCGACGTAGTCGGTGAGCAACCCGCTCTGACCTGGACGGGCGAAGCCGTCGATCATGGTGCGCGTGTAGATGTTCGACAACGAATCGTCGTCGAAAGCCTGCGTCCACGCCTGCGCCTTCGCCTCGGGTAGCGGGCGTGACGTGCGGGCGGCCGCCGCCTGGCGGGTGCCCGCGGCGGTGTTGTCGCGCTGCTCCTCGGCGTCGATCACCGGCGTCGCGGCTGGATCGGAATCGATGGCACCGGCGGATGCCAACGCTCGCACCAGTTTCCACCGCATGTCGGTGTCCACGACGAGACCGGGGAGTCCGTGCCCGGCCGGGTCGTCGCCGTCGAGCAGGGCCTGCAGGGCAGGCACCTGGTCGTCGTTGATCCGCCCGGCGAGCAGCGTGTTGACGAACGCGAGCTGGTGGTCGGACCCCGCGGCGGAACCGCGAGCCAATTCCAGGAGGCGTGCGCTGAAGCCCGGCCAGCCGGTCTCGGTCACCCATGTCGGGTCGGCATATGCCTCGATCGCGCTCGTTGCCTGCAACAGGACACGTTGCACCACACCGATTTCCGTTTCGGTGGCGATGCCGCGCTGTACCAGCTCCACGAAATCGCGGGCCTTCATCTCGGCCTGCCGGGTCATCTCCCAGGCCGCCGACCACACGAGTGTACGAGGCATCGGATCGGCGATGTCACCGATGCGCGCGGTGGCCGTCGCGAGCGAATCCGGATCGAGACGCACCGATGCGTACGTGAGGTCGTCGTCGTTGACCAGGATCAGTTGGCCGCGATCCACACCGACGAGGTCGGGGACGTCGGTACGTTCTCCTGCGACATCGAGTTCGACGCTGCGGACCTGTTCGAGACGTCCGGAACCGTTGTCGTCGTAGATCCCGACCTTAAGTCGGTGCACTCGGGTCTCGCCCGCGCCGGGCGCAGCGCCGTCCTGCACCACGGTGAACCGGGTGAACGCGCCCTGGGCGTCGAGCTCGAAGTCGGGTCGCATGACGTTGATGCCGGTGGTCTTGAGCCACTGGGTACCCCAGTCGGACAGGTCACGACCCGACGACTTCTCCAGCGCGGCAAGGAGGTCGGCGAAGGTGGCATTGCCGAATCGGTGCGCCGAGAAATAGTCGCGGAGTCCGGCCAGGAAATCCTCGAGACCGACGTAGGCCACCAGTTGCTTGAGCACCGAAGCGCCCTTGGCGTAGGTGATCCCGTCGAAGTTGACCTCCACGGCGGCGATGTCGGGGATGTCCGCGGCGACCGGATGTGTGGAAGGCAACTGGTCCTGACGGTATGCCCACGACTTCTCTACGTTGGCGAACGTCGTCCAGGCATTGGTGTACTCGGTGGCCTCGGACTGGCACAGCACCGACGCGAACGTCGCGAATGACTCGTTGAGCCACAGGTCATCCCACCACTGCATGGTGACCAGGTCGCCGAACCACATGTGCGCCATCTCGTGCAGCACGGTCTCGGCGCGGCGTTCGTAGAGGTATTTGGTCACCCGGGACCGGAACACGTAGTCCTCGAGGAACGTGACCGCACCGGCATTCTCCATCGCGCCGGCGTTGAACTCCGGAACGAACAACTGGTCGTACTTGCCGAATGCGTAAGGGATGCCGAAGTTCTTGTGGTAGAAGCCGAAACCCTGCTTGGTCTCGGTGAACAGCCGATCGGCGTCCATGTGCTCGGCGAGCGATGCACGGCAGTAGATGCCCAGCGGGATGGTCCCGTGGTCGTCGGTGTAGGTGTCGGTCCACTCGGCGTAGGGGCCGGCGATCAACGCGACGAGGTAGGTGCTCATCAGCGGTGTCTCGCGGAAGCGATGCACACCCGGTTCTGCGGCGACCGTGTTGACGACGGCGGCGTTGGAGATGACCTTCCAGTCCTCCGGCGCGGTGACCGTGATGGCGTAGGTCGCCTTCAGATCGGGCTGATCGAAACAGGCGAACATGCGTTTGGCGTCCGCGGTCTCGAACTGTGAATAGAGATAGACGGCGTCGTCGGTGGGATCGACGAAACGGTGCAGGCCCTCACCGGTGTTCGAGTAGGCGCAGTCCGCGACGACGGTCAGCGTGTTCTCCTCGGCCAGCGAGTCGAGTGGGATTCCCACGGACTCGTCGAAGTCGGAGACATCGAGGTCGGTGCCGTTGAGCGTCGCCGAGATCAGCTTCGGTGCGACCAGGTCGATGAAGGTCTGCGCCCCCGCGGTCGCCGTGAACGTGACGGTGGTGACCGAGCGGAACGTGTCCACGCCCGGCGAGCCGTTGCCGTCGGTGAGGTCGAGGTCGATCGCGTAGGTGCCGACCTTGACGGTTGCGGCGCGTTCGCGAGCTTGGTCTCGGGTCAGGTTGGGAGCAGTCACAGTCGGGTCAGTCCGCCTCTCGAAATCGTGTATCTCTCCGCCAGCTTAGTGGTCTGGCCGATGAATTCGCCTCGGTCCCAGACGTTCGACGATCAGTCCACACCAACAGTCCGCGGCATCGTCGGAGGTGGGGGAGGATCGGGAATGACCGACGCGGAATCTCGTTGGTAGTTACGGCAGAGTTGGCGAACACCGAGAGGTTGTGACGATGGCAGCGCAGGCAGACCAGACGCGGCAGGTGAATCGGGTGGACTTCTGGTTCGACCCCTTGTGTCCCTGGTGCTGGATCACATCGCGATGGATTCTCGAGGCCGAGCAGGTTCGTCCGATCGATGTGAACTTCCACCTGATGAGCCTCGCCGTGCTCAACGAGAACAAGGACATCCCCGACGAGTACCGCGAGCGGCTGAAGTCGGCATGGCGACCGGTCCGGGTGATCGCCGCGGCCGTAGCCGCCAAGGGCGACGAGATCCTCGCTCCGATCTACACGGCGATGGGCACCCGGATCCACGACAAGGGCATCAAGGATCCCGACCAGGTGATCAGCGAGACCTTGGCGGAACTGGAACTCGATCCGTCCCTGGCGTCGGCCGCGGACTCGACCGAGTTCGACGAGTGGATCCGCACCAGCCACCACGAGGGCATGGACAAGGTGGGCGATGACGTCGGGACCCCGACGATCCACGTCAACGGGGTGGCGTTCTTCGGGCCGGTGTTGTCGAGGATTCCGCGTGGCAAAACCGCGGGCACGGTGTGGGACGGCGCCGTCGCACTCGCGTCCTACCCGCACTTCTTCGAACTCAAGCGGTCTCGCAACGAGGACCCGCAGTTCGACTGAGCGTGTCGGGCCGCGCGCCCGGCGCACGACGCCGGCGCGCGGTCACAACCTCGGAGGCATCTGCAACCCGTTGGGCAGAGTTCCGTCGGGCACGGCGGCCGGGTGGGCAGGCGGCGGGATCGGGACGACGTTCCCGCTGCCCACACCTCGCACGATGGTCTTGGGACGGAAGAGCATCGCGCCGGCCCGGGTCCGGTCGCGCAGTGCCGCCGCGCGCCAGGTGAGCACCGGATGCGACGCGAGGGCATTGACCATCCAGGTGAAGAAGCCGCGTTCGTGGGTGGCGCGGTCGGCGAACTGGTCGAAGTCCACCGCCGACAGCATGTACTTGCCCGACGACAACACCCCGATGACACCGGGCGCACCCGACGAGCAGGTGTAGTAGCCGTAGTTGTCGGCCGTGTACTCCTGGGCCCGGGAGAGTGCGGACCCGAGGAACGGGATGTTCATCCCGACCGCCGTGCCCAGTTGGCGCCAGTACGACGTGTGACCGGCAGCGATGTGACCGACCTCGTGGCCGATGATGAACTCGAGCGCCTGCGGGTCGCGTGCGCGCCCGCCTACCTCGAAGAGGTCCGAATAGACGACCACATAGCGCCGGAACCCGTGTCCGGAGGCGAACGCGTTGATCATCCCGTTGCCGAGTACGACGTAGGCGTCCGGGACGTATTCGAGGCCGTAGCGGGCGGCCGCCTCGACGACCATCCGGTAGCCGTCGGGAAACTGGCTCGGGGTCATCTGCACCCCGTTGACCCGCGGCCCGGCATAGGTGAGACCGCGGACGAGGAACAGCACCAGCGGGGCCGCCAGGAGTGCGAGCACGTACTCACTGAACTGACCGAGCAGCACCAGTCCGACAATCGCGAGATAGCCGATCAGGGTGATCGCGATGATCACCACCAGCATCGGGATCTCCCACGGATGCAGTCGGGGCCGGAGCGCGTACTGCGCCGGTGGCAGCCAGAAAGCGTCGGGATCGGGGCCCGATCGATCGACGGCTGCGTCGGCGACACCGGGCACGTTGGGTATCGGCGATTCTGCGTCCATTCACCCAATCTATAGTGGCGACATGCGTGTCTACCTCGGTGCCGACCATGCCGGATTCGAATTGAAGAATGCGATCGCCGATCACCTCAAGGCCGGCGGCCATGAGGTCGTCGATTGCGGTGCCCATGTCTACGACGCCCAGGACGACTATCCGGCCTTCTGCATCGAGGCGGCGGTCCGTACCGTCGCCGACCCGGGAAGTCTGGGAATCGTGTTGGGCGGCAGCGGAAATGGTGAGCAGATCGCCGCCAACAAGGTGCCCGGTGCGCGTTGTGCGCTGGCGTGGAGCACCGAGACCGCACAGTTGGCCCGACAGCACAACAACGCGCAACTGATAGGCATCGGTGGCCGGATGCACACCACCGAAGAGGCGTTCGCCATCGTCGACGCGTTCGTGTCCACCGAATGGTCGCAGGAGCCTCGCCACCAACGCCGCATCGACATCCTCGCCGAGTACGAGCAGACGCACGTGGCGCCGCCGGTGCCCGGACAGTCCTGACGTAGGCCGTCGTCGGGGTCGGCGCTCGTGCCCGAAGGTCACACACTGCATCGGCTGGCTCGTCGCCAGCAACGCATGTTCGGTGGACAGCCCGTCCGGGTGACGAGCCCGCAGGGCCGATTCGCCGAGGGGGCCGCCGCACTCGACGGTCTGGTCTTCGCGAAGGCGGAGGCCTGGGGAAAACACCTGGTCCAGCACTATCGTCCGGCGGCATCCCGAGGACGCGCCGGCCGCCGGATGGTGCATGTCCATCTCGGCCTTTACGGCACGTTCACCGAGGCGCCGATGCCGATGGATCCGCCGGTCGGCCAGGTGCGGATGCGTATCGAAGGTGTCGAGGACGGCATCGACCTTCGTGGTCCGACCGCCTGCGAACTGTTCACGCCCGCAGACCTCGACGCGTTGATCGCGCGGCTGGGACCCGATCCGCTACGGGCCGACGCCGACCCGGGACTGGCCCGGGCCGCGATCACCCGATCTCGTCGCCCCATCGGAGCGTTGCTGATGGATCAACGGGTGCTCGCTGGAGTGGGCAACGTCTATCGCGCGGAGGTGTTGTTCCGCGCCGGACTGGATCCGTATCGGGAGGGTCGATCCGTCGACGAAGCCCGCTTCGACGACCTGTGGCTGGACCTGGTCGCGTTGATGCGCGTCGGGGTGAGACGCGGACGGATGCACGTGGTGCGGGCCGAAGACGACCACGGTGCGCCCTCGTATGCGCCCGACCGGCCCAGGACGTATGTCTATCGCCGGGCAGGGGAGCCGTGCCGCATCTGCCGGACGACGGTGCGGATCGCGGAACTCGAAGGACGAAACCTGTATTGGTGCCCGGTTTGTCAGCGGTGAGATCTCACGATCCCGCTGCGCGATAATCCCTTGCAAGCATCTCTCGGCGCGGGAAGTCTTTGGGCTGCAGTCCCTTTGGGTGGAGGTTCGTCAGCCGTTCTCGGCGCGCTGAGCCATCACGAGCAACTCGTCCCGGACACGGCGATCGGGTAGCGAGATGATGTTGTTGTACAGCTTGCGCTGCGAGTAGAACTGGCGACGGGCACGCAGGCGTGCGAGGGACATGATGGGTACAGCTCCTGAAATCGATTCTTTGCTCTACTCCATTGTTCGCGTAGCGCCTGGGCATATCAACGAAATCGCAGGTGATATGCCTTACGTTCCGATCGCGTGACATCACAGGCAACACTCAGGCGCGCCCGTGGAGATTCCTAGCCGTCCCGATCACGATGGATCGTATGAAGGGTGCAACCGAACCGGCAGGCAACGCGACGATGACGCTCCTCGCCGTGGGTGGCACGGGGGAGTCGTTTCTCGGTGACCGGCGGCCGAACGTGTCCGGCCTGCTGAGCGCGGTCACCTCCCGGCTCGACGAGCGATTCGACTGCCGCTGGGTGGGCTATCCGGCCAGCTACGGTCCGGCGCCGCGACTGGGCGGCATGAGTTATCTGCGCAGCGTGGCCATAGGCACAGACGAGCTGCACGCGGCGCTGCAGCGCACCACCGGTCCGGTGGCCCTGATCGGATACTCACAGGGCGCGGTGGTGATCCGTTCGGCACTCCACGATCTGTCGGTGATGGGGGCCGAGGTGCTCCAGCGCATCACGGCGGTCGGATTCGTCGCCGATCCCCATCAGCCTCCCGGTGTGGTGCCCGGATGCGTCGGTGGTGGTGTCGCCGGTCCGGGACTGGCGCTGCCCTCGGACCTTCCGGTGTTCTGGGTGGGTGCCTCCGACGATGCGATCTGTAACGCGGGAGCCGATTCCTACCTGCGCGACATCGCGGACCTCACCGCGGGAATGACCCTCGGGCGTGTGCGAGAGTGGTACACCTACCTGTGGCAGGTGCTGCGCCACAATGCATTTCAGAACGCGACGCGTACCAGGGTGGGGCTCGGCCAGATGATGCGCGACATAGTGCGGCTGCGCTCGGCCTCCGGTGAGGTGCGCGGCTATCTTCCTGGGGTGATCGCCTGGCACGGGCTGCGGATCCGCAACCGGCGCGGCGGGCGGCACACCGCCTACGCGCGCGAGCCCTACCGTCGTGGGTCCGTCACCGACCCCGATTCCACCGGTTGCGAGGCGTTGGCCTCGTGGCTGCAGGTGCGCGCCACGTTCTCGGAAGTCGGCCCACGCGTCGATCCGGTGGAGGGCGATCTCGTCGCCTGATCCGGGCGGCGGCGCATCGGGGACATGAGAAGGGGCTCGGTCCATCTCGGACCGAGCCCCTCGTCGTCGTGTCGGGTGACGACCGATCAGTCGCCGGTGTACTTCGGCCCGATGGTGCCGCGCACCACGATCGGCGTACCGCGCGGGATCGTGTTGAACACCCACTTGCCGTTCTCGGTGCTCACGTTGATGCAGCCGTGGCTGGCGTTGCTGTTGCCCTGCTGGGCGACCGACCACGGCGCGGCGTGGATGAAGATCCCGTCCCACGACATTCGCGTCGCGTACTCGACGTAGGTGCGGTAACCCTCGGCGGAGTCAACCGGGACGCCGTACGTGGACGAGTCCATGTACATGTCGCGGTACTTCTCCTTGGTGTGGTACACGCCGTTCGGAGTCGGATGGTCGTTGGAACCCATCGAGATCGGCATCTTCTTGACGAAGCGGCCGTCCTTCCACCAGAAGATCTGATGAGACTGATCGACAGCCAGTGCGACCCACCCGGTCGACGTCTTCACGTTCGGGATCGCCGGGACGCCCGGGGTCTTGGGTGTCGACGGCGTCGGCTTCGGCGTGGGCGGTGTCGGCTTGGGCGTCGACGGGGTGCCCGGGATCTTGGGTGCGCCCGGGATGTCGGGAACCTCCACCGGGGGCAGCCCCGGGACCACGGTGACCGGCGTGGCGCTCGCGGCGATCGGCAGCGCGAGCATCACGGCGACCACACCGAGGACGGCGGAAATCGATCGTCGTGTAAGGCCGCGGCGAGCGCGACGCGAAGGCTTCGTTGTCAGCACGGAGTGGGAACCCTTTGCAGTTTGAGTTACTGAAGCGTGCCCGCAGGAACGCTCATCCATCGTTACACAAACGTTGTCTACGGGCCAAAGCCGACCGGACGAACAGCGCGCCAACAGCATTCGTCGTCGGGGCAGACTCCGCGAACCGCGTGGTGACCGAGTCGGACGTCCCACTTCCTGTGACAACCATCACATCGGGTGTGGATTCGTCCATAACGCGGAAACCGGACGTATTGGATCTCCGGCCCGGCCGGTGCGTGGGCGGCCGGGCCGGATCGCAGCGTGGCTCGGCTCAGCAGTCGCTGGGCGCCGGTGTCCCCTCGAATCGGTCGGTCAGATACCGGAACGCGGGTAGTAATCCGACCACCGCGGCGGACATGTGATCGGGCGTCGGTGCGCGCAGCCGCTGAACCCGAACGCCGGCCCGGCAGTACCGACGGAGGGTCTGATCGATTGCCGCCACCGGGATGAGGACATCGGTGGGGCTGTGCCATTCGAAGATCGGGGTTCGCGGGATGCCCTGGTAGTTGACCAGGCCGTTCTCCGTGACAACTCGACGTGCGTCCGGGTCGTCGAAGATCGCGCGTCCGCCGGTGGTGACCTGCTGGGCGTCGTGACCTGCGCCGAGCCGGAGGATGTCGTTGGTGCACGCGTTGCGCATTCCCGAGAACATCTGTCGTCCGAGCGGGGAGAGGTGATCGAGCATCGGCACCTGCCGCGGGTATTCGCGCGACATCCCGATCGCGGCGGCGAACGCGAGGCCGAAGGCGGGGTGCGGATTGTCGTAGCCGAGCCCTTCGGCCATCTTGATCAGATCCATCGGTACGCCGCCGTATGCTGCGCCGACGATGCGCAGGTCCGGCGCATACGTCGGAGCGAGTGCCGCGGCCCATGCGGTCGCCATACCGCCACCGGAATACCCGGCCATCCCGACGCGGCTGTGCGCCACCTGCGCAGGGGTGAAGCGCTGGACCGCCCGAATTCCGTCGAGGGTGATCTGGCCGCCGAGCTTGGCTGCGCCGTACGAGCTGCGCGGTCCGAGATGGTCGGGGATCGCGATGGTCCATCCCTGTCGCAGGGCCACGTTGAGGCCGGGCGCCTCGCGGATCGTGAGGTTCGGGTCCTGGGTCCACAGCGCCTGCGACGGTGCGCACTCCAGGCCCGTCGCGTTGATGATGTGCTGGAACGAGAGCAAGGGTCCGTCGGCGCGCTTACGTGTGGGCACCAGCAGGGTGGTGACCGCCGCGATGGGTGTGCCCTGACTGTCCGCGGACCGGAACTTGATCTGGTAGGTCCGTACGTCGAAGAAGGCAGGCGGGTTGGTACGGGCCCGCGTCGCGATGATCGCTCCGGGCTTCAGGTCGGCGATGTTCTTCGGCGCGGCATAGAACGGATCGGGCAGCGGCGTCGGCAGCGCCACGTCATCGGCGGCTGCCGTGCCGCTGCCCGTGATCACCGCTGCGGCCACCATCGACAGCGCCGTGGCGGTGGCGATCAGGGTTCGACGCACCGCCGGCCGGGCAGGCGGACGGTAACTGCGGATGTGCTTTGTCGAGAACATGGTTCCCCCCAAGGTGATTCGGTGTCGGTCTCGATCGGATCGGTGTCACCGACACCGACCGACGACGGCCATCGACCCCCATGGCGATTGCCGGTCGTCGGTATGGATCCTGTACGACCCGGACGACAAATCAATGGTGACGCGACAGATCTCCTCCGCTCGGTGGTCGGCGGATGCCGATGTCGCGCATCGTTGCGTCGTCAGGCCGGCTGTGGATGCTCGGTGCGGATGTGCCGTGCTGGTTCGGTGCACGATTCGTCGCGGCACACGAGCATCACGTCCACACGTCCCTCACCGGAATCGGTGTACGTCACGTCTTTGCGGACGTAGAGGGGCGCACCGCAGCTCGGACATTTGCGCTGGCTTTTGGTGTGACTGGATGACATGACCCAAGGTTACGCCCGCTGTGTCGTTGATCACAGTGGTCGACGCCGACATCAGTCGAGTCCGAATGATGCAGGTGGGGCGGGTGGGAACCCGGTTGCGCAGGCTGTCGTATCTCGGTGTCCCCGAAAACTGATCGAGGCCGCCCTTCGGTGTGAAGGGCGGCCTCGACCTGACCGGAGCGGGTGACGGGAATCGAACCCGCGTAGCTAGTTTGGAAGACTAGGGCTCTACCATTGAGCTACACCCGCGTGCCGCGCCACCATGGGATCGCCACCGGCGTCGCGTGCGTTTGCCGACTGTACCCGGTGGGGTCGGAGAACCAGAAATCGACCGGTGCGCCGGACCCGTCGGGTGTGGTCTGCGGCCACCCGTTTAGGTGCCAGACGATGGGCCACGTACTATCTGCTGTTGGCCCTGCTCAGTGTTCGGTGCCGGTTGTCCGATTCGGATGCCGCCACCGGAATCCGCGATGAGGGTTTGACCGGGATGTGGCGCAGCTTGGTAGCGCATCCGCTTTGGGAGCGGAGGGTCGCAGGTTCAAATCCTGTCATCCCGACTCGGGTGGCGAGGACCACCGGTCCGAGAGCGTTGGGAGCGGGCCGGGTCGTCACCGACCGACTTCCACCACCCGACGCAGAATGCAGACGTAAGGAGCAGGCGTGAAGAGCACCGTCGAGCAGTTGAGCCCGACCCGGGTGAAGCTCAATGTCGAAGTCCCGTTCGAGGAACTCTCCGGCGAGTTCGACCGGACCTACAAGACGCTGGCCCAGCAGATCCGGATCCCGGGTTTCCGGCCGGGTAAGGCCCCCGCGAAGCTCATCGAGGCCCGTGTCGGCCGCGATTCGATCCTCGCGCAGGTCGTCAACGACGCGCTGCCCGCGAAGTACTCGCAGGCCGTGACCGAGACCGAGACCAACGCCATCGGTCAGCCGGAGATCGACCTCGCCGAGCTGGTCTACGGCGAGCCCGTCACCTTCACCGCCGAGGTCGACGTGCGCCCGGAGATCGAGCTGCCCGACTACTCGACCCTTGCGGTCGAGGTCGACGCCATCGAGACCGACGAGGCCGCTGTGGACGAGCAGCTCGAGGGCCTGCGGGCACGATTCGGCACCCTGACCGGTGTCGAGCGTGGCGCCGAGAACGGCGACTTCGTTTCCATCGATCTCGCCGCCACCGTCGACGGGGAGCCCGTCGACGAGGCATCCACCGAGGGGCTGTCGCACGAGGTGGGTTCGGGTCAGCTGATCGACGGACTCGACGAGGCCCTGCTCGGTCTGAAGACCGGCGATACCAAGGTCTTCACCACCAAGCTGGTGGCCGGTGAGCACTCGGGCGAGGACGCCCAGGTGACCGTGACCGTCAACTCCGTCAAGGAGCGCGAGCTGCCCGAGCTCGACGACGAGTTCGCACAGATGGCGAGCGAGTTCGACACCGTCGACGAACTGCGCGAGAGCACCCGCGAGCGCGTCGAGCAGTCCAAGAAGCTCGAGCAGGCCAACGCCATCCGCGACAAGGTGCTCGAGGAGCTGCTCGCCAAGGTCGAGATCCCGCTGCCCGAGAAGGTCGTCGACGACGAGATCGAGGGCCAGCAGCACCAGATCATCCATGCTCTCGGACACGACGACGAGCAGGTCGCCAAGTTCCTCGAGGCGCAGGGCAAGACCCGCGAGGAGTGGGACGCCGAGGCGCGCGAGGAGGCCGAGAAGTCGGTCAAGACCCAGCTGCTGCTCGACGCGATCGCCGATCAGCAGGAGACCGAGGTGGGCCAGGACGAACTGACCCAGCAGATCCTGTTCCAGGCGCAGCGCTACGGCATGCAGCCGCAGGAGTTCATCCAGCAGTTGCAGAGCGCAGGTCAGGTCGGGGCGGTCTACGCCGACGTCCGTCGTGGCAAGGCGCTTGCGGGCATCGTGTCCGAGGTGGGCGTCACCGATTCCAACGGTGCGGCCGTCGACACCACCGAGTTCTTCGGTGACAACGACGCCGACGATGATGCAGACGCGGATTCGACCGACGAGACCAGCGAGAACTGAGACCGCACATCTGTGGTCGGAACAGCCGGAGGCGGGCACTGCCCGCCGCCGGCTGTTCTGCTCTCAGCGAATGACGGCGTCATCGGGACTGCCCGCCCGCCGGCATTGGTTAGTGTCGGTGAGGAACCCGCCGAGATGATCGGCGGATGACCACCGATCGTCCAGGGGGAAACGGCTGGACCTGAGGAAGCTGGATCGGAAAACCGGTAGACGCGGCATCAGCCGCACGTCACCACGACAGACGAAGGTAGGAACAGTGAGTGAGCCGACCATCCACACACCAACACTGAGTTCGGGAGTGGCCGGGCTGAATCTGACCGACTCGGTCTTCGAGCGGTTGCTGCGTGAGCGAATCATCTTCCTCGGCACCCAGGTGGACGACGACATCGCCAATCGCCTCTGCGCGCAGATCCTGTTGCTCGCGGCCGAGGACCCGACACGCGACATCAACCTCTACATCAATTCCCCGGGTGGCTCGGTCACCGCGGGCATGGCCATCTTCGACACCATGCAGCTGGCCGAGTGCGATGTCGCCACCTACGCGATGGGCATGGCCGCCTCGATGGGGCAGTTCCTCCTCGCCGCCGGAGCACCGGGCAAGCGTCACGCGCTCGAGCATGCGCGCATCATGATGCACCAGCCGTCGGCCGGTATCGGTGGTACCGCCGCCGACATCGCCATCCAGGCCGAGCAGTTCGCCGCGACGAAGAAGGAGATGAACCGCCTCAACGCGGAGTTCACCGGTCAGCCGCTGGAGAAGATCGAGGCCGACTCGGACCGCGACAAGTGGTTCACCGCCCAGGAAGCCAAGGACTACGGGCTGGTCGATCACGTGGTCAACCGCGCATCGTTGGCGAAGTCCTGACCCGGTCGACTTGTCCACCCACGGCACGCACACCAACTGCCACCTCAGACCAACGGAGCAGATGATGACCAACTCCCTGTCGCTCGACTCGCTGCCGGCCGACGTCGCCGCCGGCATCCCGGCGTCGGCGCTCGCACTCAAGAGCATCGAGGCCCGCTACATCCTTCCGCAGTTCATCGAGCACACCCCGAACGGACAGCGCCAGTACGACCCGTACGCGAAGCTGTTCGAAGAGCGCATCGTGTTCGTCGGGACGCCGATCGACCAGACCGTCGCGAACGACGTGATGGCCCAGCTGCTCGTGCTGGAGTCCCAGGATCCCGACCGCGACATCACCATGTACATCAATTCGCCGGGCGGCAGCGTGCCGGACATGCTGGCGATCTACGACACCATGCAGTACGTGCACTGTGACATCGTCACGGTGTGCCTGGGTGAAGCCGCGTCGGCAGCCGCGATCCTGCTCGCCGGTGGTACACCCGGTAAGCGCGCCGCGCTCCCGAATGCGACCGTCTTGATCCATCAGCCGCGCACCGGCGGTGCATATCAGGGGCAGGTCTCGGATCTGGAGATCCAGGCGGCGGAGATCGAACGGATCCGCAACCGCCTCGACGAGATCCTTGCCGGACACACCGGCCAGGATCCGGAGAAGATCCGCCGCGACACCGATCGCGACAACATCCTGACCGCCGCGGCCGCCAAGGAATACGGCATCGTCGACGAGGTGTTCGAGTACCGCAAGAAGTCGCTGAAGAAGTCCGGGTCCTGATCCGTTGTTGCGCACATCGATCCGACACGCCGGGTCGATGTGCGTGCCACACGTCGTCGGCAGCGGTCATCCTTGACGTCTGCGTTGTCCGCGTGGAATCGCGGTGACGTCGGAGGGTGTGCAAGACAAACAGATAGTGGTCAACGGCCGTAAATCGGGCGCGACATTTGCGCTTATCGGTCGAAGTTCGAGCGGTGCGCGGGTACCGTCGGGTTATTGGGCAGTCCGGGTTCGGATCGGCGGCCCATGCCCGGGTGTGCACAGCCCTACGGGCCGACCACCGGAGCACAGAGGAAAGGTGCAGCACGAGATGGCACGAATCGGAGACGGTGGCGATCTGCTGAAGTGCTCTTTCTGTGGAAAGAGTCAGAAGCAGGTGAAGAAGCTCATCGCCGGTCCCGGCGTGTACATCTGCGATGAGTGCATCGATCTGTGCAACGAGATCATCGAGGAAGAACTCGCCGAGAACGGTGACGTGAAACTCGACGAGCTTCCCAAGCCCGCGGAGATCCGCGACTTCCTGGAGAACTACGTGATCGGCCAGGACACCGCGAAGCGGACGCTCGCCGTAGCCGTCTACAACCACTACAAGCGCATCCAGGCGGGTGAGAAGAAGGACTCACGCAGCGGTGAGACCGTCGAGATCGCCAAGTCGAACATCCTGATGCTCGGCCCCACCGGGTGCGGTAAGACCTATCTCGCGCAGACGTTGGCCAAGATGTTGAACGTGCCGTTCGCCATCGCCGACGCAACCGCGCTGACCGAGGCAGGCTACGTCGGTGAGGATGTGGAGAACATCCTGCTCAAGCTGATCCAGGCAGCCGACTACGACGTCAAACGCGCCGAGACCGGGATCATCTACATCGACGAGGTCGACAAGGTCGCCCGCAAGAGCGAGAACCCGTCGATCACCCGTGACGTCTCCGGCGAGGGCGTGCAGCAGGCGTTGCTGAAGATTCTCGAGGGGACCCAGGCGTCGGTGCCCCCGCAGGGTGGTCGCAAGCACCCGCACCAGGAGTTCATCCAGATCGACACCACGAACGTGCTGTTCATCGTCGCGGGTGCGTTCGCCGGTCTCGAGAAGATCGTGTCCGAGCGGATCGGCAAGCGTGGCATCGGTTTCGGCAACGAGGTGAGCAGCAAGGACGAGATCGACACCACCGATCACTTCGCCGAGGTGATGCCGGAAGACCTGATCAAGTTCGGTCTGATCCCCGAGTTCATCGGTCGTCTGCCGATCCTCGCGTCGGTCACCAACCTGGACAAGGCATCCCTCGTGTCGATCCTGTCCGAGCCGAAGAACGCGCTGGTCAAGCAGTACACCAAACTCTTCGAGATGGACAACGTCGAGCTCGAGTTCACCACCGACGCGCTCGAAGCGGTCGCCGATCAGGCGATCCACCGGGGCACCGGGGCTCGTGGTCTGCGCGCCATCATGGAAGAGGTGTTGCTGCCGGTGATGTACGACATCCCGAGCCGCGACGACGTGGAGAAGGTCGTGGTGACGGGAGAAACCGTGCGCGACAACGTACTTCCGACGATCGTGCCCCGCAAGGAGGGGCGTGACGAACGGCGTGACAAGAGCGCCTGACCTTCGGCGACACTCGACAGCGGCACCGTGTTCCCAAGGGAGCGCGGTGCCGCTGCCGTCTCGCCGGCGCAACTCCTCTGGGACGGATCAGCGCGCGGGTGAGCTCTCGAGCCGGATTGTCACCGCCTTGGAGACCGGGGTGTTCGAACCTCTCGCCACCGAGTTCAGGGGCACGAGGGGATTCGTCTCGGGATAGTAGGCGGCCGCGTTGCCGCGCGGCGTCGGATACGCCACCACCTCGAAGCCCTCGACCCGACGTTCTTCGAGGCCGTCGCAGCCGGTGAACTCCGAGACGATGTCCACCTGTTGGCCGGCATGCAGTCCGAACGCGGCGATGTCGTCGACGTTGAGCAGGATGACGCGGCGATTGCCCTTGATGCCGCGGTAGCGGTCGTCGTGGCCGTAGATGGTGGTGTTGTACTGGTCGTGACTGCGCATGGTCTGCAGGATCAGACGGCCCTCGGGCACCTGAACCCATTCGAGCGGGTGGACGGCGAAGTTGGCACGTGAGGTCGGGGTGACGAACTCGCGTCGATCGCGCGGGGGATGGGGGAGGACGAAGCCGTCGGAACGACGTACCCGGATGTTGAAGTCCTCGAAACCGGGGACGACGCGGGAGATGTGATCGCGGATCTCGTCGTAATCGCCGCGCAGACGCTGCCACGGCACCGGGTGATCGGGTCCGAGGACCTCTGTCGCCAGATCGCAGACGATGGCGACCTCACTGTGCAGCTCGGGTGAGGTGGGCGGCAGCGATCCGCGCGACAGATGCACGACCGACATCGAGTCCTCCACCGAAACCTGTTGTCGTACACCGTCGATGACGTCCTTGTCGGTACGTCCGAGGGTCGGCAGGATGAGTGCGGCGCGGCCGGTGGCCAGGTGGGACTCGTTGAGCTTGGTACTCACGTGCACGGTCAGTGCGCACCGAGCCAGGGCGGCGCGGGTGGCCTCGGTGTCGGGTGCGGCGGAGACGAAGTTGCCGCCCATACCCACGAACAGACGCACCTGTCCGCGCGCCATCGCACCGATCGCGGCCACGGTGTCGTAGCCGTGTGCGCGGGGGCTGACGATCCCGAACTCGGCGTCCAACGCGTCGTGGAACGACTCGGGCATCCGCTCGAAGATGCCCATCGTCCGGTCACCCTGGACATTGGAGTGGCCGCGCACCGGACACAGGCCGGCACCCGGCTTGCCGATCATGCCGCGGAGCAACAGCAGGTTGGTGCCCTCGCCGATGGTGGCGACCGCGTGGCGGTGTTGGGTCAGTCCCATCGCCCAACACAGCACGATGCGATGCGACGACGCGACCGCGTCGGCGAGCTCGGCGATCGCCGTGGCGGACAGCCCGGTGGCCTCGATGATCTCGTCGAGATCCACATCCTCGAGGAGTTGCAGGTACTCGTCGACGCCTGCGCAGTACCGGTCCAGGAAGTCGTGGTCGAACACCGTTCCCGGACGGGCGCGCTCGGCATCGAGGAGCAGTCGGGCGACGCCACGGAACAACGCCATGTCGCCGCCTAGGCGGATCTGCAGGAAGTCGTCGGTGAGTGGGGTGCCGCGCCCGACGACGCCGCTCACCTTCTGCGGATCCTTGAAGCGCATCAGGCCGGCCTCGGGCAGCGGGTTGACCGCGACGATCCGGGCGCCGTTGTGTTTGGCCTTCTCCAGGGTCGACAGCATCCGGGGATGGTTCGTACCGGGATTCTGTCCGGCGATGATGATGAGGTCGGCGGCCTCCAGGTCGCCGACGGTGACCGATCCTTTGCCGATGCCGATCGACTCGCCGAGCGCGGTCCCCGACGATTCGTGGCACATGTTGGAGCAATCGGGGAGGTTGTTGGTCCCGACGCTGCGGGCGAACAACTGGTAGACGAATGCGGCTTCGTTGCTCGTGCGTCCGGAGGTGTAGAAGACCGCTTCGTCGGGTGTGGACATCGCCGAGAATTCGGCCGCCATGATCCGATTGGCCTCGCCCCAGGACACCGGCCGATAGTGGGTGTCGCCGGGCTCGAGATACATGGGATGGGTCAGCCGGCCCTGCTGCGAGAGCCAGTATCCCGACCGCTCACGCAGATCGTTCACCGAATGGGCGGCGAAGAACTCGGGGGTGACGCGGCGTCGGGTGGCTTCCTCGGCAACGGCCTTCGCCCCGTTCTCACAGAACTCGGCATGTTTGCGGTGACCGGGCGTCTCCGGCCACGCGCAGCCTGGGCAGTCGAATCCGTCGCGCTGATTCAGCCGCGCCAGGGTGCGCGCGGTTCGCAGTGGGCCCATCTGTTCGACACCGCGTGCCAGTGCGACGGCCACCGCGGGGACGCCCGCGGCGTGGTCTTGCACGTCTGTGACCACGACGTCGTCCGGGTCGGTGATCGGGGTCTCGTCGGAGGGCAGGCGATGACGCATATCTCCATCTTGCCCCCACGCGTTGCGGAGTTCGCAGAGACTGTTCGCATGACGCTAGAGGACACCGAGCAGACGGTCGCAGGAATCGTGTTGGCGGGAGGCCGCTCCCGCCGTATGGGCCGCGACAAGGCCGCCATGGACTGGGCCGGTGAACCGATGCTGGCCCGGGTGGTGCGGGTGGTGGGAGAGCGGTGCACGCCGGTGCTGGTGGTGGCCGCCGAGGAATCCGCCGCGTACCGCTCGCTCTACGGCACCGGCGGGCCGCCTGCCGTCTGGGTGACCGACGAGCAGCCGGGCGCCGGTCCGCTCGGCGGTCTCGCCGTCGGACTGGCACACGCCGCGCAGGCGGGTGCCCGATGGGCGTTCGTGTGCGCCACCGACATGCCCCTGATCGAGGCCGGGCTCATCGACGAACTGCTCCGCGGGGTGACCGCGTCCGCGCAGGCGGTGATCGTGAACGACGCCGAGCGCGACCACCCGATGGCGGGTCTCTACCGCACCGATGCGGCCGACGTCATCGCCGGACTGACGGCGACCGGCGAGCGGCGGATGATGGCCGCGCTCGATGCACTCGCGACCTATCGGGTGTCGGTGAGCAACCCGGAATGGCTGACCAATGTGAACGCCCCCGAGGACCTGCACCGGCTGCACGTGTGACGTGGTGCGCCCGCCGAGGGGACCGACACGCGGGGCGTGACAACGACAGGCGCGACGTTTCCTAAGATTGTGGGGTGAGCACACCCGACCCCACCCGCGAACTGCCGAAGTCCTGGGATCCCGCCGAGCACGAGGCTCGGCTCTATCAGCGTTGGGTGGATGCCGGCTATTTCACCGCCGACGCGTCGAGCGAGAAGCCTGCGTTCTCCATCGTCATCCCGCCGCCCAACGTCAACGGCTCGCTGCACATGGGGCACGCCTACGAGCACGTACTGATGGATGCGCTGTCTCGTCGGCGCCGGATGCAGGGCTACGAGGTGCTCTGGCTGCCCGGTATGGATCATGCCGCGATCGCCATGCAGACCATGGTCGAGCGCAAGCTCGCCGCGGAGGGCCTCACCCGCGATGACCTCGGCCGCGAGGCGTTCATCGAGCGCGTGTGGGCGGAGAAGGCCGAGATCGGCGACAACATCGGCGAGCAGATGCGTCGCCTCGGTGACGGCGTCGACTGGACGCGCGAGCGGTTCACCATGGACGACGGACTGTCGCGTGCCGTGCAGACCGTCTTCAAGAAGATGTACGACGACGGACTGATCTATCGCGCCGAACGTCTCGTCAACTGGTCGCCGGTGCTCAAGACCGCCATCAGCGACATCGAGGTCAGCTACGCCGACGTCGAGGGTGAACTCGTGAGCTTCCGGTACGGCAGCCTCGACGATGGGCAACCGCACATCGTCGTGGCCACCACCCGTGTCGAGACCATGCTCGGCGACACCGCGATCGCGGTGCATCCCGACGACGAGCGTTACGCCGCGCTCATCGGTACCGAACTCGACCACCCATTCGTCGACCGCAAGATCCCGGTCATCGCAGACGACTATGTGGACCCCGAATTCGGAAGTGGCGCAGTCAAGATCACGCCGGCCCACGACCCCAACGACTTCGCCATCGGGCAGCGGCACGACCTCCCGATGCCGACGATCATGGACGACGAGGCCCGGATCGCGGACACCGGCACCGAGTTCGACGGAATGGACCGCTTCGAGGCCAGGGTCAAGGTGCGTGAGGCGCTGGCCGCCCAGGGGCGCATCGTCAAGGAGGTCCGTCCGTACCTGCACAGCGTCGGGCATTCCGAGCGGACCGGCGAGCCGATCGAACCGCGCCTGTCGATGCAGTGGTGGGTTCGCGTCGAATCGCTCGCGAAGTCCGCAGGCGACGCGGTCCGCAACGGTGACACGGTGATCCATCCGACGTCGATGGAGTCACGCTGGTTCGGCTGGGTCGACAACATGTACGACTGGTGTATCTCCCGGCAGCTGTGGTGGGGACATCGCATCCCGATCTGGTACGGCCCCGACGGCGACATCGTGTGCGTGGGACCCGACGAACAGGCGCCCGAGGGCTACGTCCAGGAGACCGACGTCCTCGACACGTGGTTCTCGTCGGGATTGTGGCCGTTCTCCACCCTGGGGTGGCCGGAGCAGACGGCCGAGCTCGAGAAGTTCTATCCCACTTCGGTTCTGGTCACCGGCTACGACATCCTGTTCTTCTGGGTGGCCCGCATGATGATGTTCGGGACCTCGATGGGCCCGCAGGTCGACGACCAGCCGCAGGTGCCCTTCCACAACCTGTTCCTGCACGGGTTGGTCCGTGACGAACACGGCCGGAAGATGTCGAAGTCCAAGGGCAACGGCATCGATCCGCTCGATTGGGTCGAGCGTTTCGGCGCCGATGCGCTGCGCTTCACACTCGCGCGCGGGGCGAACCCGGGCAGTGACATCTCGGTCGGCGAGGACCATGCGCAGTCGTCGCGCAACTTCGCGACCAAGCTGTACAACGCCACCAAGTTCGCGATGATGAACGGCGCCGACGCAACCGGCGAGCTGCCCGACCGGGACACGCTCACCGAGGCCGACCGCTGGATCCTGGATCGGCTCGACCAGGTGTTGGCCGATGCAGATGCGGGTTTCGAGGCCTACGAGTTCTCCAAGGCATGTGAGTCCCTGTACCACTTCGCCTGGGACGAGGTCTGCGACTGGTATCTCGAGCTGGCCAAGGTCCAGTTCGCCGAGAATGACGAGAATCGTTCGCGGGCAACATCTCTGGTCCTCGGCGAGGTGTTGGACAAATTGCTGCGGCTGCTGCATCCGGTGATGCCGTTCGTGACCGAGGTGCTCTGGCAGGCGCTGACCGGTGAGGAGTCGGTGGTGATCGCGCCGTGGCCGCAGGTGCAGTCCGCCGACGCCGATCCGGTGGCGGCCCGCCACATCGACGACCTGCAACGCCTGATCACCGAGGTGCGCCGATTCCGCAGCGATCAGGGGCTGCGACCCGGACAGCGGGTGGCGGCCGAGATCGACGGCCTCGACGTCGCGGGTCTCGAGCGGTCGCGGCCCTACCTGGACTCGCTCGCGCGACTCGAGGGTGCCGGCGACGACTTCGCGGCCACCGCGACCATCGATGTCCGTCTCTCGGCGGCCACCGTGACGGTGCGCATCGACACGTCCGGCACCGTCGACGTCGCGGCCGAACGCAAGCGGCTCGCCAAGGATCTCGCCGCCGCGGAGAAGGAACTGTCGTCGACGACCGCCAAGCTGGGCAACGAGCAGTTCCTGTCCAAGGCGCCCGATCATGTCGTCGCGAAGATC
This sequence comes from Gordonia sp. CPCC 206044, assembly GCF_048537895.1. Taxonomy (NCBI): domain Bacteria; kingdom Bacillati; phylum Actinomycetota; class Actinomycetes; order Mycobacteriales; family Gordoniaceae; genus Gordonia; species Gordonia sp. CPCC 206044. The sequence goes on from NZ_JBCLVL010000005.1 coordinate 42,907, forward strand.
CGTGAGCGCCAACGTGTGGCGACCGAGGAAGCCGAGCGCATCGGCGCCGCGCTGAATGCCCTGGGCGGATCATGAGTCCGCGCGAGTACGGGCACGGCAGCGCCGACGACGAGGACGCCGACGAGCTCGACCGCGATCATCTCGGTGACGACGCACTCGACCGCGACGAGATCGCGGTCGACCCGCTCGGGTCCGCGCCGTTGCCCACCGACCTTGGGTCGCTGCTCGCCGGTCGTGGTGGCGCCCCCGACGAGCTGTACGCCGACGACGAGTCCGCAGACGACGAGCCGGTGGACGATGATGTGCCGGGATCGGCGTCATCGTCCGGCGTCGCGCACGATGACGCCGCGACCCTCGCCGAACTGGCCGAGGTCGAGGCGGAACTCGACACCCGGTGGCCGGAGACGAAGATCGAACCGTCGCTGACCCGGATCTCGGCGTTGATGGATCTGCTCGGATCGCCACAGCACAGCTATCCCGCCATCCACATCGCGGGCACCAACGGCAAGACGTCGGTGACCCGGATGATCGACGCGCTGCTCATCGCCCTGCATCGGCGCACCGGACGCATCACCAGCCCGCACCTGCAGCGGGTCACCGAACGCATCTCGGTGGACGGCCGTCCGATCGGCGCCCGCACCTACATCGACACCTATCGCGAGCTCGAGCCCTACATCACGATGATCGACGACTCGTCGACGGCCGCAGGCGGTCCGCGGATGAGCAAGTTCGAGGTCCTCATCGCGATGTCGTACGCGGTCTTCGCCGAAGCGCCCGTCGACGTGGCGGTCGTCGAGACCGGGATGGGTGGCCGCTGGGACGCGACCAATGTGATCGACGCGACCGTCGCGGTGATCACGCCGATCGCGATGGACCATGCCGACTATCTCGGCGACACATTGTCGGCGATCGCGTCCGAGAAGGCCGGGATCATCAAGAAGGGCAGCGCCGACGAACTGGTCCCGGTTGACCCGGTCACCGTCATCGCCACGCAGGAACCCGAGGTGATGGACGTCCTGCTCCGACAGACCGTCGAAGCCGAGACCATCGTGGCGCGACAGAACTCCGAGTTCGCCGTGCTCGAGTCGGTCATCGCCGTCGGTGGGCAGATGCTGCGGCTGCAAGGTCTCGGTGGTGTCTACGACGAGGTGTACCTGCCCTTGCACGGCGCCCATCAGGCGGCCAATGCTGCGCTGGCGCTGGCCGCGGTCGAGGCGTTCTTCGGCGCCGGGGCCGACCGCCAACTCGACATCGAGGCAGTCCGCGAAGGGTTTTCGTCGGTGGCCAGCCCGGGACGTCTGGAGCGGGTGCGTGGTGCGCCGACCGTCTTCATCGACGCCGCGCACAACCCGCACGGGGCGACCGCGCTCGCGCAGGCACTCGCCGAGGAGTTCGACTTTCGTCGGCTCGTGGGTGTCATCGGCATGCTCGGTGACAAGGATGCCGAAGGTTTCCTGGAGGCGGTGGAACCCGTCTTCGACACCGTCGTGTTGACGAACAACGGTTCGCCTCGGGCGTTGGAGACCGAGCGCCTCGCCGAGATCGCGCTGCCGATCTTCGGGGAGGATCGGGTGGTGCTCCAGCCGTTCCTGCCCGACGCGGTCGAGACCGCCATCGGACTGGCCGAGGAGTCCGACGGCGAGCCCGTATCCGGTGCGGGTGTCGTGATCACCGGTTCGGTGGTCACCGCGGGCGCCGCCCGCACCCTGTTCGGCAAGGAGCCAACATGAGCGAGCCCGTCCGTTTCAGTCCGCCCGCCACCGACCCGTGGAAGGGTTTGCGCGGGGTGATGGCAGGGACTCTCGTCCTCGAGGTCATCGTCTTGTTCCTGGCCTTTCCGATCATCGCGAAGATCGGTTCCGGCATCACCTGGCTGTCCGGCGGATACCTGGGCATCGTCATCCTCGCCCACATCGTGGCGGCCGGATTGCAGGGTCGTTCGTATGCGCTCAAGCTCGATCTGGCCCTGCAGGTGCTGGTGATCGTCGGGGGACTGTTCCAGTGGTCGATCGCCGTCGTCGGCGTGATCTTCGGCTGTGTCTGGGTCTACATCGCCTACATCAAGCGCGACGTGGCCGCCCGGATCGAGAAGGGCATGTTGCCCGGACAGGTACCGCTCGACCACTGACCTGGCGGTTTCGTGAACGGACAACCCGACTTCGTCGCCTGCAACAGGTGTTGCCCGACTGTGACCCGCAAATCCTCGCTTTTGCGTGCGCGGGACTGTGAGAATGTCGGGGCCGGGGGGCGAGCCGTCGTGTGCGGAGTTCCCCCTGTCCGGTGTCCAACTCCCGTGACGTGAGGAAACGTTTGTCTCTCATCGCCCGCCACCGTCGGTCCGCGACGACCTGCGCCGTGGCCTTCGCTCTTCTCGCATCGCCGTTCGTCGCCGCGACGAGCGCCCATGCCGCGCCTGCGGCCCCTGCGCCCGCGGCCCCGGCCGCTCCGGCTGCGCCGATCCTGCCGGATGCCGATGCGCCGATGCCCGTTTCCGACGGCGAGTACAGCTTCATCGCCACGCACGACGTCACGCGCCGCGCCGCCACGATGAAGGCGCCAGAAGCGATCGCGTCGCTGCCGGTTCCGCAGCAGTACCGTCCGGCCAACCTCGCCCTGGCTGCGCAGTTCGATCAGGCGCTCGCGGGTGCACTCGCCGCGCCGGGTGGATGTCTGCAGGTGATCGTGGACCCGCGTGCCCGGTCGGGGAACCTGTTCAACTACGGCTTCTTCCCGGTCGCCGCCCCGTACTGCCCGTGACCGGGGACGCTAAGGTGTGCTCGTGACTGAACGGACTCTGGTACTCATCAAGCCCGACGGTGTCGGCCGCCATCTGGTCGGCGACATCATCAGCCGAATCGAACGCAAGGGCCTGACCCTGGTGGCACTCGAGCTGAAGACGGCCGACGACGAGGTCGCCCGCGGCCACTACGCCGAGCACGAGGGCAAGCCCTTCTATCCGTCGCTGTTGGAGTTCATCACCTCCGGTCCTCTGGTCGCGGCCGTGCTGGAAGGCGAACGTGCCATCGCCGCGTTCCGTCAGCTCGCCGGCGGCACGGATCCGGTCGAGAAGGCCGTGCCCGGCACCATTCGCGGCGATCTCGCACTGAGCACTCAGAACAACCTCGTGCACGGCTCGGACTCGCCGGAGTCCGCGGCCCGCGAGATCGCACTCTGGTTCCCTGACCTGGCGTCCTGAGGTTTCCCGGCGTCGCGACATCGCGACCCGGGAGCGACCCCCGTCGACCATCGCGGCCGGCATCACCACCATGGTGATGCCGGCCGTTTCACGTCGCCGGACGCCGAAACGCCGCATAGTGTGCGGCGATCATCGCGTGGTGTGGGATACTTGATCAGTTATCGGTGGCACGCTCTGTCACCGGTGACCGGATGACAGTTCCGGCGTCGGTTACCCCCGATGCCCGTCTTCCCCATCGAGGTTCGAGCGTCGACGGCGGCCGAACGGTCGACCCCGACCCGCGACCTGATGGTGTGGAAGACGCGGCCGGATCTGGTCATCAACATGCAAGGCGCCGTCTCGCGACCGGAGATCACAGGTCGCAGCGACGGCGCGAAGACCATATAACACCGGTCCAGCAGCGACCGGGACACAAGAATTGAGGCCCTCGCGTGGCCGCGTCAGCCCGACGCGCCCGGGGGCTCGAGGAGATTGAGTGACCGACAACGGGTCGCCGACTGACGCGAACGCAGCGTCCGAATCGGCGGAGGAGTTCGACTTTCCGAGCAGGCTTCGTGTTCATGCCTTGGCCAGGTCCCTGGGCCTGACGAGCCGACAGGTGCTGGCACACCTGGCCGAACTGGGCATCGAGACGCGCAGCCCCCAATCCAGCATCGACCGTGAGGTCGCCCTGACCGTCGCCGCGCGAGTGCGTGCGCACGTCGAGGTCGACGAGACAGAGGTCGAGGCCGTCGAGGATGCGGCCGACAGCGCGGGTCCGTCGGCGGCCGTCGCGTCGGCCCCGGCTGCCGAGGTCCCCGCGCCGGCCTCCGAGGTACCGGCACCGGCGGTCGAGAGCGCGGCCGAGCCGGTTGCGGCTGTCGACGTGCCCACCGACACCCCGCAGGCGTCGGAGGTGTCGACCGAATCGGCCCCGGTGGCCGAATCCGCCGTCGTGGAGACCGCCACAGACAAGCCGTCCGAGAGCGCGGTCGCGCAGGACGAGACGGCGACCGTCGCGGCCCCCGACGACACCACTGCGGCCGACACCGCTGCGGCCGACACCACTGCGGCTGATACCACTGCGGCTGATACCACTGCGGTCGACACGGCGGCCGAGGCCACCTCGACCGACACCATCCCGGCCGACACCACTGCGGCCGACACTGTGGCCGAGGACACCTCGACCGACACGGCAGCGGTCGAGGCCACCCCGGCCGTCGCCACCGACGACTCGACGGCCGCGAAGAGCGACGCGGCCGCCGAGGACACCGCAGGCGATCGAGCTGCGGTCGAACGTGACGGCAACACCGAGGCCCCGACGTTGTTCTCGGCCGTCGAACAAACCCAGCATCACCCGGTTCGGCACTCGGCCGAGGCGTTCGACACCGCTCCGCTGTTCCTGCAGCCGCAGCCCGTCGAAGCCCCGCAGCGCACGCCGAAACCGACCCGTGACGCCGACGCCGAGGCCACCGCAGACGAGCGCGGCGCCGATCACGACCAGGACGATGACTCGAACGGCGACGGCGAGCGCACCGCCCGTCGGCGGCGTCGCGGACGTCGTGGACGCGGCCGTGGCCGCGGCGATCAGAACGACGCGAACGGCACCGACGAGACCTCGTCGTCCGGCGCGGACTCGTCGGACGAATCCGCGGAACGCGAGACCGACGACTCCGACAACGCGCGGCCGTCGGGCAAGAAGAACCGCAAGACCAAGCGCACCTCCTCGGACGAGGAGACGGCAGACGATTCCGACAGCGCATCAGCCGCCTCCGACGAGAGCGACGACTCCGGCGCCGACGACGATGAGCAGGGTTCGTCGAAACGGCGTCGTCGGCGGCGTCGTCGCAAGGGTGGTTCGGACGGTGACGAGAGCTCGCCCGATGATCCGCCGAACACCGTCGTGCACGAGCGTGAGCCGCGCAGCAAGCGGGCCCGCGACGAGGTCCAGGGGATCTCCGGGTCGACGCGGCTCGAGGCCAAGCGTCAGCGTCGGCGCGACGGCCGGGACGCCGGACGTCGGCGCCCGCCGATCCTGAGCGAGTCCGAGTTCCTGGCCCGGCGTGAGGCCGTGGACCGGGTGATGGTCGTCCGGGAGCGCAGCGCGAACAGCAAGATCGTCGTCGACGGCGCTCACGAGTCGACGGCCCCGGTGGAGGACTACACGCAGATCGCGGTCCTCGAGGACGGCGTCCTCGTGGAGCACTTCGTCACCACCGAGACATCGTCGTCGATGGTCGGGAACATCTACCTCGGCCGGGTCCAGAACGTCCTGCCCGGCATGGAGGCCGCCTTCGTCGACATCGGACGCGGGCGCAACGGTGTGCTGTACGCCGGTGAGGTCAACTGGGACGCCGCCGGTCTCGACGGCGGGTCCCGCAAGATCGAGCAGGCGCTCAAGCCCGGCGACAACGTGCTCGTCCAGGTGAGCAAGGACCCGGTCGGACACAAGGGTGCCCGACTGACCACGCAGATCTCCCTTGCCGGCCGCTACCTCGTTTACGTGCCCGGCGGGACGTCGACCGGTATCAGTCGCAAACTGCCCGACGTCGAGCGCAAGCGGCTCAAGAGCATCCTCGGCAAGCTCGTCCCCGACGATGCGGGCGTGATCATCCGCACCGCGTCGGAGGGCGTCAGCGCCGAAGACCTCGGTGCGGACATCGAGCGGCTCGAGAAGAAGTGGAAGGACATCGACGCCGCGGTCGGCAAGACCAAGGGCGGCAACGGGTCGGCGCCGCAGGCGCTCTACGAGGAGCCCGATCTCCTCGTCCGGGTGGTCCGTGACCTGTTCAACGAGGACTTCAAGAAGCTGGTCGTCGAGGGCGGCCGCGCCTGGGATCTCGTCGAGCGTTACGTCAGCACGGTGGCACCCGACCTGATGGACCGGATCGAACGATTCGAGAAGGCCCATGCCGACGCACCCGATTCGTTCGTCGTGCACCGGATCGACGAGCAGTTGGCCAAGGCGCTCGACCGCAAGGTGTGGTTGCCGTCCGGCGGCACGCTCATCATCGAGCACACCGAGGCGATGACCGTCATCGACGTCAACACGGGCAAGTTCACCGGCTCGGGAGGCAATCTCGAGGAGACGGTGACGCGTAACAACCTCGAGGCCGCCGAGGAGATCGTGCGCCAGATGCGGTTGCGCGATATCGGCGGCATGATCATCGTCGACTTCATCGACATGGTCCTCGAGTCGAATCGGGATCTGGTCCTGCGACGCCTCACCGAGGCGTTGGCGCGCGACCGCACCCGGCATCAGGTGTCCGAGGTGACCTCGCTCGGCCTCGTCCAGATGACCCGCAAGCGGCTCGGCACCGGGCTCCTCGAGGCGTTCTCGACCACCTGCACCCACTGCGGTGGCCGCGGGATCATCGTGCACTCGAGTCCGGTCGAGGTGCGTTCGGACGATGCAGGTCGTTCCGACGGCGGAGGGTCGGGCAAGAAGTCCCGGCGTGGCCGTCGCAAGAGCGAGGCGGCCGCCGAGCCACAGAAGCCCGCTCACAATCCCGCCGAGCACCCCATGTTCCGGGCGATGGCCGCGCATGCGCACGAGGACATGCCCGACGGTGCCGTGGACGCCTCGTCCGAGGACGGTGCGCACGCACGCTCGGGGACCGAGGTGACAGCCGGGGACACGTCGCCGGTCGAGGACCGCCCCAAGCGGTCCGACGATGCGCGCGACACCGGCACGGACAAGGTCAGCACCGAGGCGGCCGACGGTTCGGCCACCCAGAGGTCGGACACCCAGCGCTCGGACGAACCCGTCGCTGTGAAGACAGGTCGGGCGGGAAAGCCTGCCACGACCAAGGCCGACAATTCCGCCAAGACCGACGCTGCGACGACCGACGCCGGGAAATCCGAGGACACCGCGGAGGCGGGCACCGCGGAGCAGGCCGGATCGGCGGCCGAGGCCACCGCCACACCGGAGACGGACGGGAAGCCGGAGACGGCAGCCACACCGGAGCGGGAGCCGGACGCCACGGCGACACCGGGGACATCGGAGAAGGCGGCGCCCAAACGCCGACGTCGAGTGGTTCGGCAGGCGGCGGCACCACCGACCGCGTCGGAACCGGTGGTGGTGACGGCGGATGCCGCATCGACATCGGGGCCGCTGACGACCTTCGGCCCGACGGGTGGGACCTCGGATGCCACCGTCGCGGTGCGTCGACGTCCGCGCCGTCGGACCGCCGGACGACCGGCGGGCCCGCCGCCGGCCGACGAGTGATCACGGTGACCGCGGCGCGCGGATCGGGTAAGGTGCACGAGTTTGACCCGACCGGCGGCGGTCCCGTAATCTTGGTTGGTCGCCTTCGGCGGAGGGTCAGCGCTGTGCCCGGAACCAGGTCCACCCTGGGGGATTGGCGAGCAGTTGCCGAAACCCGCCGGCAGGCCTCTGGTGTGATCCGTAGCGCCCCCCGTCCTGCGCGGGGATGCGGCGCGGAGATCAGCAGGACAAGCACCACCCACACACCCCGGTGCGGATACCAGCGCCGTGGGTCCGACAGACGAGTTAAAGAGGACAGCTTCGATGGCAACGTACGCGATCGTCAAGACCGGCGGTAAGCAGTACAAGGTCGCTGAGGGCGACATTGTGAAGGTCGAGAAGATCGACAGCGAGCCCGGCAGCACCGTGAGCCTGCCGGTGGCGTTGGTCGTCGACGGCGCGAGCCTCACCACCGATGCGGACAAGCTCGCCAAGATCTCGGTGACCGGCGAGGTCGTCGAGCACGTCAAGGGCCCCAAGATCCGCATCCACAAGTTCAAGAACAAGACCGGCTACCACAAGCGCCAGGGTCACCGTCAGAAGCTGACGGTCCTCAAGGTCACCGGTATCAAGTAACTCGATTCCCGCACGTACCCAGGAGGACTGCAGAGATGGCACACAAGAAGGGCGCGTCCAGCTCGCGCAACGGTCGTGATTCCAATGCCCAGCGACTGGGTGTGAAGCGTTTCGGTGGACAGAGGGTCAGCGCAGGCGAGATCCTGATCCGCCAGCGCGGCACCAAGTTCCACCCGGGCGTCAACGTCGGTCGCGGTGGCGACGACACCCTGTTCGCCCTGGCTGCCGGCTCGGTCGAGTTCGGCACCAAGCGTGGCCGCAAGACGGTGAACATCGTCCCGGAGACCGCCTCGGTCTGACCGGGCGCCGGGAAGCGGGCCCTCAGACGGGCCCGACGGCACACAGCTCTACACAGGGCGGGCAGGGTCATCGAGTACCCGGCCCGCCCTGTTTTCGTTTTTCCAGAGAGGAAGTAGCCCGATGTCCCGCTTCGTCGACCGCGTGACCATCCATGTCGCGGCTGGCAACGGCGGCCATGGCTGTTCGTCGGTGCACCGAGAGAAGTTCAAACCGCTCGGTGGACCCGATGGCGGTGACGGCGGCAACGGCGGCTCGGTGCGCCTGGTGGTCGACCCCCAGGTACACACATTGCTGGACTTCCACTTCCGTCCCCATGCCAAGGCGTCCAACGGCAAGCCCGGGATGGGCGACAACCGTGACGGCGCCACCGGCGAGGATCTGGTTCTGAAGGTCCCCGACGGCACCGTGGTCCTCGACGGGGCCGGTCGGATTCTCGCCGACCTCGTGGGGGAGGGCACCACGTTCGAGGCGGCCCAGGGCGGACGAGGCGGCCTGGGTAACGCTGCCTTGGCGTCCAAGGCTCGCAAGGCTCCCGGCTTCGCCCTGTTGGGCGAAGAGGGTCAGCATCGCGATCTGGTCCTCGAGTTGAAGTCCGTCGCCGACGTGGGTCTCGTCGGGTTCCCCTCGGCCGGGAAATCCTCACTGGTGTCGGTGCTCTCGGCAGCCAAACCCAAGATCGCCGACTATCCGTTCACCACCCTGGCGCCCAATCTCGGTGTGGTGCAGACGGCGGGCGACGTGTTCACCATCGCGGACGTGCCCGGCCTGATCCCCGGTGCATCGACCGGCCGCGGACTGGGCCTCGACTTCTTGCGCCATCTCGAGCGCTGCGCGGTCCTCGCACACGTCGTCGACTGCGCGACACTGGAACCCGGACGCGATCCGATCTCCGACATCGACGCCCTCGAGGCCGAACTCGCGGCGTACGAGCCTGCCCTCGATGCCGACCACGGATTGGGTGAGCTGGCGTCGCGGCCTCGCATCATCATCCTCAACAAGATCGACGTCCCGGATGCCGCCGAACTCGCGGATCTGGTGGAACCGGAACTGGCCCAACGTGGTTGGCCGATCTTCCGGATCTCTGCAGTTGCCCATCAAGGGCTGCGGGAACTCACCTTCGCGCTCGCCGAGATGGTCGCGTCCTACCGGGAGAGTCACCCGAAGCCGCTGCCGCGGCGACAGATCATCCGTCCCAAGGCGGTCGACGAGGCCGAGTTCTCGGTGTCGCCGGATCCCGAGGTGGCCGGCGGTTTCATCGTCCGCGGCACCCGCCCCGAGCGCTGGATCGCCCAGACCCAGTTCGACAACGACGAGGCGGTGGGCTATCTCGCCGATCGACTCAATCGTCTGGGTGTGGAGGACGAACTCGTCCGGCTCGGTGCGACCCCGGGGGCCTCGGTCACCATCGGTGAGGTCACGTTCGACTGGGAGCCGTCCACCCCGATGGGTGACGACGTGCCGATCACGGGTCGCGGCACCGACATCCGACTCGATCGCAACGATCGCGTGGGCGCGGCCGAGCGCAAACAGGCTCGGCGGCTGCGGCGTGGTCGATCCGCCGACGAGGACGAGGACACGATGTGAGCGACGTGCGTGAGCAGATCGCACGCGCGCGCAGCATCGTCGTCAAGATCGGGTCGTCTGCGCTGACCGACCTGCACGACGGACTCGACCGGCAGCGTCTCGACCGCCTCGCGGATGCCCTCGAGGCGCGGATGCGGGCGGGCTCGGACGTGATCGTGGTGTCGTCCGGGGCCATCGGCGCCGGTCTCGCGCCGTTGGCCCTCAAGAAGCGCCCTGCGGACCTGGCGACCAAGCAGGCCGCGGCCAGCGTCGGGCAACTCGTACTCGCCCACGCCTGGGGTACGTCCTTCCACCGCTACGGGCGCACCGTCGGCCAGGTCCTGTTGACCGCTGCGGACATCTCCGATCGCGCCCATGCGGCGAATGCGCAACGGACACTGGATCGTCTGCGATCGCTCGGTGCGGTTGCGGTGGTCAACGAGAACGACACGGTCGCGACCAACGAGATCCGATTCGGCGACAACGACCGTCTGGCCGCACTCGTCGCGCATCTGGCCGGTGCCGATGCGTTGGTCCTGCTGTCCGACGTCGACGGCCTCTACGACGGGGATCCGCGCAAGGTCGATGCGCTGGGCCGCCGGGCGCGGCTGATCGACGAGGTCAACGGACCCGAGGATCTCGACGGCGTGATCGCCGGATCGGGCGGCACCCTGGGTACCGGCGGGATGGCGTCCAAGCTGGCCGCCGCGCGTTTGTCGGCCGACGCGGGGGTGCCCGTGTTGCTCGCGGCGGCGGAGCAGGCGGCTCAGGCGTTGACGGACGCATCCGTGGGCACGGTGTTCGCCGCACGCGACGAGCGTTTGTCGGCCCGTAGGTTCTGGGTCCGGCACGCCGCCGACGCCCGTGGCCAGATCGCTCTCGACGACGGCGCGGTCGCTGCGGTCGCGAGCCGTCGGCGGTCGCTGCTGGCCGCCGGCATCGTCGGGGTGACCGGTCGGTTCTCCGACGGCGACGTGGTGGAACTCGTCGATGTCGCTGGCCGGGTCCGGGCGCGCGGGGTCGCGGCCTACGACTCCGACGAGATCGCTCTCATGGTGGGTAGGCAGACGTCCGACCTGCCCGCAGACCTGCGGCGGCCGGTGGTGCACGCCGACGACCTGGTCGCCGTCTGACATCCCTTCCGCGCCGAGTGGTTATTAGGGTAACCTAACTCGATGGCGATGAATCGTGTCCACCGATGGGGATGTGCGTCGCGGCCCTGGTCGCTGTACGTGTCGCGTTGGCTGCTCCCGTGGGCACTGACCGACGTCGACCTCGGACCGACGACACTGGAGTTCGGCCCGGGGTTCGGGGCCAACATGGAGCCGCTGCTGGCCCGGACTGGCCGGTTGACGTCGGTGGAGATCGACGGATCGAGTGCACGGAGACTGCAGCGTCGATTCGGCGACCGCGCCGAGATCATCGAGGCCGATGGCACCGAATCCGGATTGCCCGACGCGAGTTTCGGCTCGGTGGTGTGCTTTTCGGTGATGCATCACGTGCCGACCGGCGACGGTCAGGATCTCCTGTTGGCCGAGGCGCATCGGATGCTCACCCCGGGAGGTGTGTTCGCCGGCAGCGACGGACTGCACTCGACGGCCTTCCGGTTGTTGCACATCGGCGACACGTACAACCCGCTCGCCACCGACGACCTGCCCGACCGGTTGTCGGCGGCAGGCTTCGTCGACGTCGAGATCGACACGGCGGCAGGCAATCAGCGGTGGAGAGCGGTCAAGCCGACTGCATGACCACCTGCGGTGGTCTTCCGTGCGCGGCCAACGCGGGCAGGACCACTGCGGCGAGATGATCGATCTTGAGATCCGCGATGTCGTCGGCGCGGGTCGCGCCGCGATTGACGATGACGAGAGGTTTGCCGGTGCGATGTGCGTGCCGGGCGAACCGCAGACCGCTCATCACCGTCAGCGACGACCCGACGACCACCAGTGCATCGGCTTCGTCGACGATGGAAAAGGCTTGTTGCACAGTCTGTTTGGGTACCGACTCGCCGAAGTACACGATGTCGGGCTTGACGATGCCGCCACAGTGCGGACAGTCGATCATGACGAAATCGGAGGTGTCCTCGATGGCTGCGTCGGCGTCGGGGGCCACCTCGATCGCGCCTCGACCGCGGACCCGAACGGCGAAATCGGCATTGAGGGCATCGAGTTCGCTCGCGAGGCGGTGTCGTGAGATCTGCCAGGCGCAGTCGAGGCAGCGCACCCGGCCGTAGCATCCGTGCAGCTCGACCACGCGACGGGTGCCGGCCTTGGTGTGCAGCATGTCCACGTTCTGGGTGATGACCCCGCAGAGTCGGTCCTGAGCCTGGAGTTCGGTCACGGCGCGGTGCGCATCGTTGGGGCGTGCGGCATCCATGTGTCGCCAGCCGAGATGATTACGCGCCCAGTAGTGACGGCGGAAGTCGGGGGAGGACAGGAACATCTCCAGCGTCATCGGCGTGCGTGCGGGGGCGCCGGGGCTGCGGTAATCGGGTATGCCGGAATCGGTCGAGATGCCCGCGCCGGTCAGGATCGCGAACCGGCGATCCGCCAGCAGGGCCCGCATCCGGCCGATCTGGTCGTCGACATCCTCGTCGACGGGAGTCGCCACCGCGGGTTCCCAGCCGATCTGTAAACGCGTACGCACCCCGTCCAGGATAGTGGACGGGGTGCGTACGTGGTTTCGTGACGACGCTGCTGCGTGGCGGTTCAGCGAGGGCAGATGTCGCTCGCTTGTGCCGCGGACGTGCAGGCGGTGCTCACACGGTGCGACGTCAGGCGTCGACGCTGTGCTTTCCGGTCGGCACGGTGACCAGCGGGTAGACGCCGTTCTCGTCGTGCACCTCGGTGCCGACCACCGGCGGGTTGAAGACGCAGAGCATACGCATCTGCGTGTCGGCGGTGACCTGGTGGTCATCGTGCTCGTTCAGCAGGTACATGGTGCCGGGAGCGAGCGGGTAGGTCTTGCCGGTGCCCTTGTCGAGCAGGGTGCCGGTGCCCTCGACGAGCCAGACCGCCTCGATGTGGTTGGCGTAGTGGAAGTTGTTCACCGAGCCGGCGTTGATGGTGGTCTCGTGGAACGAGAAGCCGACCCCGTCGCCGCCGAGCACGATGCGCTTGGACACCCAGTTGCCGAGCGGGTCCTTGACGTCCCGATCCGTGCCGGTGATTTCCTCTGTGGTGCGAACGATCATCCGATGACCTCCTTGACTGAATCGCTGATGATCTGCAGGCCGCGATCTAGATCCTCGGCCGAGATCGTCAGCGGCGGAAGGAGTTTCACAACCTCATCGGATGGGCCGGAGGTCTCCGCCAGAAGTCCCGAGCCGAACGCGGCAGCGCATACCTTACCGGCGGTCGCGGACTCCTCGAACACCAGCCCGCGGACCATGCCGCGACCACGGGTGCTGATTCCGTCGTAGCGGTCGGCGAGGCCGGAGAATGCCGTGTTGATCTGTTCACCCTTGGCCAGCACGTCCTTCTGGAGGACGTCGTCGGTCCAGTAGGTCTCGATCGCCGTGGTGGCGGTGACGAATGCCGGGTTGTTCCCACGGAAGGTGCCGTTGTGCTCACCCGGTGTCCAGACGTCGAGGTCGGGACGGAACAGGGTCAGCGCCATGGGCATTCCGTAACCGCTGATCGACTTGGACAGCGTGACGATGTCCGGCGTGATGCCTGCCTCCTCGAAGGAGAAGAAGGCGCCGGTACGCCCGCAGCCCATCTGAACGTCGTCGACGATGAGCAGGATGTCGCGACGGCGGCACAGATCCGCAAGGGCGCGAAGCCATTCCGCGCGGGCGACGTTCACGCCGCCCTCGCCCTGCACGGTCTCCACGATGACCGCGGCGGGCCGGTTGAGACCACTGCCGGAGTCGTCGAGAACGCGCTCGAACCAGGCGAAGTCCTCCATGACGCCGCCGAAGTAGTTGTCGAACGGCATGGGGGTGGCGTGGACGAGCGGGATACCCGCGCCGGCGCGCTTCATCGAGTTGCCGGTGACGGCCAGCGAGCCCAGGGTCATGCCGTGGAATGCATTGGTGAAGCTGATGATCGATTCACGGCCGGTGACCTTGCGGGCCAGCTTGAGGGCCGACTCGACGGCGTTGGTGCCGGTGGGGCCGGGGAACTGGACCTTGTAGTCCAGTCCGCGGGGTTCGAGGATGTTCTTGCTGAACGCTTCCAGGAACTGGCCCTTGGCGACGGTGGCCATGTCCAGGCCGTGGGTGATCCCGTCGTTCGAGATGTAGTCGACGAGCGCCGACTTCATCACCGGGTTGTTGTGGCCGTAGTTCAGGGCGCCGGCTCCGGCGAAGAAGTCCAGGTACTGCCGCCCGTCCTGGTCGGTCATCCAGGATCCGCTGGCGCGGGTGAACACCGCGGGCCAGCTGCGGCAATAGCTACGCACCTCGGATTCGTGCGTGGTGAAGACAGAGTCGTCCACTTGTTGATCGAGAAGTTGCATGACACTTCCTTTTCTGTTGTGACGAGCATTCGATGGCGGTGCGCAGCGGCACACGACGGTGTGGGGCACACGCCATCAGGGTTGAAAACTGTTGAACGCGTTCAGGGTTCGCGAATATCTGGCTCGAGGAGGTACAGATCCTCGGGCTCATGGGCATCTGGGAAACTGTCGGCTGCGAACAGGTCGCGGCGCTCGAAGTTCAGACCTCGCGCGGCCGCCACCGAGGCGAACAGGCGTTGCGACGCAACGTTGTCCGGGCTGATGGTCGTGTGCATCGCCACGACGCCGGAACGCTGCGTGCGATCGAGCAGTCGGTGCAGCATGGTGGCGGCGATACCGTGGCCGCGGTAGGCGTCGTCGACAGCCACCTGCCAGACCATCACCGTGGATGGATCGGTCTGACGCCGATAACCGGTGACGAATCCGACCGCGCGGCCGTCGACCTCGGCGACAATGGAGCTGGTGGAGAAATCGTGACACCACAGGACATAGGAATAACTCGAGTTGACGTCGAGAACCTTTGAGTCCGAGGCGATTTCCCAGAGTCTCGCACCGTCGTCGACGGTGGGCTGTCGATAGTCGACAGAGATGGTAGTGGTTGCTGGGGCCGTGCTTGTTTGGGACGGGCTCATGACCTTTTCGACGTTAACAACGGGTTTCTGCGATGTCATGCTCCCTTCGAAATCGGTCATCAGAAGCCCGTCTAAGCCCCTGATCAGCACCTCTTTGTGATACGGGTCACACCCGTGTCACCCGGTGTCGACCCCGTGGTAAAAGCGTCCTGCTTGGCGCGGTCGGCAGCCAAGGGCAGAATGGCCTCAAATGACCAGGATCATCGCCGGAGAATTCCGTGGACGCCGACTGAGGGTTCCCGATGAGGGAACCCGGCCCACGTCAGATCGTGTACGCGAGGCCGTCTTCAACATCATCGATGCGCGGATCGACCTCGACGGTGCCCGTGTCCTCGACCTCTACGCAGGTTCGGGCGCGCTCGGTCTCGAGGCGTTGTCACGGGGTGCCGCGAGCGCCGAGTTCGTCGATTCCCGGCGTAAGGCCACGACGGTGATCGCGGCCAACGCCCGCGCGTGTGGCGTCGAGCGCCGGGTCCGGGTGACGGCGCGGCCGGTGGCCACCCAGCTCGCAGGCGATCCCTCGGAGCTGTTCGACATCGTCTTCCTCGATCCCCCGTATGACCTGGACAACGATGCGATGTCGGCGGATCTGGCGCGAGTGGCCGCCGCGTGGGCGGCGCCGGGCGCGCTCGTGGTGGTGGAGCGGGCCATACGGGCAGCGGTCACCGAGTGGCCGATGGGGCTGCGGGTGCTGGTGAGCAAGACCTATGGGGACACACGAGTGGAGGTGGCCGGACATGACTGACCGTACGGGCGGACCGATGCGCATCGGAGAACTCGAGGTGGCTCTGCCCATCGTGTGTGCACCGATGGCCGGCGGACCGACGACACCGGCACTCGTCGCCGGTGTGGGCAAGGCAGGAGGGCTCGGCATGCTGGCCGCCGGATACCTCGGCCCGGAGGTTCTCGACGGTCTCGCCACCGAGGTCGAGGCGCTGACCGATCGGCCCTACGGCGTCAACCTCTTCGTGTCCGGTCCGCAGTCGCCCGCAGGCCCCGACGGTGGGTCCGCGGTGGCGGACTATCGCGCAGAGATCGACCCCGACGCGCGCCGATTCGACGTCGCCCTCGGCGAGCCCCGCTACACCGACGAGTTCGTCGATGACAAGTTGGAGGTGCTCTCGACTCACCGGCCCGCGGTGGTGAGCTTCACTTTCGGTGATCCGGGTGCCGCGGTGGTGCGTCGCGTGCACGAGACCCTCGGCGTCCCCGTCGCCGTCACGGTCACCTCGATCGAGGAGGCGCGGACCGCGCTCTCGTCGGGAGCCGATGCGCTCGTCGCCCAGGGCATCGAGGCGGGCGGACACCGGGGGATCTGGGTCGACGATCCCACGGTCGAGGCCGGTGGTCCCCGGACCCCGACCGTCGAGTTGGTGCGCCGCATCGTCGCCGAGGTCGACGTGCCGGTGCTGGCCGCCGGTGGCATCGGTGACGGTGCCGCGATCCGTGCAGTCTGTACCCAGGGCGCGGTGGGGGCCCAGCTCGGTACCGCGTTCCTGTGCAGCGACGAGGCGGGCACGTCGGATGCCTATCGTCGGGCGTTGCTCAAGCGCTCGTACGTGGACACCGTGGTGACCCGTGCCTTCTCCGGTCGGTCCGCGCGATCGTTGCGCAACGGATTCGCGGCCCGTCATGTTCGCGCGCCTGCGGCGTACCCATATGTCCATCACCTGACGAAGCCGCTGCGCGCCGCAGCGGCGGCCGCCGGCGATTCCGACCACATCAACCTGTGGGCGGGGACCGCCTGGCGATCGGTGACCACCGGTCCGGTCGCGGCGATCATGGCCCGACTGACAGCAGAACTGCTCGACGAACCCTGACCGACTCCGACTCCTGGCCGACGCGCCGCAGAGAACCGCGATCCGCGGAACCTGTGAGCAACGATGTGTGCCGCTACATCCGCGGGTGTCTGGAGCGTCCGCAACCAGTCGGGTTCAGCGGGGTGCGCTCGCGTAGATTTCGCGTATGAGCTCAGCTGTGTTCCCCGGATCCTTCGACCCGTTCACCGTCGGCCACCGCTATGTCGTGGAGCGGGCCGCCACCCGCTTCGACACCCTCGTCGTCACCGTCGTGGTGAACCCCAACAAGCGTGGGATGTTCGACGTCGACGAGCGCATCGCCCTCATCCGTGAGGACTGCGCCGATCTGCCCAACGTCCGCGTCGACCGCTGGACCGGGCTGCTCGTCGACTATCTGCGCAACGAGGGCATCGACACCATCGTCAAGGGCCTTCGCTCGGGCACCGACTTCGACTACGAGGTACCGATGGCGCAGATGAATCGTGAACTCACCGACGTCGAGACGATGTTCCTGCTCACCGACCCGAGATTCGCCCACGTGTCGAGTTCGCTGGTCAAGGAGGTCGCGAAACTCGGTGGTGACGTCGCCCCGTTCCTGTCGCCGCACGTGCACGAGCGGTTGCAGGCGGCGCTCGCGGGGGAGCGGCGGGTCTGATCACCCGAACCGCGAGCTCGCGCGACACACCCCTCGCGCCTCACTAATCACACGCACACCATTCGGCACAATGGTCACAGTTGTTCCGGAACTGACCTAGGCAAACGCCGGATTGGGGTGGCTGTGTACCGCGTCTTTGAAGCGCTCGATGAACTCGTCGCGATCGTCGAGGAAGCGCGTAGCGTCCCGATGACCGCAGGTTGCGTGGTCCCGCGGGGTGATGTCCTCGAGTTGCTCGACGACATCAAGGATTCGATCCCCGGCGAACTCGACGACGCACAGGACGTGCTCGACGAGCGTGACTCGCTGGTCGCCAACGCCCGCCACCACGCGGACACCGTCATCACCAAGGCGGATTCGGAGTCCGAGGCGGTGATGGCGCACGCCCGCGCCGAGGCCGACCGCATCCTGTCCGACGCCAAGGCGCAGGCCGACCGCATGGTCGACGAGGCGGGCACCCACGGCCGCCAGCTCGTCGAGGACGCCACCGAGGAGGCCCACCGCCTCTCCACGAGTGCCTCACGAGAGTTCGAGGCGGTGACCGGGCGTGCTCGCGCGGAGGCGCAGCGCACCGTCGACTCCGCCAACAACATCTACGACAAGTCGGTGGCCGACGGTATCGCCGAACAGCAGCGTCTGGTGTCCGAGGCCGAGGTGGTGGCGGCATCGAAGTCGGAGGCCGAGCGGATCATCGACGCGGCGCACGCCGAGGCGGACCGCCTGCGTGGGGACTGCGACGTCTACGTCGACGAGAAGCTCGCGCAGTTCGAAGAGATCCTCACGGGCACCCTGCGGTCGGTCAACCGTGGTCGGCACCAGTTGCGGACCGGTGCGGCGATGCACGACTACGTGGAGTACCCGCGCAGCGTCGACGACGGGCCCGCGCCGCGGGGAGCGGAGCGAGGCCACGACCACGCCGACGACCAGGCATCCCGCCTGGCGGTCTGAGTGCGCCGGCCGTAGTGGCACGCGCCGCCGTGGCGGTCGTTCGATCCGCGTAGGACTCGGGCGTATCGTGCAACTGTGACCGATCACGTGAAGAGCCCGGAGACCGCGACCGGGGGCACCCCGGCCCGTCCGGCCGACGCTGCCGCGATACGCGATCCGTTCGTCCTCGATGTCCGCACACTGGGCCGCCGGCCCGGCACGATGTCCGAGGTGCACCGCACCCTGACCTCTCCGGAACGCCTCGGTGTGGACATGATCGGCATCCCCGCCGGGTCGGAGATCGAACTCGACCTGCGCCTGGAGGCGGTCAGCGAGGGGGTGCTGGTCACCGGCACGGTCAGCGGCGACACCGAGGGCCAGTGTTCCCGGTGTCTGGAACCGATCGACGGTGCCGTGACGGTGTTCCTCACCGAGCTGTTCGCCTACCCCGACAGCGAGACCGAACAGACCACCGACTCCGACGACGTGCACCGCATCTCCGACGAGCGCATCGACCTCGAGCAGTCGATCATCGACGCGGTGGCGTTGGAACTGCCGATCTCACCGCTGTGCTCGGAGGACTGCCTCGGCCTGTGTCAGCACTGCGGTGTTCGCCTCGCCGTGGCCGAGCCGGGACACTCGCACGAGGTCATCGATCCCCGATGGGCCGCCCTGCGGGACAAGTTCGCGACCGGTGATGCGACCGATGACGCACAAGGCGGTGACTGAGGCGCCGTGACGGAAGGACGAGGCGTGACCGACGGTGCTGTGAGTGACGGTGCCCTGGGCGACGGTGCCGTGGACCCGAAACCGCAGGACAGGTTCGTCGATCTGCTCGATGCGGTGGGGGCGCGCCTGTCACCCGAACTGTTGACCCTGGCCCTCACGCACCGTTCGTACGCGTACGAGAACGGCGGCCTGCCCACCAACGAGCGCCTGGAGTTCCTCGGTGACTCCGTGCTCGGGGTGGTCATCACCGAACGGCTGTATCTGCGTTATCCGGAGAAGTCCGAAGGCGAACTCGCGAAGATCCGTGCCAGCGTCGTCAACATGCATGCACTGGCCGAGGTGGCCCGCGGACTCGGCTCGGGCGGCCTCGGGCGTCACCTGTACCTGGGACGTGGCGAGGAACTGACCGGCGGACGGGACAAGGACAGCATCCTGGCCGACGGTCTCGAGTCGCTGTTCGGTGCCCTGTACCTGGAACACGGTCTGGCCGAATGCAAGACGATCATCCTCGGACTGTTCGACGAGATGATCGGACACTCCGGACATCTGGGCGCAGGCCTCGACTGGAAGACGTCGCTGCAGGAACTGTCCGCCGAGGGCGGGCTCGGCCCGCCGCATTACCAGATCACTTCCACCGGACCCGACCACGACAAGGAGTTCACCGCCGTCGCGGTGGTCGCGGGCGAGAGCCTCGGTGAGGGCATCGGCCGGACGAAGAAAGAGGCCGAGCAGAAAGCGGCCTCGCTGGCCTGGCGCACGCTCACCGACCGTGCCGCCGCGAACTGAACGGCGCTGACGTGCCGGAATTGCCGGAGGTCGAGACCGTACGGCGGGGACTCGTCGACCACGTGCAGGGCAAGCGCATCGTCGCCGTGGAGGTGCTGCACCCGCGTGCGGTCCGGCGGCACGTGCCCGGTGGTGCCGACCTCGCGGGGCGCCTGACCGGGCGCACGGTCGCCGGAGTGCATCGTCGCGGGAAGTACCTCTGGCTCGACATCGCCGACGACGCCGATTCGTTCCCGCTCGTCGTCCATCTCGGGATGAGCGGGCAGATGCTCATCACGGAGGCCGGCGCCGACGACCATGTTCACCTGCGCATCCGCGCGGTACTCGACGACGGACACGAAGTGCGGTTCGTCGACCAGCGCACGTTCGGCGGCTGGCACGTCGACGAGTACGCGGACGCTCCAGACGCGACGAAAGTCGTTGACGGGCAACATCTTCCCGAGTCGATCGCGCACATCGCCCCGGACCCGTTCGATCCGGCCTTTCGGCCGGAACTCGTGGTCGGCGCGATGAGGTCCCGACACAGCGAGATCAAGCGGGTGCTCCTCGACCAGTCGGTGATCTCCGGTGTCGGCAACATCTATGCCGACGAGGCGTTGTGGCGCAGTCGAATCCACGGTGGCCGCAGCGCCGACGGATTGAGTCGTGCAAAGCTGGCCGAACTGCTCGCCGCGGTCACCGCGGTGATGAACGAGGCTCTCGACGTCGGTGGGACGTCGTTCGACGCGCTCTACGTCAACGTGAACGGACAGTCGGGATACTTCGAACGCTCACTGAACGCCTATGGCCGGGAAGGTCAACCGTGCCGCCGATGCGGCGCGATCATGCGGCGTGAGCAGTTCATGAACCGCAGTTCGTACTATTGCCCCCGATGCCAACGGCGCGCGGCGGGCTCGCGGAAGCAATCCGGGGCCGTACGCGTTGTCGCAGCTGCCACGTCCGGCGGGCCACGACGAGAAGAAACGAGACAGTGATCATGACGACCGATCAGCAGACCGCCCAGCAGTCCACGGCCGAGCCGGGAGACAAGCCGCACACCGAACTCTGGGTGGAGCGGACCGGCACCCGTCGTTACGTCGGTCGGAGCTCGCGAGGTGCCGAGGTGCTCGTCGGGTCGGAGGACGTCGAAGGGGTGTTCACCCCCGGAGAACTGTTGAAGATCGCGCTCGGCGCGTGCACCGGCATGTCGTCGGATCGCCCGCTGGCCCGTCGCCTCGGCGACGACTACGACGCCACGATCCGGGTCAGCGGCGCCGCGGACCGGGAGAACGAGGTCTACCCGGCTCTCGACGAAGTGCTCGAGATCGACCTGTCCGAACTCGACGACGACGCCGCCGAACGGTTGCTCATCGTCGTACAGCGGGCCATCGACGCGGTGTGCACCGTCGGGCGGACCGTCAAGGCAGGCGCCGCGGTGAACCTGGCCATCACCACGGACTGACGATGAGCGCGAGCGAACGCGTCCGCCTCACCGCCCACGTGCACGGTCGTGTGCAGGGGGTGGGCTTTCGCTGGTGGACACGGTCGCGCGCCCTGGAACTCGGACTGGTCGGCTACGCGGCCAACCTCGTCGACGGGCGTGTCCTGGTGGTGGCCGAGGGCGATCGTGACGCCGTCGAGGCACTGCTGGACCACCTGCGTTCGGGGCAGACACCGGGTTTCGTGGACACCGTCGTGGAACGATTCGACCCGCCCCGCGGTGATCTGCAGGGATTCGTCGAGAAGTGAGGGCTGCACAGGTCCGCGTGGGGACACCGCTGAGGCCACGATGGTGAGTATTCTGTACCGTCGTGCACCTCAAAAGCCTCACCCTCAAGGGCTTCAAGTCGTTTGCGTCGTCGACGACGCTGCGCTTCGAGCCCGGGATCACCTGTGTGGTGGGGCCCAACGGGTCGGGTAAATCCAACGTCGTCGACGCCCTGACCTGGGTGATGGGCGAGCAGGGTGCCAAGGCACTGCGTGGCGGCAAGATGGAGGACGTCATCTTTGCCGGCACCTCGGGTCGGCCGCCGCTCGGTCGTGCCGAGGTCACCCTCACCATCGACAACGCCGACGGTGCGCTGCCCATCGAGTACTCCGAGGTCTCCATCACCCGCCGGATGTTCCGCGACGGCGCGGGCGAGTACGAGGTCAACGGCAACAAGTGCCGCCTCATGGACGTGCAGGAACTGCTCAGTGACTCCGGCATCGGGCGAGAGATGCACGTCATCGTGGGCCAGGGACGACTCTCGGCGATCCTGGAGTCGCGTCCCGAGGACCGACGGGCGTTCATCGAAGAGGCCGCGGGCGTGCTCAAGCATCGCAAGCGCAAGGAGAAGGCGGTCCGCAAGCTCGACGGCATGCAGGCCAATCTCGCCCGGTTGTCCGACCTCACCGCCGAACTGCGCAGACAGCTCAAACCGCTCGGCCGCCAGGCCGAGGTGGCGCGTCGTGCGCAGACGGTGCAGGCCGACCTGCGCGACGCGCGCCTGCGCCTGGCCGCCGACGACCTGGTGACCCGACGCGGCGAGATGGCCGAACACACGGCCGTCGAAGACCAGGTGCGCCAACAACAAGACGAGGTCACCGCAGCGCTCGACGAGGCGTCGGCCACGCTCGCCGAACACGAGGAGCACCTCGCCGCGGTCACGCCCGCCGCCACCGCGGCAGGACAGACCTGGTTCCGGCTGTCCGCGCTGGCCGAGCGCGTCGATGCGACATGCCGGGTCGCCGCCGAGCGCAGTCGCCACCTGAGCGAACCCGTCGCACACAACAGCGGTCCCGATCCCGATCAGCTGGAACGACAGGCGGAGGAGGCCGCGCTGACCGAGGCCGAACTCGACGCCGCGGTCACCACGTCGTCGGAGTTCCTCGAGGCGGCGCAGGCCGAACTGGCCCGCTGCGAATCCGAGGCAGCCGAGGCCGAGCAGGCACACATGGCAGCCGTGCGGGCGATCGCAGATCGCCGCGAAGGGCTGGCACGGCTGGAGGGCCAGGTCGCCAATCTGCGCACCCGATCGGAATCGGTGGATTCGGAGACCGATCGACTCACCGCCGCGATCAAGGCGGCCAATGAACGCGCCGAGGCGGCTCAGACGCAGCAGGATGCGACCGCGGCCACCCTGAGCCGGTACGAGGCCGCAGAGAAGGGCCTCGACGAACACCACGAGCGGTCGGTGACCGCACTGAACCTCTCCAACGAGCGGGTCGCGTCGTTGCAGACGGCCCAGCGTGAAACCGAGCAGCGGATCGCCTCGCTGGCCGCACGCATCGACGCATTGTCGGTGAGTCTGGAACGCAACGACGGTGGAGCCTGGCTGCTGGAACACGCTCCGGACGGTCTGGCGGCGCCGATGTCGGAGCTGCTGACCGTGGAGTCCGGATACGAAACCGCCATCGCCGGAGCCCTGGGGCCGGCCGCCGAGGCCATCGCCACCGTCGACACCCTGGCCGCGGTCCGCGCACTGGACGCACTCAAGACCGGCGACGGCGGCCGTGCGGCGCTGATCCTCGGTGGACTTCCCGAGGTGGCCGCACGCGACGACGTTCACCTCCCCGACGGTGCTCGGTGGGCGACATCGGTGGTGACCTGCCCGCCGTCGGTCCGGGGGGCCGTCGACCTCCTGCTCGCCGACACCATCGTGGTCGACACGCCCGAACAGGGCATCGAGCTTGCCCAGCGCCACCGCGTCAGGACGGTCACCCGCGACGGTGACCGGGTGGGTCCGGCCTCGATCGAGGGCGGATCGTCGCGGCGACCGTCGACGCTGGAGGTCCAATCCGCCATCGACGTGGCGACCAACGAACTCGCCGAGGCGAGACGCCGCGCCGAGGAGGTGGAGGCCGCGCTCGACGGCGCGCTCACCGATCAACTCGAACGACGCGAGGTCGCCGAGGAGGCGCTCGCCGCGCTGCACGAATCCGATGCCAACGTCGGCGGCACCTACGAGCAGATGGCCCGTCTCGGACACGAGGTCCGTGCTGCCCGCGCCGAGGGCGATCGGCTGGTGCGGCAGCGCGAGAAGGCCGAGGAAGGCCGGAGCGAGACACTTGCCAAACTCCGCGAACTCGACGAGCGCCTGCGGTTGGCCCGCGACGAATCCGAGACCACGCCTGCTGCGGCAGGCGACGACACACCGCGCGCGGCGGCCGCCGAAGCGGTCGCTGCCGCCCGATCCGCGGAGATGGAAGCCCGTCTGCAGTTGCGGACCTCCGAAGAACGGCTCGCATCCGTGCGCGGCAAGGCGGATTCGCTTCGTCGCGCCGCGCAGCGCGAACGCGAGGCGCGGGTACGAGCCGAGCGTCAGGATCGGGCGCGCAGACATGCGGCCGCGGTCGCCGAGGCGGTCGGATCGGCCGGCGCCGAGGTCTCGCGACGGTTGGCGCTCGCGGTGGCGACCGCCCAGCAGGGACGTGACGAGCTCGAACAGATCCGGGCCGAACGGACCGCCGCACTCGACGACCTCAAGCAGCAGGTCAACGATCTGACCGCACGACTCAACGCCCTGCGCGACACGGTGCATCGCGACGAGATGGCCCGCGCCCAGGCCACCCTGCGGATCGAACAACTCGAGGAACAGATCCTCGAGACATTCGCCATCGCCCCCGACGATCTGATCGCCGAGTACGGCCCGGACGTCCCGATGCCGCCATCCGCGTTGGAGATACACGAGTACGAGCAGGCCAAGGAACGAGGAGAGTCCGTCGTCGCGCCGGCTGCGATGCCGTATGACCGCGCGACCCAGGAAGCCCGTGCCAAGAAGGCCCAGAAGGACCTCAACACGCTCGGCAAGGTCAATCCGCTCGCACTCGAGGAGTTCGCGGCGCTCGAGGAACGCTACAACTTTCTGTCGGCGCAACTCGAGGACGTCAAGGCCGCGCGGCGGGACCTCCTCGCGGTGGTCGAGGACGTCGATGCGCGGATCCTGCAGGTGTTCACCGAGGCCTACGCCGACGTGGAGCGCGAGTTCGAGCAGGTGTTCGCCACCTTGTTCCCGGGCGGAGAGGGCAGGCTGGTCCTGACCGACCCCGGTGACATGTTGACCACGGGAATCGAGGTCGAGGCGCGGCCACCGGGCAAGAAGGTGAAGCGGCTCTCGCTGCTCTCCGGCGGCGAGAAGTCCCTGACCGCGGTGGCGATGCTGGTGGCCATCTTCCGTGCCCGTCCATCGCCGTTCTACGTGATGGACGAGGTCGAGGCCGCCCTCGACGACACCAACCTCCGGCGACTCATCGCGTTGTTCGAGCAACTGCGCGAGCGCTCCCAGCTGATCGTGATCACCCACCAGAAGCCCACCATGGAGGTGGCCGACGCCCTCTACGGCGTCAGCATGCGCGGGGACGGCATCACCACCGTGATCTCGCAACGGCTGCGGGGTGTGGACATCCCGGTGGCCACCGGGGCGCGGGCGCAGACCGAAGCCGAATAGGCTGCAGGGCGTCACCGCCGGGAAGCCGATCGGGGGAGTGGAACCCTCCGGAGAACAGGACAGCAGGAGTGAACACCGGAATCATCATCGGCATCGTCGTGGCGATCGTCGTGATCCTCGCGTTGATCGTGTTGGGCATCGTGCTCGCGCGACGCCGCCGAATCTCCCTGACCGACGACCGCACCACCCAGGTCGTCGACGGGACCACACCACAGGTCGACAGATCCGGTGGTTACCAGGCCGGATCGGGGTTCTCGTTCAGTCAGGGCGGTTCGTCGACGGCGCTCGCCGAGCCGCCGGAGCGCGTGCGTCCGCCGACCGAGCGGACCGAGGTCGACGGGCAGCCCGGCGTCGGCGACGACGCATCGGTGCCGCGTGATTCCGAACAGCGACCGATCACCGATCTCGACCTGCCCACCGACGAGCCGTCGTCGCAGGCGGGCGTGGGCACGCTGGAACCGGAGAGCACCACACCGGAGACGAGCACACCGGAGAAGACCGCACCCGATACGAGCACACCGGGGACCACCACACCCGAGGCGCCCGAATCGCAGACACCCGACACCCAGGCGCCCGAGGTGGTGCCGCCGACGGAACCGGCGCCGGTCGTCGACACGCCCGCTCCTGATGCCCCCGCTGCCGATATCCCCGCTGCCGATGGCGCACCGACGGTCGAACCCACGACCACCGAGCCTGACCTCGCGCCGGAAGCGGCGTCGGTCGCTCCTGAACTCGAAGAGATCGCCCCGACCTCGGGCCGCCTCGGACGGTTGCGCGGCAGGCTGTCCCGATCGCAGGGCGCGATCGGCAAGAGCGTCCTCGGATTGCTCGGCGCCGGCGACCTCGACGAGGACAGCTGGGAGGAGATCGAAGACACCCTGGTGATGGCCGATCTCGGTACGTCGTCGACGACGGCCGTCGTCGACCGACTCCGCAGCGAGTTGGCCACCAGCAATGTCCGCACCGCCGACGATGCGCGCGCCTTGTTGCGACGTGTCCTGGTCGAGCAGCTGCACCCCGAGCTGGACCGGTCGGTCCGGGCCCTGCCACACGCCGAAGGCCCCGCGGTGGTGCTCGTGGTCGGCGTGAACGGCACCGGCAAGACCACCACGACCGGCAAGTTGGCGCGGGTCCTGGTCGCCGACGGACGTCGCGTCCTGCTGGGCGCGGCAGACACCTTCCGTGCCGCAGCGGCAGACCAGTTGCAGACCTGGGGCGAGCGCGTCGGTGCCGATGTGGTGCGCGGCAAGGAGGCCGCCGATCCCGCCTCGGTGGCCTTCGACGCGGTCGCGAAGGGAATCGACACCGGCGTGGACGTCGTGATGATCGACACCGCGGGTCGCCTGCACACCAAGACCGGGTTGATGGACGAACTCGGCAAGGTCAAACGCGTCGTCGAGAAGAAGGCTCCCGTCGACGAGGTGCTGTTGGTGCTCGACGCCACCGTCGGCCAGAACGGGCTGACCCAGGCACGGGTGTTCGCCGAGGTCGTCGACATCACCGGCGTGGTGTTGACCAAGCTCGACGGAACCGCCAAGGGCGGCATCGTGTTCCATGTCCAAGAGGAGCTCGGTGTGCCGGTGAAACTGGTCGGGCTGGGGGAGGGCGCCGACGATCTGGCGCCGTTCGAGCCGGAGGCCTTCGTCGACGCGTTGCTGTGACCGCCGTATGCCCGAGACACGGTTTGCCGCGGACCGCTGACGTCTGAACCGGCGCCATCGGGGCGACCAGGGTTGTTACGTGGACGAAATACAATCCGTCCACTGGTTCACACGTCCGAAACCTCAGAGCACCACGGATGAAACCGTCTGCCGACAGTCTCTTTGCAGGCGCCGAGCCGTCGGCGCACTCTAGGAGGTTTCTACCGTGGTTTTGGCACTGCCAGACGACGCCTTTGCGGTCCCCGACACCGGAGATACGGCTTGGCTGCTCATCAGCGCGTCACTGGTCCTGTTGATGACGCCCGGCCTCGCCTTCTTCTACGGGGGGTTGTCGCGGGGTAAGTCGGTTCTGAACATGATGATGATGTCCTTCGGGTCGATCGCGACGGTCAGTGTCGTGTACGTCCTGTGGGGTTTCTCCATGGCGTTCGGCAACGGCATCACCGGTGACGACGACATCTGGGGCGTCTTCTCGAACCCGTTCGCGCTGTTCGGCTCCGACCAGCTGATGGAGACCCGGGAGGTGACACAGAACGGGGAGGCGGTCGAACAGGTCGTGACCGGCGGCCTGACCATCCCGTCGACGGTCTTCCTGGCGTTCCAGCTGACCTTCGCCGTCATCACGGTGGCGCTGATCTCGGGTTCGCTGGCCGAGCGCGTGAAGTTCTCCACCTGGCTGGTCTTCTCGGTCATCTGGGCAACCATCGTGTACTTCCCGCTCTCCCACATGGTCTGGGGCGGCGGCATCATGTCCGGAGCCGAAGACGGTTTCGCCGCATGGATGTTCGGTACCGAGGACGGCGCGGCCAAGGTGGCACCGATCGACTTTGCCGGCGGCACCGTGGTGCACATCAACGCCGGTATGGCAGGCCTGGTGCTCGCGCTGATCGTCGGTGCGCGTGTCGGATTCGGCAAGACCGCCTATCGTCCGCACAACATCCCGTTCGTGATGCTCGGCGCCGCGCTGCTGTGGTTCGGTTGGTTCGGGTTCAACGCCGGTTCGGAGCTCGCCGCGGACATGACCGCGGGCAAGGTGTGGATCAACACCACCGCCGCCACCGCGGCCGCGATGATCGGCTGGCTCGCCGTGGAATGGGTACGCGATCGTCACCCGACGAGCGTCGGTGCGGCCTCGGGTATCGTCGCCGGCCTGGTCGCCATCACGCCGGCGTGCGGTGCTCTGACACCGGTCGGTTCGCTGATCCTCGGCGTCGTCGCGGGCATCCTGTCGGCCCTCGCGATCAGTCTGAAGAACAAGTTCGGCTACGACGACTCGCTCGACGTGGTGGGCGTGCACCTCGTGTCCGGCCTGTGGGGCACCGTCGCGATCGGTCTGCTGGCCAAGGACACCGGCCTGTTCTACGGACACGACTACAAGCAGCTCGTGGTGCAGATCGTCATCGCAGCCTTCGCCCTGGTGTTCACCGGTGTGCTCACCGCCGTCATCGCGCTGATCCTCAAGCCGCTCGGCTGGAAGGTCGACGCCGAGGACGAGCACAACGGCATCGACGAGGCCGAACACGCGGAGACAGCCTATGAACTGGCATGAATCCCTGCACATCGACTACTACGCTGATTCTTGTGGAGAGGGATAACTGATGAAGCTGATCACCGCAATCGTGAAACCGTTCACGCTCGAAGACGTCAAGGCAGGCCTCGAACAGGCCGGAATCCTGGGCATGACCGTCAGTGAGGTCCAGGGCTACGGACGGCAGAAGGGCCACACCGAGGTCTACCGCGGTGCGGAGTACTCGGTCGACTTCGTACCGAAGGTGCGTGTGGAGGTGGTCGTCGACGATGCGGCCGTGGACAAGGTCGTCGACGTGATCGTCGAGGCCGCCCGCACCGGAAAGATCGGTGACGGAAAGGTCTGGGTCTCGCCGGTCGAGTCGGTCGTCCGGGTTCGTACCGGGGAGCGCGGCGCAGACGCACTCTAGACACCCGGCACAAGACGAACGCGCGGCCCCGCGTCTGATCGCATCAGGCGCGGGGCCGCGCCATCACCAAGGAGTGCGAAACACCCGTGTCAGCAACAGATCTCGCGGCCACGCGCCGGCAGCTCCTGGAGTCCGGAAGGGCCGGGAAGCTCGATGCCCCCGGCCTGCGGCAGGTGCTGGTGGACCTGCATGAGTTCTGGCTGACCAGCAAGGCCGCCGAACTCGGCATCCGGTCCGACAGCGGATTCGCGATCGTCGCGGTCGGCGGTCTCGGACGTGGTGAGCTGCTTCCGTTCTCCGACCTCGACCTGATCCTGCTGCACGACGATCAGCCGGTCGACCGCGTTGCAGAGGTGGCCGACGGACTCTGGTATCCGTTGTGGGACGCCAACATCCCGCTCGATCACAGTGTTCGCACCGTTCCGCAGGCGCTCCAGGTGGCGAGCGAAGACGTCGCCGCCGCGCTCGGATTGCTCGAGGCGCGCCACATCGTCGGTGACGAGGACCTGTCCGCCTTGTTGATCGGTGGCGTCCGGCAACAGTGGCGCACCGGGATCCGCGACCGCTTCACCGACGTGGTCGCGCACGCGCAGGATCGATGGCGACGGGCCGGCGACATCGCGCACCGTGCCGAACCCGATCTGAAGAACGGTCGAGGTGGTCTGCGCGACGTGCAACTGCTCGGGGCGCTGGCCGTCGCGCAACTCACCGACGGGATGGCGAGCCTGCGGCCGGACTCACCCGGCGCCGGACCGCAGGTCGCCTACGCGAGACTCCTGGACATCCGTACCGAATTGCACCGGATCGCCGGCAGGCCACGTGAACAGGTCCGCGCCCAGGACGCCGACGAGATCGGTGCGGCATTGCGGATCGGCGACCGTTTCGACCTGGCTCGGGTGATCAGCGATTCGGCCCGCACCATCAGCTACTCGATCGACGTGGGTCTGCGAACGGCGGGCAACGCATTACCGAGGCGTGGACTGGCCAAGTTACGTCGGTCGCCGATCCGCCGGCCCCTCGACGAGGGCGTGGTGGAGCACAACGGGGAAATCGTCTTGGCGCGCAACGCAATTCCCAGCAAGGACCCCGGGTTGATCCTGCGGGTCGCCTCGGCCTCGGCGCGCACCGGTCTGCCGATCAGTGCGTCGACGCTGAGCAGACTCGCCGACTACGCCCCCGAACTCCGCGAACCCTGGCCCGCCGAAGCACTCAGCGATCTGCTGGTCCTCCTGGGATCGGGCCATCACATGGTCGACCCGATCGAGGCCCTCGACCGCACCGGTCTGTGGGGTCGTCTGGTGCCGGAGTGGGGAGCGGTGCGCGACCTGCCGCCCCGCGACGCGATCCACACCTGGACCGTCGACCGGCACCTGGTGGAGACCGCCGCGTACGCCGGTTCGATGACCACCCGGGTGTCGCGGCCGGACCTGCTGGTGCTCGGCGCACTCGTGCACGACCTGGGGAAGGGGCGCGGTGCCGACCACAGCATCGTCGGCGCCGAACTCGCCATCCAGATCGGCAACCGTATCGGGCTGTGGCCGCAGGACGTGACCGTGTTGTCGGAGATGGTGCGCCATCACCTGCTGTTGCCGACCGTCGCGACGCGACGTGACCTCGATGATCCGGCCACCGCTGAGCTGGTGGCGGCCACGCTCGGATACAACCGGGTGCTGCTGGAACTGCTCTCGACCCTCGCCGAGGCGGATTCACTGGCCACCGGGCCCGGCGTGTGGGGTGAGTGGAAGGCCTCGCTCATCAACGAACTCGTCCGGCGCGCACTGCGCCTCATCGACGGCGGCGAACTGACTCGGCCCGATCCGCTCACCGCCGAACAGCTCGCACTCGCCGAGGCAGGCGGATTCGCCGTGCAATTGGTGGCCGGCGACGGACCGCACACCCATCGCGTGACGATGGTGGCACCCGACCAGCCGGGCCTGCTGTCCAAGATGGCCGGCGTGTTGTCGCTGAACGGCCTGCGATCCCACTCGGCCACCGTCCAGTCGGCGGCCGGTAGCGCGGTCAACACGTTCGTCGTCGTGCCGCTGTTCGGCGCGCCCCCCGAAGAGGGCCTCATGCGCCAGCAACTGATCGCCGCGGTCGAGGGCAAGATCGACGTGCTGGCCCGACTCGACACACGGGAGGCCGAGTCGCCGATCCCGACCATCGCGACCGTCCAGGTCACTCCGGGCGTATCGGCCGGGACGGGGGTGTCGGCCGGCAGTACCGACCCGGCCGTCGACGGTGCCGGACACCCGAAGAGTGCGGTACCTGCTCTGTTCGCCGTCGCGCCACCGCGGGTCCTCTGGGTCGACGAACCGACCGGCGACACCCTGATGGAGTTGCGCACCGACGACCGCATCGGTCTGCTCAGCCGAGTCAGTGCCGTCCTCGAGCGCCACGGGGCGCACGTGCACTGGGCCAAGGTCGCGACGCTCGGCAGCACCGTCGTGGACACCTTCTGCCTGCGGTTGACCGACGCGAGCGAACAGGCGCGCAAGGCCCTGGCCGACGACGTCATCGCGGTCTGTCCCCCGGAGCAGCCGCGTGCTGCAGCCGACCGCACGGACGGCGGTCCGGAGAGCTACGGCGGCACCGGACGCTCCGGCGTACCCATCAGCTGACCGGGCGTGACGACGAGCATGGAACACTAGAGGAATGTTCGATTCGCTTTCCGACCGGTTGTCCGGTGCGCTGAAGGACCTGCGGGGCAAGGGACGTCTCAGCGACGCCGACATCGACCGCACCTCGCGCGAGATCCGGCTCGCCCTGCTAGAAGCCGACGTATCGCTGCCCGTCGTCCGCGGATTCATCAGCAAGGTCAAGGAGCGGGCCAAGGGAGCCGAGGTCTCCGGCGCGCTCAATCCTGCTCAGCAGGTCGTCAAGATCGTCAACGAGGAACTCGTCGGCATCCTGGGCGGGGAGACGCGGCGGGTCACCTTCGCCAAGAAGCCACCGACGATCATCATGCTCGCCGGCCTGCAGGGTGCCGGTAAGACCACCCTGGCGGGCAAACTCGGACATTGGCTCAAGAAGCAGGGGCACACGCCGCTGTTGGTGGCCTGCGACCTGCAGCGTCCGGGCGCGGTGTCGCAGCTGCAGATCGTCGGTGAGCGCGCCGACGTCAAGGTCTTCGCCCCGCATCCGGGCACCAGCATCGGTGGCGAGGGCGAACTCGGTGTGACGTCCGGGGACCCGGTCGAGGTGGCTCGCGCCGGTGTCGCCGAGGCAACCGCACAGCACTACGACGTCGTCGTGATCGACACCGCGGGTCGCCTCGGTATCGACGAGGAACTGATGCGTCAGGCCTCCGACATCCGTACCGCCACCAGCCCCGACGAGGTGCTGTTCGTGGTCGACGCGATGATCGGTCAGGACGCCGTGAGCACCGCCGAGGCGTTCCAGGAGGGTGTCGGCTTCACAGGCGTCGTGCTGACCAAACTCGACGGCGACGCCCGCGGCGGTGCGGCCCTGTCGGTGCGAGAGGTCACCGGCAAACCCATCATGTTCGCGTCGTCGGGGGAGAAGCTCGACGACTTCGACGTCTTCCACCCCGATCGCATGGCCAGCCGCATCCTCGGCATGGGCGACGTGCTCTCGCTCATCGAGCAGGCCGAACAGCATTGGGACGCCCAGCAGGCCGAGGCGGCGGCGGCCAAGATCACCCAGGGCGAATTGACGCTCGAGGACTTCCTCGAGCAGATGCTGATGATCCGCAAGATGGGCCCCATCGGCAACATCCTGGGGATGCTGCCGGGTGCCGGTCAGATGAAGGACGCGCTGTCGCAGGTCGACGACAGCCAACTCGACCGCGTCCAGGCGATCATCCGCGGCATGACCCCTGCCGAGCGGGAGAACCCCAAGATCATCAACGCGTCGCGCCGTCTGCGCATCGCCAACGGTTCGGGTGTGGCCGTCAGCGACGTGAACCAACTGGTGGACCGCTTCTTCGAGGCGCGCAAGATGATGGCGCAGATGTCGGGCCGGATGGGCTTCGGCGGAGGCGGCGGTGGGCGCAAGTCGAACCGCAAGAAGGGCAAGGGCAAGAAGGGCAAGAACCGCGGGCCGACCCAGTCGAAGGCCGCGCGCAACGGCTTCCCGGGAATGCCCGGCATGCCGGGGATGCCGGGCATGCCCGCCGGTTTCCCCGACCTGTCCAACATGCCGGCCGGACTCAACGAACTGCCGCCGGGACTCGAGGGTATCGACGTCTCCCAGTTCCAGAATCCCAAGAAGGACAAGGACAAGTAGCGCCCGCCGACCGACCGCGGCCCTCGCACCGACCGTGCGCCACCCACCGAGGAGTGATCGAGCGTGTCCGATGTACGCCACTACCGTGGACGTGACCCCTTCACCGACGAGCAACTCGACCTGTGGGTGGTCGGGGACACCATCCGTCGAGAGCCGGTCGCGTCGGCGTCCACCGTCATCGACGGCGGCTGGATCATCCCGGGACTGGTCGACGCGCACAACCACGTCGGTATCGCACCCGGCCTCGGCGTCACCATCGATCGCGCCCGCGACTACGCGAAAGCCGATGCGCGCGCAGGCACCCTGCTGATCCGTGAAGTCGGCTCACCGCTGGACACCCATCCGCTCGACGACGATCCGTCGTGTCCGCGGTTCATCCGGTCCGGCAAGCACATTGCACGTCCCAAACGCTATCTGCGTGACTACGGGGTCGACTTGGACAACCCCGACGATCTCGCCGCCGAGGTGACCCGTCAGGCACGGGCCGGCGACGGCTGGGTCAAGATCGTCGGAGATTGGATCGACCGCGAGGTCGGCGACCTCGCCCCGCTGTGGACCCGCACACAACTCGATGCCGCGGTGGCGGCCGCGCACGCCGAGGGAGCGCGGATCACCGCGCACGTGTTCGGCTACGACGCGTTGCCGGATCTCATCGCGGCGGGTGTCGACTGCATCGAACACGGCACCGGTCTGACCACCGATCTGATGGATCAGATGGTGGAGCGCTCGATTGCGTTGGTGCCCACCCTGATCCAGGTGGAGAACTTCCCGGGTATCGCCGACGGCGCCGACCGGTTCCCGACGTATCAGGCCAACATGCGCAAGCTCCACCAGAATGCGGGTGCGGTGTTCGCGGCCGCTCGGGAGGCCGGCGTGCCGATCTTTGCCGGGACCGACGCCGGAGGATTCGTCGAGCACGGACGCATCGTCGATGAGATCGATGCCCTTGCCGACCTCGGGCTCGGCGCGCGTGATGCGCTCTTCGCGGCCAGCGCCGCACCGCGGGCGTGGCTCGGTGCCGGTGGCCTCGACGACGGTGATCCCGCGGATTTCATCGTGCTCGACGACGACCCGCGACAGGACCTCTCGAGCCTGCGTCGGCCGCGCGAGATCGTTTGCTCGGGGCTAACGGTCTCGTGACCGTCGGCGGCGCAAAACCCCAGTTCGGCATCGCGAATGTGATGTATTCGTGTGACGTATTCCACGTCTGTGGGACTGGTACCGCTAACTTACCCGCTGGTAATGTAGCGCCTGCGTTGCAAGGGGTTCGCGGTCGGCTGAAGCCCGCGCCGACGTCTGCTGTCGCATCCGGCCAGGGGAGGGCCGTGCCGACGCGGTCGGCGAATCGTGAGCATGCTCAGCCATCGGGTACGCGACATGTGGTTACCTTCTGCGGGGTGGGTAACCACATGTCGAACCCCCCTCTGAAGCGATGCCCCTCTGAAGCGGCTCCGCTGTGCGCCGCTCACCATGGTCGACGCAGTCGACGATTTCCTCTCGGACCCGCTCATCTGGCACAATGGCAGGTCGGTTCGCCGGACCCGGTCACGTACCGACCGGCGGTCACACCGAAACAGAACGCAAAACCGGGCTCGTCATACCGGGCGGGCCGCTGAATTGCGCAGTGACCACGAGGAAGAAGAGAAGACATGGCAGTCAAGATCAAGCTCACGCGGCTCGGCAAGATCCGCAATCCCCAGTACCGCATCGTCGTCGCCGACGCTCGGACCCGCCGCAACGGCCGGGTGATCGAGACCATCGGCAAGTACCACCCGAAGGAAGAGCCGAGCCTGATCGAGGTCGACTCCGAGCGCGCCCAGTACTGGCTGGGAGTCGGCGCGCAGCCGACCGAGCCGGTCGCGGCCATCCTCAAGGTCACCGGCGACTGGCAGAAGTTCAAGGGCCTGCCGGGCGCCGAAGGCACCCTGAAGACCGCCGAGGCCAAGCCGTCCAAGCTGGACCTGTTCAACGCCGCGCTGGCCGCTGCCGACAGCGCGCCGGTCGCCGAGGCGACCACCCCGAAGAAGAAGGCCGCCAAGAAGGCCGACGCCGACGACGCGCCGGCCGAGGGTGACGCCAAGGCGGACGCGTGAGCGCAGTCGTCGCCGACGCGGTCGAGCATCTCGTCCGCGGAATCGTCGCGAACCCCGACGACGTCCGGGTGGAACTGATCACCGGACGTCGCGGTCGACTCGTCGAGGTGCACGTCAACCCTGACGACCTCGGCAAGGTCATCGGCCGTAACGGTCGGACCGCGACCGCCCTGCGCACGCTGGTCACCGGTATCGGTGGCCGCGGGATGCGGGTGGACATCGTCGACACCGACCGCTGAGGGCCACCGGTCCGCAATGGATCTCGTGGTGGGCCGTGTGGTCAAGTCGCATGGCATCCGAGGTGAACTCGTCGTCGATGTCCGCACCGACGACCCCGAAGCCCGTTTCGCGCAGGATGTTTCGTTGCGTGGACGGCTGCCCAAAGGGGGCGGCGAGAAGACTTTCACGGTGACAGCCGCCCGGCAGCATGCCGGGCGGCTGTTGCTGTCGCTGGCCGAGGTGTCCGACCGGACCGCGGCCGATGCCTTGCGCGGCACCCTGTTCCTCATCGACAGCGCCGACGTCGAGTCCGGAGACGACCCCGATGAGTTCTACGATCATGAACTCGAGGGGCTGCCGGTGTCGACGGTGCAGGGCGACGAGGTCGGAACCGTTTCGTCGGTGCTGCACCTTCCGGGGGGCGAGGTTCTCACCGTGCGCACGCCCGACGACCGCGAGGTGCTCATCCCGTTCGTCCGTCAGATCGTTCCGGTCGTGACCCGCGAACGCATCGAGGTCGACCCGCCGGACGGCCTGCTGGACCCCGAGGCGTGATCTGATGCGCATCGACGTGGTCACGATCTTCCCCGAATATCTCACTCCGCTGCGAGTTGCCTTGCTGGGCAAGGCGATCGAATCCGAGCGGATCAGTGTTGACGTGCACGACCTGCGTGACTGGACCCACGACGTGCACCGCAGCGTGGACGACTCCCCGTATGGGGGAGGGCCGGGCATGGTGATGAAACCGGACGTCTGGGGCCCGTGCCTCGACGACGTGTGTCCCGACGACGCGTTGCTGGTGGTGCCGACTCCGGCCGGTGTCCCGTTCACCCAGCAGACCGCGGACCGGTGGAGTCGCGAATCCCACCTGGTATTCGCCTGCGGGCGCTACGAGGGCGTCGACCAACGGGTCTTCGACGACGCCGCGCGCCGGGTCCGGGTGGAAGAGGTCTCCCTCGGCGACTTCGTGCTCATCGGCGGTGAGGTCGCCGCCATGGCGATGATCGAGGCCACCGTCCGGCTGATCGACGGTGTGTTGGGCAATCCCCGGTCCCACCAGGAGGATTCGTTCTCGGACGGGTTGCTCGAGGGGCCGAGCTACACCCGGCCGGTCAGTTGGCGCGGTCTCGAGGTGCCGCCGATCCTGCTCAGCGGCGACCACGCCAAGGTCGCAGCGTGGCGTCACGAGCAGTCCCTACAGCGCACGCGGGCCCGCCGCCCCGACCTGCTCTCGCCCGTCCGGACCGAGCTCGACGACGATCCGCGCGACCCCGCGTGAGGTACGGCATTCGAGGATAGGATCTCGGCGACCGGGGAGAGGGGCGCCGATGGCGGATCGATGGTCGGCGATGCTCGACGAACTGGCGCGTCAGCGCGCCGAACTGACTCGTGTGGGCGATGCGGTCGGCCGATTGACCGCACGTGCCGTGAGTCCCGACCGACTCGTCGCGGTCACCGTGGACGCACGCGGACTGCTGGTGGACCTCACGATCGAACCGGCCGCCCTGCGTCGCCATCGTTCCGATCAGCTCGCCGATCTCATCACCGGTCTCGTCCGCGACGCCGACGATCGATTACGTCGGCAGCGGAACCAAGTCCTCGCCGCCGCCGTCCAACCCTCACCGGACTACGTCGATGTCCGGCCGGATGCGTCCGGTGATCGATGATGCGGGGACAACTATGGCGGGTTCCGACACGCGCACGGGTGAGACTTCGGCTGGTGATACTCCGGTGGGCGCCACTTCGGATCGCGGCGTACTCGCCGACCTCGATGCCCTGAGTGCACTGGGGGACAGGCTGGCGCGGCTCGACCAGATACTGACCGACGTCGTGGGCGACGTGACGAGGCTCGCCCGCGACATCGACGCGGCGGTCGGCGCCGACGCGGCGGCGCGGGCGTTCCGGGACGGATTCGGCTCGGCGATCACCGTTCTCCTCCATGATGCCGTCGCGGCTCACGCCGCGCTCGCCGAGCACGGCGAGTCGATCCGCCGGGGCGTCGATGCGCTGAGCGAGGGTGATCAGGTCTCGGCCCGGCACCTCGTCGCGGACCGGACATGATCGCCCCGGTACCGACACGACCGCCGCTACCCGACGAGATCCGCGCCCTCATCGAGCGCCTGGCTCCCGGTCGATGGCCCGGTGTGGACGTCGACGCACTGGCAGCACTCGCGGTGCGCTGCGGGGAGTCGGCGGCGGCCGTGGATCGACTGGTCACCGAGATCGACGATGCGCACCGCCGTCTCGGTGCCGGCGCCGGGGCGACACACGAGGCGATCATCGTCGGCGGAGCCCGCCTCACCGGTCCCGCCTCGGAACTGTCCGCGCTGTCGGGCCGGCTCGTCGCGGTCGGCCACCGCGTGCACGCGTACGCCGTCGCAGTGGCCACCGCACAACGGGACATGACCGTCGTCGCCGCGATCACCGAGCGTGAGTTGTTGCGCGCCGATCTGCGCGCCGCGTTGGGCGACGGCACGTCACGGATCGTCGCGGCCGGGGCGGGAGCGGGGGCACTGACGGCCGTTGCCGATGATCTCGCCGACCGTGCCCACGAGGCGGGACGGATGGACGTGGGCGGTGGCGACACGACGGTGTCGTCCGGCGCGGCGCCGGCTATGGCGGGCGCGGCTTTCCCGCGGGTCTCGGTGGTCGCGGGACCGGCCACGGGTCGGCACCCCTGCGTCGCTTCGGAGTCGGCAGACCGTGACCATTCCTGGTTGGCGGTGCGTGCACTGGCCCTGCAGTCGTCGCTACCCCCGGAGACGGCCGGGTACGTCCGGATCGCTGTCGGGGCCGGCCGGTCCGCCGACGGCACGCAGGTCATCGTCGTGGGCACCAGCGACCCCTATCCCTATCAGCGAGAAGGCATGGCGCTCGAGCGCGACGACATCCTGGTCGGTGACGGGCGCGCGCCCGAACTCGCCGTCGTCGACCATCTGATGTCACAGGGCGCGGCGGTGACGGCCATCGCGGCTGCGACGCCGAGCACACCCGATGTCGTCGAACGACTCACCGCCGACGACATCGAGGTCGTCACGGTCGATCGACACGATCCGACGGGACCCGATGCCGACCTCGTCGGCGACGGTCACGATGACTGACCGGCTCGATCGGCTGCCCGAGGTCGCAGATCTGGTGGGCCGTGTACCCGACGCCGATCTGCGTGACTGCGCGCATCTGTTGGCGATCACCGTGCTCTCGATCGTCGACATCGACGAGCAGGTCCGCG
The DNA here is from genome assembly GCF_048537895.1 of Gordonia sp. CPCC 206044. Taxonomy (NCBI): domain Bacteria; kingdom Bacillati; phylum Actinomycetota; class Actinomycetes; order Mycobacteriales; family Gordoniaceae; genus Gordonia; species Gordonia sp. CPCC 206044. Next base: position 81,569 of record NZ_JBCLVL010000005.1, read on the forward strand.
GCGTGCTCACCGACGCGCTGGCGGACGCCCGCAGGCGGGGGACGGTCGCCGTGGACCTGCGGCTCGCGGTCGGTGATGTACGCAACCGGTGCGAACACCAGGCCTTCGCGGCATCACGACGGGCCGACGGACACGCTCGCGACCGGGCCTTTCGCGCAGCCCGCACCGCGCATTGCATCACCTTCGTGATCGGGGCCGAGGGCGCCGCCGATCGAACGATTCGCGACAATCTCCGGGAGGCGGTGTACGAGGCGGCGGTCGCGACGCGGGGCACGGCAGCGGTCGTCGGCGTGCTGAGCCGTCATGCCGCATGAACGGTGCTCGCACGGTCCTCACCGGCGATTTCACCGGAGCGGGGTGCGTCTGGCACAATAGACGGGTTGCCTGGCCCCGACACCCCCATGGGTGTGGCGTCGGCGCACGCCATGACTCGGAATACGAACCGGTCGAACACCGACCATCAAGCCCCGATTCGTTCGGGCCTTGTGTGCGGTGCCGCCAGGTTCCTCTGTTCAGCACAAGCCAGATTGGACCAACCAACGATGAACACCCTGGACTTCCTCGACAAGCAGTCGCTGCGCGACGACATCCCCGAATTCGCTCCCGGCGACACCCTTGACGTCCACGTCAAGGTCATCGAGGGCTCGAAGGAGCGCGTGCAGGTGTTCAAGGGCGTCGTGATCCGTCGCCAGGGCGGCGGCGTGCGCGAGACCTTCACCGTGCGCAAGGTGTCCTTCGGCGTCGGCGTGGAGCGCACCTTCCCGGTGCACAGCCCGAACATCGCCAAGGTCGACGTCGTCACCCGTGGTGACGTGCGTCGCGCGAAGCTGTACTACCTGCGCGACCTGCGCGGCAAGGCAGCCAAGATCAAGGAAAAGCGCTGACGCGTCTACCCTGACGACGTGGCCGACACACATTCCACGGGTAGCGATTCCGAACCTTCCGCCCACCGGCCGTCGGATACGTCGTCGTCGGGGGCCGAGGACTTCGGTCGACAGCCCGGCGATGACCGTCCCGACGAACGCCCCTGGCGGAGCAAGGACGACAAACCCGAGAAGCGCCATTCGTTCCTGCGTGAACTCGTCATCATCGTCGGCTGCGTCCTGCTGCTGACCTGGTTGCTGCAGACGTTCGTCGGACGCCAGTACGTGATCCCGTCCGAGTCGATGGAGCCCACCCTGCACGGATGTGCCGGGTGCTCCAACGACCGGATCGTGATCGACAAGATCACCTATCGATTCGGCGATCCGGAACCCGGCGACGTCGTCGTGTTCAAGGCGCCGAGCGAATCCTGGGACGGCGCATGGCTGTCCCCGCGTTCGACCAATCCGGTCGTGCACGGCATCCAGGACGGACTGTCGTGGTTCGGTTTCGCACCGCCCGACGAGAACGATCTGGTCAAACGGGTCATCGCGACCGGAGGCCAGACGGTCGCGTGTCGCAACGCCGACAACGTGGGTGTGACCGTCGACGGAAAGCCGCTCACCGAGCCCTACGTGGATCGCGAACTGCAGGCGCAGGACGTGGCCCAGGGCAACGAGATGGCGGCCGCGCCCAACGGGCAGCCGAACGCCTGCTACGGACCCGACTTCGGGCCGATCAAGGTTCCTGACGGGAACGTGTGGGTGATGGGCGACAATCGCGCCAACTCGGCCGACTCCCGATTCCACACCGAAGACGAGTTCCATGGCACGGTGCCGGTCAGCGATATTCGTGGCAAGGTCAGATTCATCATCTATCCCTTCTCGCGGATCGGTGGTGTGTCCTCGGACAATCCCCAGCGATGACGGGACCGGGACGATGATCAGGTCTGTCTCGATGCGGGGAGGTGGCCGATGAGCCGGTGGCCGCCACGATTTCCGGTGCGCCGGGCCGCGAGCCTGCGCACCTTCGAGTTCGCATTGCATCGCAACGGACTCGGGCCCGTCGCCGGTGTCGACGAGGCGGGCCGTGGCGCCTGCGCCGGACCGCTGGTGGTGGCAGCCTGTGTGCTCAAACCGACCCAGCTCACCTCGCTGGCCGAACTCGACGACTCGAAACGGCTGACCGAGGCCACCCGCGAGACCCTCTACAAGGCCGTCACCCGTTACGCCCTGTCGTGGAGCGCGGTGGTGATCGGATCGGCCGAGATCGATCGGATCGGCATCCACGTCGCCAACATCGAGGGGATGCGCCGTGCGGTCGCCGGCCTCGAGGTCACGCCGGGTTACGTGCTCACCGACGGTTTCGCCGTTCCGGGACTCACCGTCCCGTCGCTGCCGGTGATCGGCGGCGACGGTGCTGCGGCATGCATCGCGGCGGCCAGCATAATCGCAAAGGTCACCCGAGACCGCATCATGGTCGCCATGGACGAGGAGCTGCCCGGCTACGATTTCGCCGTCCACAAGGGCTACAGCACCGCCCGCCACATGGCGCGCCTGGACCTGCACGGACCCTCCGCGCATCACCGGATGTCCTACCGGAATGTCGCCCTGCGTGCCACCTCCGACCCGAACCCGACCACGATAGGCTTGTCGAATGAGTGCTGAGGATCTCGAAAAGTACGAAACCGAGATGGAACTCTCCCTGTACCGCGAGTACAAGGACATCGTCGGTCAGTTCACGTACGTGGTGGAGACCGAGCGGCGCTTCTACCTTGCCAACGCGGTGGAGATGGTCCCTCGCAACACCGACGGTGAGGTCTATTTCGAACTCCGGATGAGCGACGCCTGGGTGTGGGACATGTACCGCCCGGCCCGATTCGTCAAGCAGGTGCGGGTGATCACCTTCAAGGACGTCAACATCGAAGAACTCGAGAAGCCCGAGCTCCGCCTGCCCGACGAGCCGTGAACAGCGGGTCTCACCGGATGAGTGCCGAACCCAATTGTGTGTCAACGGTTTCGAACGACGTCGCGGCCGCGCGACAGTTCCGCGCGAGTTCATTCAACGCCTGGATCTGACCCCGGAGGATCACACTCCAGCCGCCGTCGACGACGGCGTCACGGATGGCCGTGCGAAAGGCGATGCCCTCCAGACAGTCGGTGCCGAGGTAGTTGGAGTCGAGCATCGTCTGGATCGCGGTGAGAGATTCGGTGAGCCGGGCGGCCGACGCATCGGCGGTTCGGGCTCGCCGCAACCACATCTCACGATCGGAACGTACGCGACCCGCTGTCTCCCGGACACCTGCAGGCGCCGCCGGTGCGGGGGACCGCGTCCAGCCGGAGTCGTCGGGCGGCGGCGCGGTCTGCGGTACCTCGCGGGGTCGCGGGCGCATCGTCGCACCGACTGCACCCGCGAAACCGTCTGAGCCATCGGCGATGTCGTCCATGATGCTTGGACGCACCGGTGCACGGTCCGGTTCCGCCGCGGCCGGGCGTCGGCGATGTGAATGACAGGGCCCCTCGGACCGGACGCGGACAGTAGCATCACGCTCACTCGCGACGTTCCCGGTCGCGGTGGTGGCGCGACAGGGGGATTCGCCGGTGTCGGACGACGAAGTGGCGGTGCCGGTGGGCGGATGGACCGACTGGATGATCGCGATCAGCCAGATGATGGCGCGCGTGGCGTCGATGGATGCCGAGGCCGCCACCACAGACGCCCAGACACTGCGCGCGGCCGTCGACGCCGCGAACGATGCGGCCCGGGAGCTGCTGGTGTTCGCCGACGACGATCTGACCGGTGCGGCGGCAGATGCCTCCCGCGCACGGGCGCACGCCCTGTTCGGTCACATCGTCACCGGCGCCGAGTCGGTGAGCGGCGGCATCGAGGCGCTCGCCGGAGCCCAGGGGGTACTGGCCGAAGCCACCCGACACCAAACGGCGCTGCGTTCCTACCGTGACGCGATCGCCGAGCGTCCAGAGGATGCCGCCGAGATGGTCAGCCGTGCCGCCGCCCTGATGGAATCGATCTACAACGGACCCATGTCCGCAGCCCTCGCGCGGGTTCCGAATCCACAAGTGGCCGAACAACTCGCGACCACAACGGCTGCCGTGGGCATCGGAGTTCGCGACGACATCGGTACGCACGGCGAATCTCACGGAGGCGAGCTCGTCGCAGCCCCGACTCCGGACTCCGCGCCGACCCCGTATTCCGCCTCGAGCGCCGCGAGCCATTCCCCGGCGGGCCCGGTGGGTGGAGAATCGGCACCGCTGGTGACCGGGTCCGTTCCGGCGGCGCGGGCGACCGCAGACCGACAGGCGGCGGACAGATCATCGGCAAGCGCATCGCACGCAGACACCTCGACAACCAGCACGACGGGCCCGCGGTCGGCGACCTCCGACGGCACCGCGATGACCTCCGGCGCACGACCCGCCGATCCCGACGGGACGGATGCGAGAGGCCTGCGGGCGCGCTCCGGTGCCTCTGACGAGGCTGATCGCACCACACCCACATCTGCGGTCGCCTCCGAGAATCGCGCGGAAGCCGTCGCGGGACAGCGGGACCCGCTCGGACGCGGGATCGCGTCACCCACGCTCGGCGGCGCCGGAGCACCCGACGAGCCGTTGTCGGCACGACGGCCCGGTGGCCTGTCGGCGACGTCGGTGCCGCCGCCGACCACACCGATCCCGCCGGGCACCCGATCGTCGCCATTCGGGACGATGGGTGCGACACCGGCCGCCGCGCGCGGTCGCGGCAGTGACGATGTGCACACCGCCGCCCATCATCTGCGTGGTCGGGGCAATGGCAAACGTATCGTCGGTACTCTGCCACTCGTCGGTCCCGCGGTGATCGGCGAACGACCGCAGCGACGTGAGAGCACAGCGACAGCGGAGTCCGAGCGCGCCGTCGTCCCGGAGGCGTCCACAGCCGAACCGGACCGTCCGTCGTGACCGCGGTGCACGCACGTGCACGCGGACGTTGTGCACAAACGCCGCGGATTCCACAGATCCCGGGCTACGGTCGCCGAGAATCTGAACTGTCCTGCGCCGCAGCAATGCTGGAGAGATGACAGAGAACGAATCGTCGTCGCGACAGGCACGGGGCACGCGGAACACCGCGGACATCGGACGGCTCGGAGAGGATCTCGCCGCCGACCATCTTCGTGGGCTCGGCTGGACCATCCTCACCCGCAATTGGCGTAACCGGCACGGTGAACTGGACGTCGTCGCGGCCGACGGGTCGGTGTTGGTCATCGTGGAGGTCAAGACCCGCGCCTCCCACGTCTTCGCCGACCCGGCTGCTGCGGTCACTCCGCGCAAGCTCGCCCGGATGCGCAGCCTGGCGCGTATGTGGTTGAGCGAGAACCGGGAGGCATGGTGGAGCCGGATCCGGTTCGACGTGGTGTCGGTGCAGTTGGATTCGACCGACCCGTTCGCGACCGAACGCGCGGTGGTCCGGCACCATCGCGGTGTCTTCGAGTGACGATGCGGCAGACAGGATTCGGGCGGACGCACAGCGTGGGTCTCAATGCGTTCGCAGCACAACCGATCGAGATCCAGGCGAACTCGGGTCAGGGATTGCCCGGGTTCACCATCAGCGGTCTGATCGACGCGTCGTTGCGTGAGGCCCGGGATCGGGTGCGTTCGGCGATCACCAACTCCGAGTTGAGTTTTCCGGAGACCAAGGTGACGGTGTCGTTGGCGCCGGCGGACCTGCCGAAGGCGGGTGCGACCTTCGATCTCGGAATCGCCCTCGCGATCCTGGTGGCGACCGAGCAGGTGTCCGGGGCCCGACTGCCGCACACGGTCTTCCTCGGCGAACTGGCCCTCGACGGTCGGTTGCGTCCGGTGCGCGGTGTACTGCCCGCGTTGGTGCAGGCCCGGGCATGTGGGTTCACCCACGCCGTGGTGCCGATGGGCAACGTCACCGAGGCGGCGCTGGTCACCGATCTCGAGGTGGGGGGCGCACACGGCCTGCCCGAGGTCACCCGGTGGCTCGACGGCGACCACGTACTCGACACCGTTGCCGATCAGGAAGCCATTGCGCGGCCGGAGATCCCCGACATGGCCGACGTGGCCGGGCAGGCCGAGGCCCGGCACGCGCTCGAGATCGCGGCGGCCGGCGCCCACCATGTGCTGATGACCGGTCCGCCGGGCATCGGCAAGACCATGCTCGCGCGCCGGCTGCCGGGCATCCTTCCGCCGTTGGGGACCGAGGAATCGTTGGAGGTCACCGCCATACATTCGATCGCAGGGACACTGCGGGCCGGTCACCCGCTCATCACCGAGGCGCCGTTCATCGCACCGCATCACAGCACCTCGGTCACCGCGCTCCTCGGCGGTGGCACCGGGCTCGCCCGTCCCGGCGCGGTGTCGCGAGCGCATCGCGGTGTGCTCTTCCTCGACGAGTGCGCGGAGATGGGGGCCAAGGTGCTCGACTCGTTGCGACAACCACTCGAGGAGGGGGAGGTGCGGGTCTCCCGCCGTGACGGTGTGGCAACGTATCCGGCGCGGTTTCAGCTGATCATGGCGGCCAATCCGTGTCCCTGCGCGCCGGCCCACGACGTCGACTGTGTGTGCTCGTCGGTGACGCGCCGGCGTTACCTCGGCAAGCTCTCGGGCCCGCTGATGGACCGCGTGGACATCCGGGTACGGATGGATCCGCCGGGCAACACGGCGCTGATGAACTCGACGGCGGAGGCGAGCTCCGACATCCGGGCGCGGGTGGCGCAGGCGCGGGCCGCGGCCGTCGATCGATGGCGTGAACACGGATGGCTGACGAATGCGGAGGTTCCGGGTTCGGCACTGCGGCAACGGTTCCGACTGCCCACGCAGACGCTGCGGCCGGTGGAGTTGTTCCTCCGGGACGGACGGGTGACCGCGCGGGGCGCCGATCGCGCGATCCGGCTGGCCTGGACGTTGAGTGACCTGAAGGGAACCGACCGACCCACCGAGACCGAGATCGCCGAGGCACTTCTCTACCGCGATCGGGGTGGTCAGCGATGAGCACACCAGACGAGGCCGAGCGCCGGGCGTGGGCATATCTGAGTCGGGTGACCGAACCGCCCTGTTCCGCACTGGAATCGCTGTGTGATCGATTGGGTGCGGTGGATGCAGCGGCTGCGGTGGTGGCGCGTTCGGTCCCCGACGGGCACGAGGCCGTGCTCGACGCGACGGCAGCGCGCTTCGCGATCGACCGGTCGGCACGCGACCTCGACGATGCAGACCGGATCGGGGCCAGACTGGTCACCCGAGACGACGCGGAATGGCCGGGGTGGCCGTTGCTGGCGTTGAGTCAGGCCGATACGGCGGCCCGTGGCGGCGAACCGATCGCGTTGTGGGTGCGTGGACCGGGCCGCCTCGACGAGTTCGCCGCGGCCGGCATCGCCCTGGTGGGGTCGCGGGCGGCGTCGGGCTACGGCGAACAGGTCGCGTCCACGTTGGCATCCGGTCTCGCCGTGGAGAATTGGGCCGTCGTCTCCGGTGGCGCCTACGGTATCGACGGTGTCGCCCACCGGGCCGCACTCGCATCGGACGGGCCGACGATGGCGGTGATGGCCTGCGGCATCGACCGGGACTACCCGGCCGGGCACGCCCGACTACTGGCGGAGATCGCCGGTCGTGGTCTGGTCGTCTCCGAGTACCCGCCGGGCACGACCGCGGCCAAACATCGGTTCCTGACCCGCAACCGACTGGTGGCCGCGTTGTCGAACGCGGTGGTCGTCGTCGAGGCCGGACGACGTTCGGGTGCGGCCAACACGGCCGCGTGGGCTCGCAAACTGGGCCGGTCGCTCGGCGCGGTTCCCGGGCCGGTCACCTCGGCGACATCGGTGGGGTGCCATCAGATGATCGCCGACGATCTCGCCGTGCTCGTCACCGATGTCCGGTCGGTGATCGCGCTCGCGACACCAGACGGGGCGCCACCGTCGGGTCGCGGCCGTCGGCGGTCGACCGACGGGCTCACCACCGAGGCGCTGCGCGTACACGATGCCATTCCGGGTAGGGGAGCGGTGGCCATCGAGGAGATCGCGTTCTCGGCGGGACTGGACATCGCGACCGTGCGGTCGGCGTTGGCGCACATGGAGATCGACGGGCACGTCGTGAACGCCGATGGGCTGTGGCGACTGTCGTGAACCCACGGCGTCGGGTTGCCGCCGAGTGGGGCGGCTCGATCAGCGCCGCGTCAACAATTCGATGAACAGACGCTTGTCGTCGTCGGATGCCGGCGGCCCGTGGCGGGAATGGAGGTACCCGATGCCGGCGTAGAGCAGTGTGGTGGCGCGAGCGTGTGCCTCGCGTGCGTCGAAGCCGAGGTCGAGCATCGCCTGCTCGGTGACGGAGAAGATCTGTTCGTCCAGGGCCGTGACCGCCGCGGCCATCGACTCGTCGGTCTCCGCCCAGGTGCGGACCGCCGATTCCACGGTGGTCCGGCGGGGGTCGGAGGCCAAGGCGACCATCGACTCGATCCGTTCGACGGGAGGCAGCGACGACAGTTCGCCGAGCATCTGCCGTGCCGAATCCTCGACCTCCCGGCAATGCGCCGCGAGCGCCGACATCAGCGCGGCGATGTCGTTGAAGTGCCAGTAGAAACTGCCCTTCGTGACCCCGAGCCGCTCACAGAGTCGTGCGATCTTGATGGCCCCCACGCCCTCGCTGATGAGCAACTGCATCGCAGCGTCGAGCCAGTCGTCGACGTTGAGGCGGGAACCACGTCGCGACGACGGAGTCTCCGGCATGCTCCCCTCCATCGAACAGTCGTACGAAGGACGTCAGTATTCGACGTCGTGAACTTCGAGATTACTCTGCTTCACTGTGGACATCCTGAGATCGCTTTAACTTAGGATTACCTAAGCGCGCGTACTGTGATGTGCGAGAGGAGGCTTCATGGCCAAAGGAACCAATGTGTTGACGGTGTTGCGACGGGAACGGCTGAGCCCGCATTTCGTCCGGCTCTACCTGGGGGGCGACGGTTTCGACGACTTCCTACCCGACGGTGACCGTACGACCTGGGACACCGATCTGTACATCAAGCTGTTGTTCGCCCCGCAAGGGGTGGAGATCCCCGCGGAGTTCGACCGCGCCAGCCTGCGGACGCTGCCGCCCGAACAGCAGCCCGTACTGCGGACCTACACCGTCCGTCGAATCGACACCGAGCGTCGGGAGGTCCTGGTGGACTTCGTCGTCCACGGCGACGAGGGAATCGCCGGTCCGTGGGCTGCGACGGTGGAACCGGGAACCGAGGTGAAGTTCCTCGGGCCGGGGAGCGGTTATCGGCCGAACCCCGAGGCTCCCTGGCATCTGATCGCCGGCGACGAAGCGGGGCTTCCGGCGATCGCGGCCGCCCTCGAGGCGTTGCCCGCCGATGCGGTCGCGAAGGTGTTCGTCGAGGTCGCCGGACCAGATGACGAACTTCCCCTGACCGCTCCGGCAGGCGCCGAGATCGTCTGGGTGCGTCGCGGTGGAGCAGCAGGTGAGGTCGGTGACGACAAGGCCGGTGACAACGCGCCGCTGATCGCGGCGGTTCGCAACGCCGAATGGCTCGACGGTGAACCACATGTGTTCATCCACGGTGAGGCGCAGGCCGTCATGCACAACCTGCGGGCCTACGTCCGCAAAGAGCGTGGTGTGGGCGCGAAGAACGCATCGATCTCCGGATACTGGCGGCGCGGACGCACCGAAGAGGGCTTCCGAGAGTGGAAGGCCGAACTCCGTGCGGACGAGGAAGGGCAGGGCGCTCGCGACGGTGGACTCGCCGGAAAGCTCCGCCGTGGCGCCGAGACCATCGCCGGACGCTGATTCCTCGACACCGACTTCCTTGCCACCGACACCACGATCCGGCAACGGTCTCGCGTGGCCGGTTGCGTGATCCGATCGCGACCGGTTGGGTCGACTCCATGACGACACCGGCACCGTCGGACGGTGGGGTTCTCGACGACTTCGCCACCTTCCTGCGGTACGAGAAGGGCCACAGCGAGCACACCGTGCGCGCCTATGTGGGTGATGTCCGGGGCCTCGTGACGTTCGCCGGGGCGCGCGGGGTGACGGTGACCGACGTCGACCTGGCCCTGTTGCGGTCGTGGCTGGCCGAGACCACCCGGCGGGGAGCCGCTCGCACGACCGTTGCGCGGCAGGTGTCGTCGGCGAAGACGTTCTGCGCGTGGGCGACCCGTGACGGTCTGCTCGCCGCCGATCCGTCGACGCGCCTGCAGGCGCCCAGGGCGCACCGAACGCTGCCGTCGGTGTTGGCGCCCGAGCAGGCCGCGGCCGCGGCAGGGAGCCTCGCCTCGGAGACCGACGACGACCCGATCGCGGTGCGCGACCGACTCGTGGTGGAACTGCTCTATGCCAGCGGCATCCGTGTCGGGGAGTTGTGTGGCCTCGACCTCGGCGACGTCGACGGTCATCGACGAATCCTGCGGGTCGTGGGCAAGGGGGACAAGGAGCGGGCGGTGCCCTACGGTGCGCCAGCCGCCCAGGCCATCGAACGGTGGCTGCGGGTGGGTCGGCCCGCGCTGGCGGGGCCCACCTCGGGTGAGGCGCTGCTGCTCGGCGCCAAGGGCGGGCGCCTGAACCAGCGGATGGCTCGCTCGGTGGTGCACCGCGCGGTCACCGCGGCCGGCGGACCGGACATGGGTCCGCACGGGCTGCGTCACAGCGCGGCGACCCACCTGCTCGAAGGTGGTGCCGACCTGCGCGTCGTGCAGGAACTGCTCGGACATTCGTCGTTGTCGACCACGCAGATCTACACCCACGTGAGCGTGGAGCGTCTGCGGGCGGTGCACCGCCAGGCACACCCCCGGGCCTGACTGCTCACGGATCGACGGGTTTCAGGCGGACACGCACCGCGCCGAGCAGGGCCATCGGATTCAGATATGTCGCGTCGTGGCCGCGTCCGCGACGCGCTCCCCAATGCAGACATGCGGCGGCCGGGCACCCAGGATGGCCCGCTGCGACGATGCCGAGCAGATCGCCGCGGTCGACGTGTTCTCCGCGCCGCACCGACGCCCGCACCGGCTCGTAGGTGGTGATCAGGTCGCCGACGTGTCGGACGGACACCACCTCCCGGCCGGCCACCGAGCCCGCGAAGGCAACCGTCCCGGCGCCTGCCGCGCGGACCGTCCTACCCGGCGGGGCGGACAGGTCGACGCCACGATGGCCGGACTGCCATCGCATCTGCGGCGGGTCGTACGGCCGGGTCACGGTCATCGTGTCCAGCGGCGCCCGGAACTGCGGCGACACACCGAACGCGACCGCCGGCAGAGCCCACAGCAGCGCGACGACGAGTGCCGGCTCGGCGACCACGACCAGGGCTCGGCCCAGGGCGTGACGCCAGACGATACGGGCGGGTGCGCGGTGGGTCATGGACAGTCAGACGCACACGGACGGCATTCGGATCCATCGGTGCTCGACGCGCCCAGGTGAACAGTGGTCGACCAGCGTCGCCGCGTTTTGGTTTTCCGTTGCTGACCGGCGTAAACTCTCGGGCGCACCTTGTCGGCTTCGATGAGGTGACTTCGCGCGCCTGCGTGGCGACGGATCGACACCGCGGTGTCGAGGGTCGCAAGCAACCGGGTGGGCGGTCCCGGACGGAGACGGTTCCGATCGGGTTCCACCACGGTGCGGGCGCCAGGATCGGTACCGCCGGTACCGATGACAACTGCGACACAAAGGAAACACTCATGGCTGTCGTGACCATGAAGCAGCTGCTGGACAGCGGCGCACACTTCGGGCACCAGACCCGCCGTTGGAACCCGAAGATGAAGCGGTTCATCTTCACCGACCGCAACGGCATCTACATCATCGATCTGCAGCAGACGCTGACCTACATCGACAAGGCCTACGAGTTCGTCAAGGAGACCGTCGCCCACGGCGGCACGATCCTGTTCGTCGGCACCAAGAAGCAGGCCCAGGAGTCGATCGCCGCAGAGGCCACCCGCGTCGGTATGCCGTACGTCAACCAGCGTTGGCTCGGCGGCATGCTCACCAACTTCTCGACCGTCCACAAGCGCCTGCAGCGCCTGAAGGAACTCGAGACCATGGAGCAGACCGGTGGCTTCGAGGGACGCACCAAGAAGGAAATCCTCATGCTCACGCGTGAGAAGAACAAGCTCGAGCGCACCCTCGGCGGTATCCGCGACATGAACAAGGTGCCGTCGGCCGTGTGGGTCGTGGACACCAACAAGGAGCACATCGCCGTCGGCGAGGCCCGCAAGCTCAACATCCCGGTCATCGCGATCCTCGACACCAACTGCGATCCCGATCTCGTCGACTACCCGATCCCGGGCAACGACGACGCGATCCGCAGCGCCGCGCTGCTCACCCGCGTGGTCGCCTCGGCGGTCGCCGAGGGCGTGCAGGCACGTGCCGGTCAGTCGGCAGGCGACGCCAAGCCGGAGGCCGGCGGCGGCGAGCCGCTCGCCGAGTGGGAGCAGGAACTGCTCACCCAGGCCACCGCGCCCGCGGGTGACGAGGCCGGCACCACCCCGGCGTCCTGAATCACCGACATCCGTCACTTTCCCAAAGGAGGCTCGCCAACGATGGCGAACTACACCGCAGCCGATGTGAAGCGTCTTCGTGAGCTCACCGGCTCTGGAATGCTGGACTGCAAGAAGGCTCTGGAGAACAACGGCGGCGACTTCGACAAGGCCGTCGAGGAACTGCGTATCAAGGGCGCCAAGGACGTCGGCAAGCGTGCCGAGCGGTCCACCGCGGAGGGCCTCGTGGCCGCCAAGGGTGGCGTGCTGATCGAGCTCAACTCGGAGACCGACTTCGTCGCGAAGAACGCCGAGTTCCAGGAACTCGCCGACGCCATCCTCGACGCCGCTGTCGCGGCCAAGACGAACGACGTCGACGAGCTCAAGGCGGCCAAGCTGGGCGACGGCACCGTCGACGACGCCGTGCAGGCGCTGTCGGCCAAGATCGGCGAGAAGCTGGAACTGCGTCGCGTCGTGTCCTACGACGGTCCGGTTGCGGTCTACCTGCACAAGCGGGCGTCGGATCTGCCGCCGGCCGTGGGCGTGCTCGTGTCCTACGACGGTGACGGCGACGCCGCCGCCGAGGCTGCTCGCAATGCGGCGATGCAGGTCGCCGCACTCAAGGCGCGCTACGCCACACGTGACGACGTCCCCGCCGACATCGTCGACAACGAGCGTCGGATCGCCGAGGAGACCGCGAAGGCCGAGGGCAAGCCGGAGCAGGCGCTGCCGAAGATCGTCGAAGGTCGCGTGAACGGCTTCTACAAGGATGTCGTGCTGCTCGACCAGCCGTCGGTGCAGGACTCCAAGAAGACCGTCAAGGCGCTTCTCGACGAGGCCGGTGTCACCGTGAAGGGCTTCAGCCGCTTCGAGGTCGGCCAGTCCTGACCCGATCGGCCTGACCCGAATCGACGATGACGACCCCGTGTCAACCGTATGGTGACGCGGGGTCGTCTGGTGTCGGGGCACTAAGATGATCGCGGAGAGTGTTCATCTTTCGAACCGACCGTCCCACCAGTGAGGAAGTTGATGAGCGAAACGCCCGATCACGTCGACGGCGAGCGCCACGGTTATCGTCGTGTGCTGCTCAAGCTCGGCGGTGAGATGTTCGGCGGCGGAGCGGTCGGCCTCGATCCCGATGTCGTCGGGACGGTCGCCGATCAGATCGCCGAGGTCGCCCGTTCGGGTGTGCAGATCGCCGTGGTGATCGGCGGTGGAAACTTCTTCCGGGGAGCCGAACTCCAACAGCGGGGTCTCGACCGCGCCCGCTCCGACTACATGGGCATGCTCGGTACGGTGATGAATTGCCTTGCGCTGCAGGATTTCCTCGAGAAGCGCGGAGTGGCGACACGAGTGCAGACGGCGATCACGATGGGTCAGGTCGCCGAACCCTACATCCCGCTGCGCGCTCAGCGTCACCTCGAGAAGGGGCGCGTGGTGATCTTCGGTGCCGGCATGGGAATGCCGTACTTCTCCACCGACACGACCGCTGCGCAGCGCGCACTGGAGATCAAGGCCGAGGTCGTCCTGATGGCCAAGGCGGTCGACGGGGTGTACGACGACGACCCGCGCACCAATCCCGACGCCACGCTGTTCCGTGAGATCACGCACCGCGAAGCCCTCGAACGGCAGCTCAAGGTCGCCGACGCGACCGCCTTCAGCCTCTGTATGGACAACAAGATGCCGATGCTCGTGTTCAACCTGCTGGAACAGGGCAACATCGCCCGCGCCGTCGCGGGCGACCGGATCGGCACCCTGGTGGCCACCTAGCGGCACCGGCGGCCCGCCGGCCACCATCCCGTAGACCGAGTACCACCACCGCACACCGAGTAGAAGTAGGACGACCATGATCGACGATGCGCTCCTGGATGCCGAAGAAAAGATGGAGAAGGCGGTGAGCGTCGCCAAGGACGACATGGGTTCGATCCGGACCGGTCGCGCCAACCCGGCGATGTTCAACCGGGTCAACATCGAGTACTACGGCGCCGTCACGCCCATCACCCAGGTCGCCAGCATCACCACCCCCGAGGCGCGGCTCGTGGTGATCAAGCCCTATGAGGCGTCGATCCTGAACGAGGTCGAGAAGGCGATCCGCAACTCCGACCTCGGCGTGAACCCCACCAACGACGGCACGATCATCCGGGTCGCGATCCCGCAGCTCACCGAGGACCGTCGCAAGGAGTTGGTGAAGCAGGCCAAGGGCAAGGGTGAGGACGCCAAGGTCGCGATCCGCAACGTGCGTCGCAAGGCGGTCGACGAACTCAAACGCATCCAGAAGGACGGCGAGGCGGGCGAGGACGAGGTGTCTCGCGCGGAGAAGGAACTCGACAAGACGACGGCCGGTTACGTCACGCAGATCGACGAGCTCGTGAAGCACAAAGAGAACGAATTGCTCGAAGTGTGAGCGCGGAACCCACACGCGCGGCTATACCGGAATCGATGGCCACCGAATCGTCGGCGAACACCCCGTCCGGGGAGGACCCTGCCCCGACCGCCGGCTCGGATGACACGACGCCGGCGGCCGAGAAGAAATCTCGCGCGGGTCGTAACCTTCCCGCGGCGATCGGGGTCGGCCTGACGCTCGGCGTCTCGATCATCCTCATCCTGCTGTTCGCGCCGAAGATCTGGTACGGCGTCGTCGCCGTCGCCTTCGCGGTCGCCACCTGGGAGGTGGCCAAACGGCTACGCGACGGCGGGTATCAGGTGGCGTTCTGGCCCCTGCTGATCGGCGGGCAGGCGATCATCTGGTCCAGCTGGCCGTGGGCGCAGACCGGTGTGCTCACCGCGTTCGCCGGCACGGTGCTGGTCTTGATGGTGTGGATGTTGTTGGCGCAGGGCATCAACCGGGCCCCGGAAAACTATCTGCGCAACCTGGCTGCCAGCGTCTTCGTGTTGGCCTGGTTGCCGCTGCTGGCCTCGTTCGGTGCGCAGATGGTGGTCCAGGACGACGGCGCGGCGCGCGTGGCGACGCTCATGGTCGTCGTCGTGTGTTCCGACGTCGGTGGCTATGCCGCGGGCGTGCTGTTCGGCAAACACCCGATGGCACCGGCGATCAGCCCCAAGAAGTCGTGGGAGGGGCTCGGCGGGTCGTTCGTCGTCGGGACGATCGGTGCGATCGGCTGCGTGGTCTTCCTGCTCGACACCCACTGGTGGGTGGGCGCCATCCTGGGCGTGGTCCTGGTGATCTGCGCCACGCTCGGCGATCTCGTCGAATCGCAGGTCAAACGCGATCTCGGCATCAAGGACATGGGCACGCTGCTGCCCGGTCACGGCGGCATCATGGATCGGCTCGACTCACTGTTGCCGTCCGCGTTCATCGTGTGGGCCGTGCTGACCGCACTGCTGTGAACCAGCCCGTGTGACCGTCATCGAACCGGCGCGACCGAGCGTGGGCGGCGCGGCGGCCGGCTACTGCTTGGCCTTCTTGAGCGCTCGGCCCATCTGGAACATCCGGACCCCGCCGGCGAGGGCGACGATCAGCGCACCGGCGATCGCGGCGATGAGCAGGCTGACCCCGAGTGGGAGATTGACCTCCCAGAAGATCAGCGTGATCCGCTGCGAGTCCAGGTTCTGCAGGATGAACACGAGCAGCAGGATCCCGATGATCGCACCGATGACCAGTCCGAAGAAGGTGGCGCGGGCGCGGGTGTGTTCCACGCTCGCCACCTTGTGACGCAGCTTGTCACGTTCCTCGAGCAGCGCCTGATGGTCGGGATCGAACGGGGTCGGCTCGGCTGCGCCCAGATCAACCGACTCGTCCGGTGGCTGCGGATCCGGTGTCGTCATGGACCCATCATGACATGCGACAATGTCAATATGGTGTCAATACCACTCGTGTTCGACGCGCCCCGGCGAGGGCGCCCACCGTCACATTTCGTCGACCTCGACTCCGACGGTCGGGTCGCTGCACTCGCCGAGCTCGGGTTGCCCCGATTCCGCGCGAACCAGCTCGCCCGCCAGTACTTCGGCCGCCTCAACGGGGACGTCGAGGAGATGACCGACCTGCCTGCGTCCGCGCGTGACGCGGTGGGGGCGAAGCTTTTCCCGTCGCTGCTCACCCCGGTGCGTCACATCGCCTGCGACGACGGCGACACCCGCAAGACGCTGTGGCGTCTGCACGACGGCACACTGCTCGAGAGCGTGCTCATGCGCTACTCCGACCGCAACACCCTGTGCATCTCGAGCCAGGCGGGGTGTGGCATGGCCTGCCCGTTCTGTGCGACGGGGCAGGGTGGGCTGGACCGGAACCTGTCGACCGGTGAGATCGTCGACCAGGTCCGGGCTGCCGCGCGCGCCCTGCGCGACGGCGAGTTCGGTGCGCCGGGACGCCTGTCGAACATCGTCTTCATGGGGATGGGTGAGCCGCTGGCCAACTACAAGCGCGTCGTCAGCGCGGTCCGCCAGATCACGTCACCGGTTCCGGAGGGGCTGGGGATCTCCGCCCGCTCGGTCACGGTGTCGACGGTCGGTCTGGCACCGTCGATCCGTCGGCTCGCCGACGAAGGGTTGTCGGTGACGCTGGCGGTGTCGTTGCACACACCGGACGACGAACTGCGCGACACCCTGGTCCCGGTGAACAACCGGTGGTCGGTGTCGGAGGTCCTCGAGGCGGCCCGCTACTTCGCCGACACCACCGGTCGGCGTGTCTCGATCGAGTACGCGCTGATCCGCGACGTCAACGATCAGCCGTGGCGGGCGGACATGCTCGGTCGCAAGTTGCGCGCGGCGCTCGGTCCGCTCGTGCACGTCAATCTCATCCCGTTGAATCCGACACCCGGCTCGGAATGGGACGCCAGTCCCAAACCGGTGGAGCGGGAGTTCGTCCGGCGGGTCCGCGAACAAGGCGTGTCGTGCACGGTGCGCGACACCCGCGGCCAGGAGATCGCCGCGGCCTGCGGGCAGCTGGCCGCCGAGGAGCGGTAGCGCTACTTGGCCCAGCGGCCGCGCTTGCCGATCGTTCCCTTGACCAGGAAGTAGGCGACGAATGCGGCGATCACGACGAGCCAGATGTCCTCGACGTGGCCGATGTGGTTGCCGATCATCATGCACAGCAGGGCGATGACGCAGAACCAGCCGGCGATCATGAAGCTCTTGCGGGCCTGACCGTGCCAGCCGAAGCGGGCCGACGGTGCATCCACCGGTTCATGGGTCCAGCCGGTGTCGACGGGCTCAACCTCGGTGCTTGCCACGATGGCTCCTCCCTGTGCTCCCACACCCGTGGGCCGGCACAAGTCTGACGGTCGGTAGTAGTACCCGTCGAGCATAACCGGACGGGTCGCGGCATTCGTCGTCACACCCTGATTCGTGCCGCGCCGACGACCCGCAACGGTGACAGAATGCCGCCATGCCCGAATCCGTGCGCCGCCACCTGGCCGATTACCGTTCCGAGCACTATCCGCGCGACATGGTCGGCTACGGCGCGACCCCTCCGGACCCCCGGTGGCCGGGCGGGGCGCGGATCGCGGTGCAGTTCGTCCTGAACTACGAGGAGGGGTCCGAACAGAACGTCCTGGAGTCCGACGCCGGCAGCGAGGTGTTCCTGTCCGAGATGGTCGGCGCGCAGTCGTTCGGCAACCGGCACATGAGTATGGAGTCGCTCTATGAGTACGGTTCGCGCGCCGGGGTGTGGCGCATACTGCGGACCTTCTCCCGACGTGGGCTGCCACTGACGATCTTCGCGGTCGCGCAGGCGATGGCCCGCAATCCCGAGGTGGCGGCGGCGTTCGTCGAGCGGGGCGACGAGATCGCCTGCCACGGTTACCGCTGGCTCAATTACCAGCTGGTCGAGCCCGCCGTGGAGCGCGACCACCTCGACGCGGCCGTCCAACTGCTGACCGAGATCACCGGAGAACGTCCACGTGGCTGGTACACCGGACGCGACTCCCCGCAGACGCGGGGCCTCGTGGTCGAGCACGGTGGGTTCGCCTACGACGCCGACAGTTACGCCGATGATCTGCCCTACTGGGTGAAGGTGCCGCGCGGCGACGAGATCGTCGACCATCTGGTGGTGCCCTACACGATGGACACCAACGACATGCGCTTCGCCTCGCCGGGCGGGTTCGCCACCGGGGAGCAGTTCTTCGCGCACCTGCGTGATGCCTTCGATGTCCTCTACGCGGAGGGTGAGGCGGGGGCGCCCAAGATGCTCTCGATCGGCCTGCACTGCCGCATCGTCGGGCGGCCGGCGCGGTTGGCGGCGCTCGAGCGGTTCCTCGACCATGTGCAGTCGCACGACGCCGTGTGGATCACCCGACGCATCGACATCGCCGAGCACTGGCGTCGGGTGCATCCGGCGTCCTGAGGCCGGCGTGCGGTCACGGCCGCAGTGCGGCGTCGACGGCATGACACACGAGTTCGCGTGTCGTCGAGGCGGGTTCGACGGGATTCGGCCAGATGTCGAGCGCGTGGTCGGCGGTGAGTGCGGCGATGCCGTGCACGGCCGCCCACAACCCGGCGACGCGTAGCGGGTCGGCGGGTTCGCCCGACGCCTCGTCGACAACCGCGGCCACGGCCCGGAGAAACGGGATGCTGGTCTCGCGCAGGCGTTCTCCCGAACCCTCGAGGAGGTCGTGGCGGGTCATGAGGTCGAACATCGCACGCCTGCGACGAGCGAAGGTCACATAGGCGAGCGCGGCATCGACGAGACGATCCCGAGGGTCTGCCGACGAGCGCAGGATCGGCTGCACGACCCCGCGGAGATCCTCGACCCCGGTTCGGGCGACGGCGGCGAGCAGCGCCCGGTGGGTGGGGAAGTGCCGGCGCGGTGCGCCGTGGGAGACGTCCGCCCGTCTGCTGATCGCGCGCAGGCCGACGGCATCCGGCCCCGATTCGTCGAGGAGTTCGACGCCGGCGCGGATCAGTGCGGCGCGTGTGCCCGACGCGGGTGTGGCTTCCGACGATGCGCTCATGTAGACATTGTCTACGATCTCCCGTAGACAATGTCTACGGGACTGGACGGCGATGGGGGGCGACATGTGGTACCTCGTGATGAAGTACGTGCTCATCGGACCGATGCTGCGGCTCTGGACCCGACCGCGTGTGGTCGGCAGGGAGCACATCCCGGCGCACGGTCCGGTCATCGTCGCGGCCAATCACTGTGCCTTCGTCGACTCGCTGCTGCTGTGTCTCGTGGTTCCACGGCGGGTGACCTTTGTCGCCAAGGCCGAGTATTTCTCCCGACCGGGAGCGCTCGGCGCGTTGCAGCGGGGGTTCTTCACCGCGGTCGGGCAGATCCCGATCGATCGCCGGGGTGGGGCTCACTCCGCGGACGCGTTGTCGACGGCGACGGCCGTCCTGGCGGGCGGGGGTGTGTGGGGCATCCATCCCGAGGGCACCCGGTCGGCAGGCGACGGTGTGTATCGGGGCCGGACCGGTGTGATGCGGGTCGCGCATGCGACCGGCGTTCCGGTCGTGCCGATCGGTCTGCGCGGAACCGCGCGGATCAACCCGCCGGGCAAGGGTTTCCGGTGGCCCGGACGGGTGGACGTGGTGATCGGGCGGCCGATGCAGGCCGATGCGGTCGGAGATGACCCGCGCGCCGCGACCGATCGTTTGATGACCACTCTCTCGACGTTGTCCGGGCAGCGATACGTCGACGAATACGTGCACTGAGATGTGATCGTCGTCTCGGACCCTCGACTCGAGGGGATTGCGAGACCCGGCGTGCGGTGGCGGACAATGGGGTCGTGACCACACGTGTACTCATCCTCGGCTCCACCGGGTCGATCGGTGTCCAGGCCCTCGAGGTCATCGCCGAGCACCCGGAGCGTTTCTCGTTGGTCGGCCTCGGTGCCGGTGGCGCCAACACGGACCGATTGCGTGAGCAGGCACAGGCCTTCCGGTTGCCGGCCTCGGCGCTCGCCGTGGCCGACCCGATCGCCGCACGGCGACTCTCCGACGACCTCGACGGGCCGGTCCTCGGCGGACCCGACGCGATGTGTGAGTTGATCGACGCGGTCGCGGCCGATGTGGTGTTGAACGCGATTGTCGGCTCGATCGGACTGCGGCCGAGCCTGGCGACACTCCGGTCCGGAGCACGGCTCGCGCTGGCGAACAAGGAGTCGCTGGTGGCCGGGGGATCGCTGGTGCTCGACGCCGCGGCGCCCGGCCAGATCGTGCCCGTGGATTCCGAACACTCCGCGATCGCGCAGTGCCTGCGTGGCGGTACGGCGGCCGAGGTCGATCGGCTGATCCTGACGGCGTCGGGTGGTCCGTTCCGCGGCTGGACGCGCGAGGCCCTG
The DNA here is from genome assembly GCF_048537895.1 of Gordonia sp. CPCC 206044. Taxonomy (NCBI): domain Bacteria; kingdom Bacillati; phylum Actinomycetota; class Actinomycetes; order Mycobacteriales; family Gordoniaceae; genus Gordonia; species Gordonia sp. CPCC 206044. The sequence goes on from NZ_JBCLVL010000005.1 coordinate 102,140, forward strand.
CTCGATGTCACCCCGGAACAGGCCGGACGTCATCCCACGTGGTCGATGGGGCCGCTGATCACCCTCAACTCGGCGACGTTGGTGAACAAGGCCCTCGAGGTCATCGAGGCCCACCTGCTGTTCGGCGTCGACTACGACCACATCGACGTCACCGTGCATCCCCAGTCGATCGTGCACTCGATGGTGACCTTCGTCGACGGCGCCACCATCGCCAAGGCGTCACCGCCGTCGATGAAACTGCCCATCGCGCTGGCGCTCGGGTGGCCCGACCGCGTGCCGGGCTCGTCGTCGGCGTGCGACTTCTCCACGGCGTCGGCATGGACCTTCGAACCCGTCGACAACGAGGTCTTCGGCGCCATAGATCTGGCGCGCGAGGCCGGTCGGGGTGGCGGGTCGCTCACCGCCGTCTACAACGCCGCCAACGAGGCGGCCGCCGAAGGTTTCTTCGCAGGCGCCATCCGCTTCCCCTCCATCGTCGAGATCATCCGTGAGGTGCTCGGCGAGGCCGATCAGTGGCGTGCGGTGCCAGGTACTGTGGAGGACGTCTTGGCCGCCGACCAGTGGGCGCGTAGACGCGCAACGCGTCTGGTGGCGGCATATGCGGATGGAGTGAGTCAGTGAGTTTCGCGCTCGGCGTGTTGTTGTTCGCCGCGGCGCTGTTGCTGTCGGTGGCCTGGCACGAATGCGGTCACATGTGGGCGGCGCAGGCGACCGGTATGAAGGTGCGCCGCTACTTCGTCGGGTTCGGTCCCACGGCGTGGTCGACCCGACGGGGCGAGACCGAGTACGGCGTCAAATGGCTGCCGCTCGGTGGCTTCTGCGACATCGCGGGAATGACCCCGTACGAGGAGCTGACCGCCGACGAACGCAGCCGGGCGATGTACAAGCAGGCCGCCTGGAAACGCCTGGTGGTGCTCTTCGCCGGTCCGGCGCAGAACTTCATCCTCGGTTTCGTCCTGGTGTTGATCCTGGCCGTCGGCTGGGGACTGCCCAGCTTGGACGGCACCGCCAAGGTCTACGTCGACCGGATGATGTGCGTCGCCCCCACGACCGATGCACAGGGCAAACCGGTCGAGTGCACCGGCGAGGGCCCGGCGCAGCAGGCGGGGCTGGCCCCCGGCGATCAGGTCGTCGCCATCAACGGCCATCAGGTGCGCAACTCCGAAGACCTCGTCCTCGCCACCTGGGAGATCAAGGGCACCGCCGACGTCGAGGTGATCCGCGACGGGCAGACCCGGACTTTTGCCGTCCCGGTCACGCAGGTCCAGCGGATGAAGAAGGAATCCGACGGCTCGCTGTCGCCGGTCACCGTCGGCGCGATCGGCATCGGTCTGTCGCAGGACGGCATCACCCACTACGACAACGTGTTCACCGCGATCCCCGGTGCGATCGGCTTCACCGGAGACCTGTTCAAGGCGACCTGGGACGCGTTGCTGTCGTTGCCGTCGAAGGTCAGTGACCTGTGGACGGCGGTCACCGGTGGCGAACGTGCCGCCGACACCCCGGTGAGCGTCTACGGCGCGTCGGTGATGGGTGGGCAGGCTGCCGAGCGCGGCGCATGGAGCATGTTCCTGGCGCTGCTCATCAGCATCAACTTCTTCCTGGGTCTGTTCAACCTGGTGCCGTTGCTGCCGCTCGACGGCGGACACATGGCGATCGTGGCCTACGAGAAGGGTCGCAACGCCCTGCGTCGCCTGTTCGGACGCCAGGCGGGCGGCCCGGTCGATTACCTGAAGCTCATGCCGATCACCTATGCGGTGGTGATCGTGATGGGCGGATTCATGGTGCTCACGCTCACCGCCGACATCGTCAACCCGATCCAGATCTTCTGACACCGAACCGTGAACCATTCAGCCCCTTCGTCATTCGAGGTGAACCAGATGAACTCTCCCGCCCCATCAGGAGACCCGATCCCGGTCGGGCTCGGCCTGCCCACCGGTCCGCCGCCGGTGCTGGCCCCGCGCCGGGCGACACGTCAGATCCAGGTCGGCTCGGTCGGTGTGGGCAGCGACTTCCCCATCTCGGTGCAGTCGATGACCACCACCAAGACCCACGACATCAACGCGACCCTGCAGCAGATCGCCGAGTTGACCGCGTCCGGTTGTGACATCGTGCGGGTCGCGTGCCCGCGTCCCGAGGACGCCGACGCCCTGCCGATCATCGCGCAGAAGTCCAAGATCCCGGTCATCGCCGACATCCACTTCCAGCCGAAGTACATCTTCGCCGCCATCGATGCGGGCTGTGCTGCGGTACGCGTGAACCCGGGCAACATCAAGGAATTCGACGGCCGGGTCAAGGAGGTCGCCAAGGCGGCCGGTGCCGCCGGCATCCCGATCCGTATCGGCGTGAACGCCGGTTCGCTCGACAAGCGGATCATGGAGAAGTACGGCAAGGCGACCCCGGAGGCGCTCGTCGAATCCGCGCTCTGGGAGGCGAGCCTGTTCGAGGAACACGGGTTCGGCGACATCAAGATCTCGGTCAAGCACAACGACCCGGTGGTCATGGTCGAGGCATATCGGCAGCTCGCGGCGCAATGCGACTATCCGCTGCACCTCGGTGTGACCGAGGCGGGCCCGGCGTTCCAGGGCACCATCAAATCCGCCGTCGCGTTCGGTGCGCTGCTGTCCGAGGGGATCGGCGACACCATTCGGGTGTCGTTGTCGGCGCCGCCTGCCGAGGAGGTGAAGGTCGGCGACCAGATCCTGCAGTCGCTGAACCTGCGTCCACGCAAACTCGAGATCGTGTCCTGCCCGTCGTGCGGGCGTGCGCAGGTCGACGTCTACAAACTGGCCGACGCGGTGACCGCCGGACTCGAGGGCATGGAGGTCCCGTTGCGCGTCGCCGTGATGGGCTGCGTGGTCAACGGACCCGGCGAGGCGCGTGAGGCCGACCTCGGTGTGGCCTCCGGTAACGGCAAGGGCCAGATCTTCGTCAAGGGCGAGGTGATCAAGACGGTCCCGGAATCCGAGATCGTCGAGACCTTGATCGAAGAAGCGCTGCGGATCGCGGGCGAGTCGGGTGACACTGGTGGGGACAGGGAAATGGGTTCCCCGGTCGTCACGGTCAGCTGACCGGGACGGGTCGGGACGCCCGTCGCCGACGGCGTCCTGCCCGACGTGGCGACCTGCGGAATTGATGCAGAGGAGCGGTGGTGCTGAAGCTACTGGGCGACCGACCGCTTGGCGCGCGGGACAGCGTCGTCGTCGAACGCGTGCTGGCGTCCGACCCTGTGGCGATGTGCATGGTCGCCGCCCGGTTCGAATCCCACGGCATCAACCCGCGGCTGCTCGGCGGGGAACTGTGGACGAACGATGATCCGAGCACGTCGCTCTGCTTCTCCGGTGCCAATCTCATCCCACTCGTCGGCTCGCCGTCGGACATGGAGGGCTTTGCCGATCGCGCCGCCTCGGCGCCGCGCGTGTGTTCCTCGATCGTCGGGAGGGCCGAGCTCGTGCTGCCGTTCTGGGACCGCATCGCGCCGTGTTGGGGACCGGCCCGCGAGGTGCGTGACACCCAGCCGCTGATGGCGCTGACCGGGCCACCGGAGGTGGCCCCCGATCCGCTGGTACGTCCGGTCACCCTCGACGACCTCGATGCCTATCTGCCCGCCGCTGTCGACATGTTCATCGGCGAGGTGGGTGTCGACCCGTGCGCCGGCGACGGCGGGCGTTCCTATCGCCGCCGCCTGGCCTCGCTGATCACCGCCGAGCGCGTCTTCGCGCGGTTCGATCGCGGCGAAGTCGTGTTCAAGGCTGAAATAGGTTCTCTGTCAAGGCGAGTCGGCCAGATCCAAGGTGTCTGGGTGGCTCCTGATCGTCGTGGCGAGGGGTTCGGTGCGGCCGGGACCGCGGCGATCGCGTCGGCGATCCTGGCGTATGGGCGCACGCCGAGTCTCTACGTGAACAGCTTCAATCTGTCGGCGCGTGAGGTCTATCGCCGCGTCGGTTTCTCCGAGGTGGGGACCTTCGCGACCGTTCTCGTCGACTGAGCCCCGACTCCTCGCGCGTGGCGCGCCGGATTTGGTGTGCCGCCGCCTTAGGATCGCACTGATGTTGCAGATGAGACGGCGATTTTTCAGCGTGACGTGCGTGTCGGTGACTGCTGCCGTGACGTTGACGGTCGCCGGTTGCGCGACGGCCGACGACGGGCCGAGGCAGGCAGCCGAACGCTTCCTGTCGGCGTTCGGTCAACGCGACATCGCCGCCGCAGCGTCCCTCACCGACAACCCGCAGCTTGCCGGAACCGACCTCGACGCGGCGTGGGAGGGACTCGCCGCCGAGAAGATGTCGGCGTCGACGGGCAAGGCGCGGGTGACCGGCGACACCGCCGAGATCGACGTCGACTACACCTGGGGGCTACCGCGCGGACGCGCCTGGGAGTACCCGGCGAAGGTGCGCATGACCCGTTCCGACACTGGCTGGTCGGTACGCTGGACCTCCACCGACATTCACCCGGATCTCGGTGCGAACCAACGACTTTCGCTGCGATTCGTCGAGGCGCCGCGGGCGACGGTCAACGAGTCCGACGGGTCGGAGGTGATGGTCGACGGGTCGGTCATCGGGATCAACTTCGATGCACGCAAAGCGGTCGAGAGTGGGGGCTCGGTTGCCGATTCGGTGACCCAGTTGGTGTCGGTCTTGCGGCCGTACGCGGGTGCCCTCGATCCCCAGAAGATCGCGGAGGAGTCGACGGCGTCCGGCGAGGTGTATCCGATCACCCGACTCCCGCAGCAGACCTTCGATCGGCTGCGGGATCGGCTGGCGATTCCCGGCGTCGTCCACAACGAGCAGGCCGAGCTGGTGTCCAAGAACCCGACCTTTGCGCCCGCATTGCTGTCCGAGGTCAAGAAGGTTGTCGGCGGTGAGGTCGACGGCCGCGTGGGCTGGCGGGTGGCCACGGTCAATCCCAATGGGCTCGACGCCGACGTGCTGGCCGATCACGCCGCCGAACCTGCGCCGGCGGTCTCGCTCAGCCTGTCGCGGCGTGTGCAGGACGCGGCGCAGCGTGCCGTCGACGCCGCCAACCGCTTCCAGGTCGCGATGGTGGTGATCCAGCCGTCCACCGGCAACATCCTCGCGGTCGCGCAGAATCCCGCTGCCGACAAGCACGGTCCGATCGCGACGACGGGTTTGTATCCGCCGGGGTCGACATTCAAGATCGTGACGGCCGCGGCCGCCATCAGCCGCAACCTGGCGCATCCGGGATCGATGGTGCCGTGTCCGGGCGAGATCCAGATCGGCCCGCGACTGGTGCCGAACTACGACAGGTTCTCCCTCGGCACGGTGCCGATGCTGCAGGCGTTCGCGAACTCGTGCAACACGACGTTCGCGAAGCTCGCCAGCGAGATGGGGCCGTCGGATCTCGCGCACACCGCGGCCGCGATGGGGATCGGCCAGCAATACGAGATCGCCGGGCTGGATGCGGTTTCCGGATCGGTGCCCATCGCACCGGAACTGGTGGCGCGCAGCGAGGACGGCTTCGGGCAGGGCAAGGTGCTGGTGAGCCCGTTCGGTCTGGCGTTGGTCGCGGCAACTGTCGCGCACGACGGCAAGGCGCCGGTGCCGCAGCTGATCCTCGGCAAACCGACCAAGGTGATCGGCCCCACGGCCACGTTGAAGCCGTCCGTCGTCGGCGAATTGCGTCCGATGATGCGAGCCGTGGTGACGCAGGGGACAGGCACCACCATCGCGCAGATGGGCGATGTGCTCGGCAAGACCGGTGAAGCGGAGTTCGCAGGCGGATCACACGCGTGGTTCGCGGGCTACCGCGGCGACCTCGCATTCGCCACCCTGGTGGTCGGCGGCGGCGACTCGAACAACGCGGTCGGTGTCACCCGAGACTTCTTCGCATTCCTTCCACCGGGATACGCCACAGCGGGTCGATCCTGACGCTCCCGCCCGGAGGAGACCCGACCCGATACTGTGGCCGGAGAAAACGTCGTGCAGTCGAGTGAGGGGGAGTGTGTCATGACCGGTCCGGAACCCCAGGACGGGCAGCAGAATCCGAATGTCCCGCCCAGTGGCTCATCGCAGCCGGGGGCAGGACCCGAGTCGGAGTCGGGGAAGGCCACCACCCCGCCCGAAGGCGCACCCGGCGCTGGGTCACCCCAGTACGGGACCCCCGGGTACGGAACCGGCCAGGCCGGGGCGCCCCACTACGGGGCCACTCCGTACGGTGCGCCTCAGTACGGGGCCCCGGGCTACGGAACACCGCAGCAGGGAACACCGCAGCAGGGAACACCGCAGCAGGAAGCGCCCCAGTACGGCACGGCGCCCCAGTACGGGAGCACGTCTCAGCCGACGCCACCGCAGTACGGCGCTCCGGCCTACGGCACGCCACCCCAGGCCGGTGCACCGTACGGGACACCTCAGTACGGGAGCGCGCCCCAGCCGACACCCCCGCAGTACGGGGCACCGCACTACGGCGCCGCACCACAGTACGGCTCACCCCAGTACGGTGCGGCTCCGCAGTACGGGGCGTCCCAGCCGGGAACTCCCGAGCAGACAGCGCAGGGCGGGGCACCACAGTATGGCGCGCCGCAATACGGTGCGCCCCAATACGGTGCACCGCAGTACGGGAGCGTGCCGCAGCAGGGCGCACCTGCGACCGATCCGGCGCAGTACGGCTCGGCGGGCGCGGGGTCGTCGGTTCCGGGTACCGCACCGCAGTACGGTGCGCCGGGCGGGCAATACGCGTCGCAGCCGCCTCAGGGACAGGGGCCCGTGACCCAGAACCCCTATGGGCAGAACCCGTATGCGCAGAATCCCTACGCACAGAATCCCTATGCCCAGACCCCTGCGGCGACCACCCAGTTCGGCTCGATGCCCGGGGCGCGGGGCAAGCTCGCCGGGCTGGTGCCTGCTGTCTATTGGGCCATCGTCGCCATCGCCGTGGTCATCGCCATCTCGGCATTCCTTCCCTGGGCGACCAGCAAGGGCGGCGGGCAGTCGTTCACCGCCAACGGTTTCGGCGGTGAGGGAGCCTCGGCGACCGACGGCATCTGGACACTGGTGCTCGCTCTCGCGGCGGGCGCGGTGGCCGCGGCCGCCGCACTCATCACCAAACAGCGCAATCTCGGCTTCATCGCCGGTGCCGTCTCGGCGCTCGCCGGCATCATCATCACCATCATCGCGATCAACGACATCAGCGGTGTCGGTGATGCGAAGGACAAGCTCGACGATCTGCAGAGCCAGCTCGGTCCGTACGGTAGCCAGGTCTCGATGGACGTCGACGTCACGGTCGGGATCGGCCTGTGGCTCACGCTGTTCCTCGGGATCGTGCTGATCGTCGCGGGCGTCATCGCGGCCATCCCCGGTTTCGGGGCGCTGAACAAGAAGCCCTGACGACCGACCCCGGGTCAGGTGCGCCGAGGTAGCACGATCGGCTGCCCTGACTCGGGGTGATCCCAGATCTCGACCGGGTGGTCGTAGGTCGTCGACAACAACTCGGCGGTCATCACGTCACGAGTCGGTCCTTCCGCGAGCAGGTGACCGCCCTTCATCAACGCCACCCGGTCGGCATAGGCGGCCGCCAGCGACAGGTCGTGGACGACCAACAGCACCGCCGCGCCGCCGTCGCGGGCCGCACGCAGGATGTCCAGCACCGATTCCTGATGCCGGATGTCGAGTGCAGCGGTCGGCTCGTCGAGGAGCATGACCGGCGCCTGTTGCGCGATCGCGCGGGCGATCGACACCCGGGCCTGCTGACCACCGGAGAGTTGCGAGAACGGGCGGTCGACGATCTCGGCGAGATCGCATGCCTGGATCGCCGACTCGATGATCTCCGGCGACCGCTGCGCCTCCGGCTCGCGCAACCAGGGATAGCGGCCCATCTCCACCACCTCCGCGACGCTGAACGGCGTATCGGTGCGGTTGTGCTGCGTGACGAACGAACGTAGCCGCGCCAACTCCCGCGACGACACGGTCGCCACCGACCGCCCGTCGATCCGGACGTCGCCGCTGTCGGGGGTGCGCAGACCGGCGATCACCGACAAGAGCGTCGATTTTCCGCAGCCGTTGGGACCGACGAGCGAGAGCAGACATCCTCCGTCGACCCGCAACGACACTTCGCGGACCACCTGGCGTCCACCCAGGGTCACCGTCACGTCGTCGGCGACGACACCCGTCGTCGAGTTCATGGTCACCGTCGAACTCATGGTCACCACCCCGCCCCGGCGTGACGGCTGCGTCGCAGCAGGATGAAGAACACCGGACCGCCGATCAGCGAGGTGAACATGCCTATCGGCAGGTCGGCATCGCCGAGCATCGTGCGCGCGGCGAGGTCGGCGGCAGTGATCACCAGCGCACCGCCCACGACGCTCGACGGCAACAGGATCGCGTGGCGGGGCCCGACGATGAGCCGCAGGACGTGCGGAACGATCAGGCCGACGAACATGATGATCCCGGCGAAGGACACCGCCGCGGCCGTCAGGATCGACACCAGGACGATGACCTGCCTGCGCACCACCTCGACGTTGACGCCCAACGAAGCTGCCTGGACCTCGCCGAGGGCGAGTAGGTCCAGCTTGTGGGCGAGCACCAGGGACGCGGCGATCGCGGCGACGATCAGCGGCAGCGACACCCACACCTCGTCCCAGGTGGTGCCGGCCAAGGAACCCAACTGCCAGAACACGATCTGCTCGCGGGCGGCCGTGGACGCCACGAAGGTCAGATACGCGATGATGCCGAGGGTGAACGCGTTGACCGCGATCCCGGTGAGCACCAGCATGATCGTCGAGGCCGAGCCGTCGCGCAGCGACAACAGGTAGATCGACGCCGCGGTGAAGAGGCCGAACACGAATGCCGCACCCGCCAGTGCCCAGTCGTTGGCGGCACCACCGCCGATCACGATGGCCAGACATGCGCCGACCGCCGCCCCCGATGACACTCCGATGATGCCGGGCTCGGCCAACGGGTTCGCGAGGACACCTTGGAGCAGACAGCCGCCTGCTCCGAGGGCGGCACCGACGAGCAGTCCCAGCACGATGCGAGGGAACCGGACGTTCCACAGCGCGGCCTCGCCGTTGGGATGGCCGGGCAGCGGCCCGAGGTCCAGATGGAAATGGTGGGCGAGACTGCCGAGCACCTCGAGTGGCGGCACGGAGACCTTGCCCATGCCGGCCGAGATGATCACCAGGGCGAGAGTGCCGAGTATCAGCGCGGCCAGCACGGTCAGGTTGCGGGTTCGGTGCCGCCGACGGGGCGTGTCGGCGACGACCGCATCGCGGGTATCGGTCGATGGTGTGCTCATGTGTAGATCGCCCGCGCGAGTGAGCCGATGACCTCGCCGACATCGGGGCCGAAGGCGAGGATCTTGGTCTCGTCCATCTGGACGATCCGGCGGTTGCGGCCGGCGTCGGTTTCGGCGATGCCGGGCAGAGTGAGCACGCCCTCCAAGCCGCCGACGGTGTCGGCTCCCTGGCTCATCACCATGATCACGTTGGGGTCCGCGGTGATCATCGCCTCGGCGCTGACTGCGGTGAATGCCCCGGTGAGTTCGGCTGCGGCACCGGCGTCACGGCCACCGAGCGTGGCGATGAGGTCGTCGGCCCCGGACCCCGGACCGGCGAGCAGGATCAGATTGCGGCCGCGGATGTAGACGAATGCGATGGTCGGGTCGCCGGACGGATCGGGGACGAACTGTCGGGCGGCAGCAACCTCCCGGTCGGTGCGCGTGACCAAGGCATCGCCCTCGCGTGGCACGCCGAGCGTCGCGGCCACCGACCGGATCAGGTCGTCGTTGCTGTCCAGACTGCGGGTTCCGGGAAACGCGACCACGGTGACCCCGGAGGCGCGGATCTGGTCGACCGCGGCGGTCGGGACGGTGTTCTCGTCGACGAGCAGCACGGTGGGATCCAGCGCGAGCACCGATTCGGCGTTGAGGCTGTGCCCCCGGTCGGTGACCACCGGAAGGCCGACGGCCGACGGGAACGCTGTGGAGGTGTCGCGGCCCACCACGTGTGGTCCCAAGCCCAGGGCGAACACGATGTTGCCGAGGGTGCCGTTGATGTCCACCGCGATGATGCGATCGGTGTCGGTGACGGTGACCTTGCCGAACTTCGCCGAGTCGACGGTGACAGGCAACGTCTGGGTCGGGTTCTGCGCCACCGGCACGACGTCGCGACGGGGAACCGTGGCGGTCTGTGGCCCGGTGCGCAGGTGCGCGGTGGGCGAGACCGATTCACCGGCCTGCTCGATCGGGGTCACGAAACACGCCGAGGTGGCGCCGACCATGAGCAGCACGGCCCCGATCAGCAGGCACCGCAGCACTGCCCGCATCCGCGTCATGAGATCACCCGAGTCACGAAGCCTCCATCACCGTGTACTGAGGGCCACCTTAGTTCGATGTCGGAATCGCGACGGCGCCGCATCCGTCTCGCGCCGCCGGGCGGATAAGCTGGCCCCATGACTGTTCGCGCTGCACTGCGGCCCGGCACCGTGTCGCCGGTCCGGCCGGTTCCCGACTCCATCGAACGACCCGAGTACGTGTGGAAGTCCACGGCGAACGAGGGACACGAACCCTGGGTGCAGACTCCCGAGACCATCGAGAAGATGCGGGTGGCCGGAAAGATTGCCGCGAATGCGCTCGCCGAGGCGGGCCGCGCGGTCGCGCCGGGGGTGACCACCGACGAACTCGACCGGATCGCGCACGAGTACATGATCGATCACGGCGCCTATCCGTCGACGTTGGGGTACAAGGGTTTTCCGAAGTCGTGCTGCACCTCGCTGAACGAGGTGATCTGCCACGGCATCCCGGATTCGACCGTGATCGAAGACGGCGACATCGTCAACATCGATGTGACCGCCTACATCGACGGCGTGCACGGTGACACCAATGCCACCTTCCTGGCAGGCGACGTCTCCACCGAGGCCGCAGATCTCGTGGAACGGACCCGCATCGCCACCGAACGTGCGATCAAGGCGGTCAAGCCCGGCCGCGAACTCAACGTCATCGGCCGGGTCATCGAGGCGTACGCGAATCGGTTCGGCTACACGGTGGTGCGCGATTTCACGGGTCACGGGATCGGTGAGACTTTTCACAACGGACTGGTGATCTTGCACTACGACCAGCCGAACGTGGACACCGTCATCGAGCCGGGGATGGTCTTCACGATCGAGCCGATGATCAACCTCGGTGGTCTGGGTTATGAGATCTGGGACGACGACTGGACGGTGGTGACCACCGACAAGAAGTGGACCGCGCAGTTCGAGCACACGCTCGTCGTCACCGACTCCGGCGCCGAGATCCTGACCCTGCCCGATCAGTGATGGCGACCCATCGTCCGTCCCGTGTCGGCACGGTCTGCTCGCCCGGGGGCGCGGTGGACGACCGCGCAGTCGCGGGACCCGTCGCCCCGAGTCGGTAGGGGTGCACGGGGCACTGCTCGTCGGTGGGACGAGTTCGGATGCGGGCAAGAGTCTGCTCGTCGCAGGCCTGTGCCGGCTGCTGGCGCGCCGCGGTGTCCGGGTCGCGCCGTTCAAGGCGCAGAACATGTCCAACAACTCGGTCGTCACCCTCGACGGCGGGGAGATCGGACGGGCGCAGGCCTTGCAGGCCTTCGCGTGTGGCCTGCCGCCGTCGACCCGGTTCAACCCGGTTCTGCTCAAACCGGGAAGTGACCGCCGATCGCATGTCGTGGTGCGTGGTCGACCGGCAGGTGACGTCGGCGCCCGCGACTACCATGCGCGGCGGGCCGCGCTCGCGACGATCGTGGCCGACGAACTCGCCTCGCTACGTGACGATTTCGATGTGGTGATCTGTGAGGGTGCCGGATCGGTGGCCGAGATCAACCTGCGGGCCACCGACATCGCGAACATGGGTCTGGCACAGGCCGGTCGGCTCCCTGTCCTGGTGGTCTCCGACATCGACCGAGGTGGATCGTTGGCCCACCTGTTCGGTACCACGGCCGTGCTCGCGCCGGAGGACCAACGCTTGATCGTCGGCCACGTGATCAACAAGTTCCGCGGGGATCCGGCGATCCTGCGGCCCGGCCTCGACCAGCTGACCGCACTCACCGGCCGCCCGACCCTCGGCGTCATCCCGTTCGCCACCGATCTGTGGCTCGACGCCGAGGACTCACTCGCCGTACCGGTCGGTCGTCGAGTCGGTCCGCCCGACACCACCGCTGCGGCCGAACGGATCTCGGTGGCCGCGATCCGACTCCCGCGGGTGTCCAACACGACCGATGTGGAGGCCCTGGCCTGTGAGCCGGGCGTCGATGTCACCTGGGTCGACGATCCGGCCGCCGTGGCCGCCGCCGACCTGGCCGTGCTGCCGGGAACCCGTGCGACCGTCGCCGACCTCACCTGGCTGCGCGAGCGGGGCATCGCCGACGCGCTCGTGGGCCGGGCCAGACGCGCTCGTCCGGTCCTGGGTATCTGCGGTGGATTCCAGATGCTCGCCCGACGTATCGACGACCCGGTCGAGTCCGGGGCCGGTCCGGTCGACGGGCTCGGTCTGCTCGACGTCGAGATCGCCTTCGACGCGGACAAGACACTCCGGCAGGTCTCCGGAGTGGGTGCGGGACAAGTGATCACGGGATATGAGATTCACCACGGGCGGGTGCGTTCCTCCGCCGAGGCGGCCTGGATCACCGACGACCGGCACGGTGACGAAGGTGCTGTACGGGGCGCGCTGCGGGGAACACATTGGCACGGCCTGCTCGCCTCGGATGCCTTTCGGAGAGTGTTCCTGCGTCAGGTCGCCGACGAATGCGGCAAGTCGGGTTTCGTCGTGGCGACCGACACCGTCGTGGAACAGGTCCGCACCGCACAGGTCGACCTCATGGCCGATCTCGTCGCCGAGCACCTCGACGTCGCCGCCATCGAGGCGATCATCGATGGCGGGGTCACCCTCGCCCCGCCGGTGATCGCGCACACGCTGCGTTGACCTGCGGATCGGCGGCGACGGTCGGTTCTCGCCTATCCTGAGCCGGTGAACACGCAACAGCGCGCGGTGAAGGTGGGCGAACACACCTTCGACGTCCGTTTCGGCGGCCCGGACGGTGGCACCTGGGTGCTCCTGCTGCACGGATTTCCGGTGAACAGTTCCTGCTTCGACACCGTGGTCCCGAGACTCCATGAAAGTGGTCTGCGCACAATCGTTTTCGACCAGCGCGGATACAGTCCCGGCGCTCGGCCGACCGAGGTGGAGGCGTACCACATCGACCATCTGGCGGGTGACGCGCTCGGTGTCCTCGACGCACTCGAGGTGCAGTACGCGATGCTGGTCGGCCACGACTGGGGCGGTCTCGTCGGTTGGCATCTGGCGGCCAAGCATCTCGACCGGTTCACCGGGTACGTCGCGGCGAGCACCGGACATCCGTCGGCGACCCGGGACGCCCTCAAGAGTGGTGATCAGCGGCAGAAGTCCGCGTACATCCTCGATTTCGTCGCCGACGACGCCGAGGAGAAACTGTTGGCCCGCAACGGGGTCCTGCTGCGACGCGCCGGGGTGACGGCAGAGGAGCTGGCTCCACTGCAGGAGCCCGGTGCGCTCACCGGGCCGCTGAACTGGTATCGCGCGAACTTCACCGGCAACATCAAGGAGACGATGTCCTGCCCGCCGGTGGAGATCCCCACCACGATGGTGTGGGGCGACTCCGATCCCGCGTTGGGCCGGGAGCAGGCAGAGGGCACGGGACGATACGTCTACTCCGATTACCGCTTCTGCGAGCTGCCCGGCGTCGACCATTGGATTCCGCAGCACGCCGCTGCGGCGTTGGCCAGCGAGATCGCACTGCGCTCGGCGGTCTTCTGACCTGTCGCGCCCGGTGCGGGTCACCGGCGCCCCCGGCCGAGTAGCGCCGAACGTCTGTGGAGTAGTCCGGCGCGTACGAACAGGCGTAGTCGGCTACGCATGCCCTGAGCTGCACGGACCACAAGAATTGGTGCATGGCGAGACAGGGACGTTCCACGACCGTGCATGCGCGGCCGGGTATGCGCGGATTCGGGGCGATCGTCGCCGCGGTCCTGGTGCTGGCGATGGCCGGCTGTATGAAGGACGCGGGATCCGACACCGAGAGCCACGAGGTGGCCCTGGAATCGGCGACGTCACAGGGTGAGTCCCCGTGGACCGAATCCGTCGCCGATCCGGTCGACCCGGCGAAGATCGTCACCCTGGATGCGACCGTCACCGGCGCCGCCGGTCAGGGGCGGACCACCGACGGCGCCGCGGTCGGTATCTACGGTGGCAGTGACGACCAGACGATCTGCGATACGGACCAACTCGTCGGCTTTCTGAACGCCAATCCCGACAAGGCGGCGGCGTGGCGCGAGGTGCTCGGGGTGAGCGACATCGGCGGTTACGTCGCAACGCTGCGGCCGGTGGTGCTGCTGCGTGACACCGTGGTGACCGATCACGGCTACGAGGACGGGCAGGCGACCGCATTCACCGCACTGCTGCAGGCAGACACGGCGGTCCTCGTGGACCCGGACTGGGTTCCGCGTGTGCGCTGCGCCAGCGGCAGCCCGCTGACCCCCACGACAGTGGCCCTCGACAACGCGACCTATACCGGCCAGCGGTGGGCCAACTGGGAGCAGCATCAGGTGGTGCTGCCGCCGAAGTCGACGGACGGGTCCGGCACGACCGGGTCGTCGGAGACCTCCGGACCGTCCGGCTCGGCGCCCTCGGTCGGGTCATCACTCCCGATGCCGCCGTCGGGCGCGCAGAATCCGGAGGACCCCCAAGACGGGTCCCAGGCCCCACAGCCGGGCACCGACGGCGACAACACCGCTCCCGACGAGGACAACGGTCAGACGCCTCCCGATGAGGGAAACACCGATCCGGGGACCGGCGACACCGGGAACCAGCTCCCGGGCGGCGAGGGGGACATGAACAACGGTGGTGGCACCGAGATCGAGCCCCAGGTCGGGGTCGACGAAGCACCGCCGACCCAGAATCCCTAGAGGCGGGACAGGTCATGCAACCAACACGGCTCGGCGCACGGCAACGGGCGGCACACGATGGCAGAACGCAGTGTGCGGCAAGAGTATTCGTCACCCTCACGGTGGCGGGCGTCACCGCGGCATCGACGATGCTGTGGGCGTCGCCCGCGGCAGCCGCACCGGATTCCGCCAACGCGGCCACTCGCGCCGCCGCGGTGATCAAGCCGTCCGTCGTCTACCTGGAGACCTGGTTGCCCGATCACACCCACTATCGGTGCTCGGGTTTCGGGGTCAGTCCGGACGGCTATATCGCCACGGCAGGGCATTGCGTCGATCCCGACCACCTCTCCGGTGCCGAGCAACTGGCCGCCTCCGGCAATCAGATACTGGATCAGATAGCACAGACCGGGATGCGGGTCGCGGTGCTGCTGCCAGGGCCCAGCGGGGAGAAACCCACCCTCGTCGCCTCGCGGGTCGTCGACGCCCGGCCGCAGAATCAGGGTGACGTCGCGTTGGTGAAGGTTCCGCGAACGAATCTGCCGTCTGCACAACTCGCGGCGGGGCCACCGGAGATCGCCCAGCCGGTCCAGTCCTTCGGCTACCCGAAGGAATCCGATGCGCCGGTCGACTACACCAACCTGGAGGCCACCGCGCGCAGCGGCACCGTCAACGCAATCAAGACGATCGGTCCCGCCTCGTTCATCGAGGTCAGTGCCGACCTGGCGCAGGGGATGAGCGGCGGACCGACGATCAACGACGACGGTAAGGTTCTCGGCGTCAACAGCTTTCGTCCCCAGGCGATCGACGACGGCACCGGAGGGTCGTTGAATCCCAACGCCTCCTACATCGCTGCCGCGAGTGAGTTGCGTGAGATGTTGCGCAACAACGGGGTGACACCGGAACTCTCACCCGCCGACGACGCGTACCGTGCGGCGCTCGGCCAGTACTACGACGGTGATTACGGAGAGGCGGCAAAGAATTTCGATCTCGCCGACCAACTGACTCCCGGCTATCCCAATGCCGAGGAACTCAAGACCGATGCGATCCGCAACCGGGAAGCGTCCGGCGATCACGACTCGCAGACCAGCGGTCTGGTCTCGGCACTGCTCATCGGCGGTGGCATCGTCGTGGTGCTGGCCCTGCTGGGAGCCGGTGGCTACTACCTCTACTCGCGGCGTGGCAACCGAGGCGGCGGTGACATGCCGGGTGGGGCGGTCCCGGCGGGAGCGGCGCCTGCGCCGCAACCGGCGCACTCCGGTGCCCCTGCCGCGGCGGGGCCGACGGAAGCGACCCGGCCGGTGCCCGGCGCACCCGCGGGCGACGCCATCCGTTGCCAGAATTGCGGATTCGAGATACCGCCGGGCCAGGCGTTCTGTGGTCGGTGCGGGAAACAGCAGGACTGACGGCGAGCCCGCCGACACCATGCATGAGCACGTTGGGAGACAGAGATCATGCAACGCAGAATCACCACCTATGTCTATTCGAACGACCCCGTCCTGCAGGCGGGTGTGGCCAGTCAGCTCGGACTGCGTCCGGAGGTGATCGTGGTCGGCGAGGCGGCGCTGGACACTGCAGAGGTGGCGGTGGTGGTCGCCGACCAACTCGACGACTCGGTGCGCAGAAATCTGAAGGCACTGCAGCGCAACGGTGTTCCCCGCACCATGCTCGTGCTCGGGGTCATCGACGACGCCGTCGTGGTGGCCGCGGCAGAGGCAGGCGTGAGTGGCCTCGTCCGGCGCGGTGAGGCGACGGCGGACACGTTGACCCGCCACATCCGCAAGGTCGCCGACGGTTGCGGGGTGGTGCCGGCCGACCTCGTCGGAAGTCTGCTCGGTCAGGTTGGCAGGTTGCAGCGCCAGGTGCTCGCGCCTCGCGGCCTGCACTTCTCGGGTCTGACCGAACGCGAGATCGACGTCCTGCGGCTGGTTTCCGAGGGCTACGACACCGCGGCCATCGCCAAACAGCTGTGCTACAGCGAACGGACCGTCAAGAACGTCCTGCACGAGGTGACCACCCGACTCCAGTTGCGCAACCGCTCGCACGCCGTCGCCTATGCGTTGCGTGAGGGGCTGATCTGAGTGATCGACGAGATCGATGCCGCGCTGCGCACGATCATCGTCGACGAGGCGCTGGCGGGAGCCGGGGTGGAACTGTCGTTCGACGCCCCGACCAAGGAGTGGGCGTCGCGGCGCAGCGGACCCACGATCTGCGCCTACCTCTATGACATCCGTGAAGACGTACGGCGGCGTGAGACCGGCTTCGTCAACGAGTACCGGGACGGGCGGACCGTGGCGCGACACCGTCCACCACGGTATTTCCGGCTGTCCTATCTGGTGGCGGCGTGGACGCAGCGGCCCGAAGACGAACACGGTCTGCTGTCGCGCCTGCTGCAACAGATGATCAACTACCAGTCGATCCCGATCGAACGACTCGGTCCGACGCTGCGCGACCTCGGTCTGCCGGTCACGATGACCGTCGCGCTGCCGCCATCGGAGGACCGGTCGTTCGCCGACGTGTGGAGTGCGCTGGGGGGAGAACTCAAGCCGTCGGTGGACGTGGTGATCTGCGCGCCGTTGCCGGTGACCCGCACACAGGTCGTCGGGCCGCCGGTGCGGACACCGGTGCTGCGCACCGGGGACATCCGTGAGCCCGCTCGCGCCGAGGTGGTGCGGGCGCCTCGGGCCGATCGGCGGCGCGAGGATTCGGCATGACCGCCTCGCTGTGGTATCTGCACGCGCGGATGGGGTTGGTGGAGGCCAGGATCCGGGAGGTGGTGGAGTTCCGCAGGCTGGTCGACCCCACCCCGGACGACCCGTTCCGTGGCCTCTACATCGGTGAACCGACGGTCGCCGCACTCTTGGACCCACACGATGACCCACCGTGTGCGGACCACGACCGCCGGGAGTCGATCGAAGGTGAGGCCGACGATCTGGAGGCCGGAGGCGCCGTCGTCGGGCTGCGGACGTTGGCGCGTACCGCCGGACTGACCGAGATCGACGTGGAACTCCTGCTCATCTGCGCACTGCCCGAGATCGATGCGCGGTGGGAGCGGCTGTACGGCTACCTCAATGACGACGTCTCACGGCGCCGTGCCTCTCCCGCTCTGGCGTTGGCGCTGGCCGGGCGTTCCGCGTGGGACGCCGTCGCCCGCGGCCGTCTGGCCGAGGGCGCACCGCTGGTGCGATTGGGCCTGATGTGTGTCGACGATCGGGACCGGCCGTTCCTGACCCGTACGCTGCGCGTGCCCGACCGGGTCGTCGATCACCTGCTCGGCGGCGACGCGGTTCCGCATCCGATCGTCGACCTGCTGGTCGATCCCGGGCGACATGCCGGAGCCGCCGCCACGAGGGTCCGTCGTGCACTGGCCGGAGCATGCGATCTCGTGTACCTCCGCGACGACACCGCCGGAACAGGTTGTGCGGCTGCCGCATCCGCGGTCGCCGAGGGTGGACGCACGGCGGTGATCGTCGATGCGGCTCGCATCGGTGCCGCCGACGTCGACGAACTGCTGCCGATCATCCGCCGAGAGGCCGTGTTGCGCGACGCCGTCGTCATCGTCGACACCTTCCATGAGCTGCCCGCGAGTCGGGCACGTCGCTGTCTGTTCGACTGCCCGACCCCGGTGATCTGTGTCGGTCAGGGCCCGTGGTCTCCGGAAGCCTGCGATCGGTTGCCGGTGGTCGTCGAGGTACCGGTGACGGGACCCGACGAACGAGCCACCACATGGCGAGACGGGCTGGCGGACGAAGGGTCGGACATCGCCGTCGAGGAACTCGCGGTGTACGCGTTGAACCCGGCGCAGATCCGTCGGGCGGTGGCCAACGCGACCACCGTCGCGGCCATCGAGTCGTCGGATGTCACCGGCCATCACGTGCGTGAGGGCGCCCGGATGCTGAATTCCGCAGGGCTGCAGCGTCTGGCGCGTCGTACGACCCCCGCCGTCGACTGGTCCGATCTGGTGCTGCCCGCGGCGACGTTGGCGATGCTGCACGACCTCGGTGCGCGGGCACGCCACCGGGATCGTGTGCTGGGTGAATGGCGGATGCGGCGCGGCGGTGGGCGCGGCGACGGGGTGATCGGTCTGTTCGCGGGCGATTCCGGCACCGGCAAGACGATGGCGGCCGAAGTGCTCGCCGACGATCTCGGTCTGGACATGTACACCGTCGATCTCGCGTCGGTGGTGTCGAAGTGGATCGGGGAGACCGAGAAGAATCTGGATCGCATCTTCGCCGAGGCCGAGTCGGTGCATGCGGTACTGGTCTTCGATGAGGCCGATGCGCTGTTCGGCAAACGCAGCGAGGTCCGCGACGCACAGGATCGGCACGCCAACGTCGAGACCGCATACCTGCTGCAGCGCATGGAATCCTTCCGCGGGCTGGCGATCCTGACCACCAATCTGCGTGCCAACCTCGACGACGCGTTCACCCGGCGGCTCGACGCCGTCATCGAGTTCGGTCGCCCGGACGAGGACGCGCGCCGCGAACTGTGGCGTCGATGCCTGAGCGCACCCGTACCCTGTGCCGCCGACGTCGACCTGGATCTCTGTGCCCGGTCATTCGTGATGAACGGCGGCAACATCCGGGCCGCAGCGGTGACCGCGGCCTATCGAGCCGCGGCCGCCGACCGCGCCGTGGTCACCGACGACCTCTACTGGGGCGTGGAGCAGGAGTACCGCAAGCTCGGGCGGCTCATCGGCCCCGAGTTCGAGCGCGCGCCCTCATCGTCGGCGAATACACAGTCCGCCTAGGAATCCCGACACCGCTCCGACGACGACCAGTACCGCGCCGTAGGCGACCCCACCGACGACGATGCCGGTTGTCGTGGTGGCCAGGAAGACCATGTAGCCGACGAAACCTGCGGCCATGGCGATGGCCGCCGTCTGGGTCGTCTTGCCCGACCGCGCGAACACCCCGAGCGCCATCGCGGCCGCGAGCACCAGCACCACGACACGGGCAGGCGGTTGGGTGGCGAACAACTGTCGCAACTCGCCGTCGAGGTCATCCGGGATGGCGACCCCCAACCTATCCACGCCGAAGAAGTGTTCGGGGATGCGCGTCCACGGCGACAGCGCTCCGGCGGCCGCGACCAGGGCGCCGAGGAGGGTCAACACCACCCGGGCGACCGGCATCCAGTCCGACGTCCGCTGAGCGAACGTGCCCTCGCAGGTGACGGTGCCGCGACCGTCGGTCGCCGTGAACGACAGCTGTCGCTCGGCGCTCTCCCCGGCGTCGGGCGGGTTCGCCGTGATCGTCGTCTCCGCCCACACCGATTGCCGCGGCGGCACCTGCACGCTCGCGGGTCGGACCGTGACGCGGGCCGCGGCCTCCGGATCAGAACCGGCGAGATACACGGTCAGCCACTGGTCGGAACCCGCGTTGTCGACGATCAGCCTGCTGTGCCCTGTGGACGTGTTGCGCACCGAGATCTTGCTGGGATGCAGGCGCAGCGCCGCGGTGGTGATGGCGGCCGGTGACCGCGACAGGGTCAATGTGCCGGTGGTCTCGGCTTCCTCGACCTCATCGTTCGCGAGAACACTGAACGGATAGGAGACATCCTTGCCGATCTCGGGCGGCTCGGCCTCGACGGTGAGCCGCATGGTCGCGATCCGTCCCGCCGCCACGTCGATCCGAGATGTCGGAAATGTGAACGACACCCGACCCTCGGGGTCGCGGCCGCCGACGGTGAGCGTGCGGTCCTGGGTTCCGCGGCGATTGTCGACGACGAGCAGCAGGTCGGCCATCGCGAAGTCCTTGACCCGCATGACACTCGGCTCCAGTCGCAGGGTGACCGGCACATGCTCGGGGGCCTGCGAGCGCTGCTGTGTCACCGTCACCGACGTCTCGGTGTGCTCGTCGTCGCTCGTGGCCGTGATCGCCAGGCGCCGCTCGGTGGTCGCGCCGTGGTCGAGTTCGGGCATGG
This sequence comes from Gordonia sp. CPCC 206044, assembly GCF_048537895.1. Classification (NCBI taxonomy): domain Bacteria; kingdom Bacillati; phylum Actinomycetota; class Actinomycetes; order Mycobacteriales; family Gordoniaceae; genus Gordonia; species Gordonia sp. CPCC 206044. Next base: position 122,944 of record NZ_JBCLVL010000005.1, read on the forward strand.
CAAACGCGAGCGTTGCCGTCGCGGTGGCACCCGCTTCGACGGTGCAGCGCGCCGGCGTGACGTCGAATCTCACCACACCCTCGGGCTCGGTTGCCGTCAACGACACCGTCTGCGGATAATTCGATGCCGAGTTATCCAGGGCCAGTTGTGCTTTGCCTTCGTTCTCATCGAGGAGCCGGATCATCGAGGGATGTGCGGTGACCGTCACCGGCCGCCCGAAGCGGGGGACCGTCAGCTCCACGCGGGCGGGCGTGCTCTTGTGTTCGTCGGTCAGCGAGCAGATGAGCAGATCCACGCTCACCGTCTGGGCCTCGGGTACCGGGCCGTCGGCGAGGCCGAACGTGACCGGGACCATCGCGTCGGAGCGGGGGAGCAGTCGGATCTCCTCGTGGGTCACGCGCAGCCAGGACGGCGCGGTCGGGATCTGCACGACGTAGCCGTCGACGACGGGCGACGGGTTGTACATGTGCAGTGACATCGGCACGGCGACTTCGGGATCCAGTGTGAGCGCCGTCTGGTCCGCCTCGACCGTCGGTGCGATCACGCGACTCGCGTCCGCGGCCGTCGCCGGGGTGACCGGTGTTGTCGTCGACATACCCGACGGGGTGGCCGGCCGCGCGGGGGCGGCCGTCTGCGACCACCCGAAATACGCGTCGCATTCGGTGCAGAACTGGGTCCCCGGTGGGTTCGCGGCTCCACACGCCTCGCAGATGATGTCGCTCATGGCTGGCTCTTTCGCTTCGGCGGCGTCGGCTCACGTCGTCGCATGCTCAGCCTCGCATCGGTCGCGTGCCGCCCCAATCTCGAACGGTCCCCTCCGAGCTACCCGATCGTGCAGACATCGTTGCCCTCGGTGGTTCGGGTGTGCGCGGTTCTGCTGTGGGCTGCGGACTGGGGGCGGCCCGGACGCTGTGTGAGACGGGTCCGCGGGTGGGGGCGCCTCCGGACTGCACGAAAGTCGATGGCGCACCCTGGAATCCGCCCACGATCTGGCACGACCCTGAAACCTGTCCCGGTGAGGACGGTGAGGACGTTTATGTCCCTGCCACCTCGCTGGTGGGCGGTTATCGGGGGCAAGCAGAATCCTGGGCAGATTTCGGTGGACGTCAGTGCCCGACGACCCGGGCGGCGGTCTCGGTGGCCTCGCGTTCGAAGCGGTCCGACGGGTGGCTGACGCTCAGGCCGTCGCCCGTCGGCGTGCCGTCGACCGGACCGCTGCGTTGCTGCACGACATGGGTCAGTTCGTGGGCCAAGGTGGTGCGACCTGCGGTGCTGGCCGGATCGTAAGCGCCCCGGCCGAACACGATGTCGGAGCCGACGGTGTACGCATGGGCATTGACGGCGAGTGCAGACTCCTGGGCACTGCCGTTGTCATGGATGCGGACATCGCCGAAATCGTGCCCGAGCCGGGACTCCATGTCCGTTCGCACCTGCGGATCGAGTGGCCGCCCGCCCTGCGAAAGAACATTCTGTACCGACTGGGCCGGCGACATCACGCCGGCGACTGCCGCGTTACCCGCCGCGCGTTGGAGATCGGCAAGGGGAGAGTCGGCGAACAACGCCGACAACGAGGTTCCGGCACTGGAGCGGGAGGCATCACGGGCTCGCGCCGTGCTCTCGGCAGCGGGCGCGTGGGGTTGTGTCGCGTGCAAACGCTGTTGCATGTTCGCAGCGTAGGCCGCCGCCCGAGTCTTCGGCACCGGCCCGCCGTCACTCTGCCCGAAAGGACATCCGGAACTGCCCCTCGCACCGGCCGAACGCACATTCTGCGGCGCCGACGATGAGCCCATCATCGATGGAAACCGCAGCCTCACACGGCGAATCAGGAGAACACCATGCCAACGTATCTCTCACCCGGTGTCTACGTCGAGGAGGTGGCGTCCGGTTCGCGGCCCATCGAGGGCGTCGGTACCGCGGTCGCCGCATTCGTGGGGCTCGCCGAGAGCGGCCCGTTCGACACTCCGACCCTGGTGTCCAACTGGACCCAGTTCACCTCCACCTTCGGGGGGTTCTTGGCCAACACCGCGCTGGCCCAGTCGGTCTTCGCGTACTTCCAGAACGGTGGCGGCAACTGTTACATCGTGCGGATCGGACACGGGGCGGATCCGTCGGGCAATGGCGATGCGCGCAAGGCCATCGAGGCGCGGCCGGCTCAGGCGGAGGTGGGCAACCTCAAGGTGATCGCACTCGACGAGGCGGCACCCGATCGCAGCCTGTCGGTGGAGGTCGCCGACCCCGACGACGGCGCCCCCGAGGGCAGCGTCAAGGTCGTGGTGAAACGCGGCGACGAGGTCGTCGAACAACACACGGGGCTGGTCTCCGGACGTGGACAGAACAGCCTGAAGACCGTGGTGAACAACGAGTCCAAGGTGATCAAGCTCGAGACCGTCACCGGCCAGTCCGGCGCCGAGATCGTGAAGGGCGCCTCCGCGGTCCTGGTCTCCCCGCCGCCGACGGCGGATGTCCCGTCCACGCTGGGAACGCAGGACTACGTCGGTGACGTGGAGTCCCGCACCGGCGTCTCCGGGCTCGAGGCCGTCGACGACATCACGATGGTCGCGATCCCCGATCTGATGACCGCGTACGCACAGAAGTCCATCGATCTGGACACGGTGAAATCCGTTCAGCTGGCGATGATCGCACACTGCGAACTGATGGGCGACAGGATGGCCATCCTGGACACACCGCCCGGTCTGAATGCCCAGCAGGTGAAGCAATGGCGCACCGAGACAACAGGTTATGACTCGAAGTACGCCGCGATGTACTGGCCGTGGATCGGTGTCGGGAAAGGCGAGTATCTGCCGCCGTCGGGCTTCATGGCCGGGATCTGGGGTCGCAACGACGACACCCGAGGCGTGCACAAGGCGCCCGCGAACGAGGTGGTGCGCGGGGCTCTCGACGTGCAGACGCAGATCACCCGCAACGAGCATGACCTACTGAATCCCTCTGGTGTCAACTGCATCCGGGCCTTTCCGGGTCGCGGTATCCGCGTGTGGGGTGCCCGGACGATGTCGTCCGATCCGGAATGGCGGTACCTCAACATCCGGCGGCTGTTCAACTATCTGGAGGAGTCGATCCTCGACGGCACCAACTGGGTCGTGTTCGAACCCAACGATCCTGCCCTGTGGGCCCGGTTGCGGCGCACCATCAGTGCGTTCCTGGTCAACGAATGGCGTCGCGGGGCGCTGTTCGGGGTGACACCCGACGAGGCCTTCTTCGTCAAATGTGACGCCGAGACGAATCCCGCCGAGGGGATCGACGCAGGCGAAGTGGTCTGTCAGATCGGTGTGGCGCCGGTGAAGCCTGCCGAGTTCGTCATCTTCCGGCTCTCCCAGTACTCCGGCGGCACCAGCCTCGTCGCCGAATGACCGCCACGACGAAAGTGATGTGACACCATGGCACTCCCCGAATTCGACAGCTCCGTCGGCCATTCCTTCGGCCTGGAGTTCGACGGCATCCAGATCAAGAGCATCACCGAGGTCAACGGGCTCAAGATGGAACAGGACGTCATCGAGTACAAATCCAATTCCGCCAGCGACGGCAAGTATTCGATCAAGAAGCTTCCCGGTCGGTGGAAGGCCGGCGAGATGACGTTGACCCGGCCGCTCACCGACGACAACAGTTTCGACAAGTGGATCAAGGATTCGCAGCTCGGCAAGATGGGCGATGTCCGCAAGGGCGGCGCGATCGTGGTCTACGACTACGAGGGCAGCGCGGTGAAGCGGTACAAGGTCACCAACGCATGGCCCAAGAGCCTCGAGGTCAACACGATGAAGGCCGGGGACACCAGCGTGCTCACCGAGAAGCTGGTGCTCACCTACGAACGGCTGGAGGTCGACGGTGCGTAGAACGCATGGCGGCGCCGCACTTCTCGATCATCCAGGTGACGACAGGCCTGTCGAACACGGATCGGTCGGGGAGGCGCTGTGCACCGAGTTCGACTTCGTGCTCCCGAGGGGCTACGTGGATGCGGCTGGTGTCGTCCACCGCGACGGGACCATGCGATTGGCCACCGCGCGTGACGAACTCGTGTCCCAACGTGACGACCGCGTCCGGGAGAACCCGGGCTATCTGACGGTGGTACTCATCAGCCGGGTGACGACCCGACTCGGTGATCTCGACGATGTCCACGCCGGGGTCGTGGAATCGATGTTCGCCTCCGATCTGGCATTTCTCCAGGATCTCTACCGACGGGTGAATCAGGAGGGCCACACCCGGGCGGGGGTCGTGTGCCCGCACTGCAGCGGCGAGTTCGCCGTCGACCTCTCGGGTGGCCGCCTGGGGGAATAGCAACGTACGAGATCGATCATCTGTACCGCGAGATCTCGTACGTCGCACTGAATTTCCACTGGAGCAGAGGTGAGATCCTCGACCTCGAGCATGCCGAACGGCAGCGGTACGTCCGACTGATCAACGACCTGACATCCACGGACTGAGACATGACATCTCAACCGACTGGGACCTGACGTCCACCGAGTGCGCAGAAGGGGTGACGCGATGAACTGGCGATGGCCGTGGCGCCGTCCGGTCGAGACCGGCAGCCTGCAGCGCAGCGCGAGCCCGGTGCCCGACGTCGGTCCTTCGCGTCCCACCCGTGCGGCGATCGCGCCGATGCGCATCGCCATGGACGACCAGATCAGCACCACCGGTGACTTCGCCACGGCGGTGACCGGGGACCCGCGTCCACTGACGTTGTCGGCGCTGGAGACCACCGTGGACGTGCAACGCGACGCGGCGCTCCTCGACGACCCGGCCACCATCCGGGTCGGACATGTGCAACGGACGATGCCCTGTGCCGCGCCGACGATCATGGCGACGACCGATCGGCGGCCGCCGCCGCTCTCGGCTCCGCAGTCGTCCTCCTGGTCGCACTCGCCCTCGTTGACGACGGGCGATCCTCCGGTGGCCGCGGACAACGATCCCGCCACAGGTGGGATGTTCCCGACGGTTGTCGATGGTCTCGCGACGACGGGGATCTCGGGTGTCACGACCACACCTCTGCCCGGGCCCCTGCAACTGACCCCGATCACCCCGGACGATTCGTCCGTCCCCGAATTCCGCAGCGCTGGTTCGATTTCTGCCCCCTCGACGGTGCTGCCGTCGAGACCTACCGATCCCGCACCTGTGGTGCCGGTCGGCGTGGCAGGCCGAGACGTCCAGCGCCTCCAGACGGTGCCGGTCTCGCGATACGCCCCGCTGTCTCCCCGCGAGCCGGCACCTCCCTCGTTCCCGTCGCCGCCGACGGGGTCCGTGTCCGACGTACCGCAGGTGGTGTCGACCGGACCGCGAGACCCCGCGGACCTGTCGACGGAGGCCGCCGGTACTCCGGCGGGCACGATCGAGTCGCCGGTCAGCCGGGTGGGCGAAACCGACCGGACGACGTTGTCGCACATACCCGACGGTGCGACGAGCGGCACCGTGTTCCCCGGCGACGGGCCGATCGTGTCACGTTCGCTGCAGCTCGACCGGGCGCCCTCCACGTCGGAGCCGGTCACCGCCAGCGAGTCGATCGCAGTGGTGCCCGCGCCGTCGCCGACGGGTGTCGCCGACGTGTCGGTGGTGCAGCGCAGTGAGCAGCTCGTGCAACCGAGGCTTGAGTCGGCGTACGGGACCGGCACGGCGTCGTCGGTGCCGAGGAAGGTTGCCGTGCAGCGAGACACGGCTCGGCCGTCAGAGTTGCCGTTCCCACCACCGACCCAGCCGGCACCGGGCGTACCGAACCGACCGCCGCCACACCAGGTGTCCACGCCATCGACCGGTTCGTGGCCCGTGGCCGTGCAGCGGACCGCGGCACGGCAGCCGGTGCCGACGTACCCGTCGAACCAGGCCGCTGGCGCATCGACCGGTGCGCGACCCGTGCAGCGATCCTCGCCGACACGACCGGCGCCAGCGCCCCAATCGCACCAGCCGGAGGCGCAACAGGCGGCGACATCGAGGAGTTCGCGGCCGGCCGCCGTGCAGCGCACCTCACCCGAACCGATGACTGGCGAGGGCATCGGAGTACCCGAGTCGGCGGACCTGTCGATCACCGCCGCACCCGCCGCCGGCGTGCCGACGACCCGAAGCGCCGAACCCCAGCCGGTCGTGCACCTGGCCCCCGACGCAGCCGTCGTTCCCGCCGCACTCGCGCTTCAACCGACAGCGACGCATCCGACAGCGATGGAACCGCTAGCGATGCAACGGTCCCAGGCGGAGCCGACAGCAATTCGGCGAGCGGCAACACAACCGGTGGCGACACAACCGGCGGCGACACAACGGTCTGGGGCACATGTGCCAGCGTCGGGGCGGTCGGCACAGAACACCCACGGGGGCAGCACATTGCGGTCGATACCGAGGACCGACGGCGCGTCTGCTCGGCCGATCCAACGCAGTGCGGTGGGCCGCCCGGTGTCGTCGTCGGGGCCGTCGTACGACACCTCGTCGGGACCTCCCGACATTCCTGCCGCGACCGCTCATTCGGTGACGACATCGGCGCCGGTGTCGTTCGCGACGATGTTCGGCGTGGGTGGTTCCGGCCCCGTGTCGCCGACCGCGGGCATCGCACAGCGAACGTCGCCGACGGTACGTGCCGAGGGACCGTCGGATGACGGACCGGACGGACCTCAGGTCACGGCACAGCGTTTCGCACTCCCGGTGGTGCCGGGGGAACCGTCACAGTTCCTGCGCGACCGCATGGCGGATACCGCGTCGACGGTCCGCGACCGTCTCGGATCGGCGATACCCGATGCGGCGGGCGGGCCCGACCGACACATCGTCACCGACGCCACGGATGTCGCGGCCGACGCGGCACATTCGGCCATGAGCGGTGTGGCGCAAGGGGTGCACGGTCTTGCGCAGATTCCGGGTGCGGCCACCGGGGCGATCACAAACGAGGCGATCACCGACGCGGCGACCGCCATGACCGCACCACGGACCGGCGCAGGCGCCGAGGATCTCGAAGAACTCGCCCGCCGACTCCACGAACCACTGTCGGCCCGGCTGCGCACCGAACTGTGGCTGGACCGAGAACGTTCCGGCTTGCTGACCGACCGGTGAGCCTGCACCGACACATCGACGTCCATCGACCTTGGGAGACGACATGACCACCGCGGATCCGGCTGTGAGCGTGTGCTTCTCGGTCAGTGTCGATTCGGCTCCGCTCGGCGATTTCGTCAGCTGCGAGGGTCTCGGGCTCGAGATCGTCATGGAGCAGCGAGAGGAGGGCGGAAACAACGGCATGGTGTGGCAGCTACCGACGCGGGTGAAGTACAGCAACATCAAGCTCACCCGACCGGTGGGTGAGGACAGTTACCAACTGGCGGAATGGGTCAGCGCGGTGGTGGCCGGCTACACCCCGACCACGGCAAAGATCGCGGCCAAGAACGGTGACGGCGAGACCGTCGCGGAATGGTCACTCGACGGAGTGCTGCCGGTCCGGTGGACCGGCCCGTCGTTGAGCGTGGACAACCCCAAGGTGGCGATCGAGACCCTCGAACTCGTCCATCGCGGTATCCGCGGGTCGAAGGGAGATGAGTGATGGGCGCGGCGGTGGCGCTGTCCGCGCCGTCGGCCGGGTCATCGGGGCAGTCGACCTCCGCCGACCAGATCGTCCACGCCGAGCTGGAGCTCTACGAACCGACCAAGGCCCCGGGCGGAGCGAAACCGGGAGCGCCGCTGGGGTCCATCGCGTTCCAGTTCAACCCCCGGGAGGTGACCATCACCAAGGCCGCGAAATGGGAGAGCAAGCCGACCAAAGGCGCGGCCAAGGCCGGCGCCGCGGAGTTCATGGGCGCCCAGCCGTGCACGCTCTCGCTGGAGATGTTCCTCGACGGCACCGAGAAGCACGACGACAGCGTGGCGAAGGGCGTCGATCGGCTCATGGCATGTTGCGTGCCGACCAGCGCCACCACCGGGACACCCAAGGCGATGCCGCCGCTGGTCGTCTTCAAATGGGGTGGGTTGACGAGCTTTCCGGGTTTCATCACCAAGGTGACGGCGAAGTTCACCCTGTTCGCCGCCGACGGCGCACCGCTGCGCGCGGTGTGCACCGTGGATCTCGAGGAGATGCCGGGCGGCAAGGGCGGACAGAATCCGACATCGCGGGCCGCGGCCGCGCGACGCACCCATGTCCTGGTCGCGGGGGAGTCGTTGGCGATCATCGCGCATCGCGAGTACGGCGATCCCAACCGGTGGCGTGCCATCGCCGACTTCAACGGCATCGACGACCCGATGCGTGTTCCGTCGGGCACCGTGATCCGATTGCCCGGTGTCGACGACGTGCGTGGCGGGCGGTGACCCGTGGCCACCACATCCGGATTCACCATCGCCGTCGGCGGGACACCGCTGCCCGACACGGTGATGCTGCAGTTGGTGTCGGCATACGTGGACACCAACACCGGGCTGCCCGACGCCTTCGCACTCCGGTTCCGTGACAACGCGCGCGGAGTGCTCACCGACGGGGGCATCCGGATCGGTGCGCCGATCCGGATCGCCATCAGCACCGATGCGCAACCTGCCCCGAAGGACCTCCTGATCGGGGAGATCACCGCGATCGAAGCCGAGTTCGAGAAGTCCGGCACATTCACCACCGTGCGCGGATACGACCAGTCACATCGCCTGTTCCGGGGGCGCCACACCGCAGCCTTCACCCAGGCGACGGCGTCGGACGCCGCAACCCAGTGCGCGCGCCGGGCCGGGCTCCGTCCGGGACGCATCGTCGCGTCGCCGACCGTCTACGACCACATCTCCCAACGCGACCAGACCGATTGGGAGTTCCTCACCGCCCTGGCCCGCGGTATCGGATATCGGGTCGGGGTCTGCGACGGCGCCCTGGATTTCGGTCCACCGACCGAGGCGCAGAGTGCTCCCGGCGCGGACCCGGAGAATCCACTGGTGCTGCGCTTCGGCGTCGACATCACGCGGTTGCGTTCGTCGATCACCGCTGCCGAACAGGTCGGGCACGTCGAAGTCCGTGGTTGGGACGTGGCGACCAAACAACCCATCGTCGGGACCGCGCAGCCGGACGCGCCCAGCGCCCGGCTCGGCGACGTCGACCCGGCGGGGCTGGCGGGCGTGTTCGGCAACCGCACCCACGTCGAATCCGATCGCGGACTGCGCTCTCAGGCCGAAGCCGACGAGGCCGCCCGAGCACGAGCTCAGACGATCGCCAGCGGCTACTGCGAGATCGATGCCGTGTGCACCGGCAATCCGGCGCTGCGCGCGGGTGTCGCGGTCGCGGTGAGCGACCTCGGTGCCCCGTTCGACGGCAAGTTCGTGCTCACCGCGGCCCGCCACCGCTACGAGCCCAACGGCGGATACACCACCGCCATCGCCGTCTCGGCGGCGCACGACCGCAGCCTGCTGGGGCTGACGTCGGCCGGCGCGGCGCGTCCGGGCGACAGGGGAGCCGGCGTGGTGGTCGCACAGGTCACCGACATCAACGATCCCGAGGGCCGAGGCCGTGTGCGACTGGCATTTCCGCAGCTGTCCGACGACTACGTCAGCGGATGGGCTCGCACCGTGATGGCCGGCGCCGGCAAAGACCGCGGCGCCCTGATCATGCCGGAGGTCGGCGACGAGGTGCTCGTCGCCTTCGAACGCGGCGACGGCGATCACCCGTATGTGCTGGGCGGACTGTTCAACGGTGTCGACACCCCCGACAAGCGCGGAGTCACGCTGGTGGACAACGGTTCCGGAGCGGCGAACCGACGTTCCGTGGTGTCTCGGCGCGGCCACCGAATCGACCTCAACGACGAGGACGGTCGGACCGAGGGAGTGGTCGTCGCCACCGGCGACGACGCGCTGCGGATCGAACTCGACGCGGTGGGCCGGGCCATCACGGTGCGCAGTGCGGGGACGATCGCGATCAAGGCCGACCAGGGCATCACCCTCGACGCCGGCGCAGGGACGCTCGGACTGCGTGGCGGTCGCGTCACGGTCGATGCATCGACCGCCGCCCAGCTCTCCGCTTCCGGTCCGCTCACGGTGCAGGGCACACCCATCAAACTCAACTGAGGAGAAGAGACCATGCCACCCGCAGCCCGGGTCGGAGACCCGACCGCCCACCCCGGCGTCATCGGGCCGCCCGGCTGCCCGACGGTGCTCATCGGCGGAATGCCCGCGGCGACCGTCGGCACGCCGCACATCTGTTCGTTCCCGCCGCCGGCGGTACACCCACCCACGACCATCGCAGGCCCGGGCTGCCCGACCGTGCTGATCGGCGGTCGTCCCGCGGCTCGCGTCGGCGACCTGGCCGGTTGCGGTGCCCCGGTGATCGCCGGAGCCCCCACCGTGCTGATCGGATGAGAGGTCGACATCATCATGGACACAAGACCTTCCGTCGACTTCGTCGGCCGCGGATGGGCGTTTCCGATCCGGACCGATCCGACCGGGGCATTCGCGCTCGCCGGGGGAGGGGTCGACGTCGAGCAGGCGATCGAGATCATCCTGCGGACAGCACCGGGTGAGCGGCCGATGCGTCCCGAATTCGGCTGCCGCATCAACGATCACGTGTTCTCGCCGGCGAATGCCGCGACCGCTGCGTCCATCGCGCGCGATGTGCGGACGGCACTCGAGGACTGGGAGCCACGCATCGACGTCGAGGACATCGGCGTCGACTTCTCCGCCGCGGATCGCGGCACCTTCCACATCGACGTCCGCTACCGCATCCACGGCCGCAACGACATCCGCAATCTGGTGTTCCCTTTCTACGTGATCCCCGACGAACCCGATGACTCCGGCGCCGTCGCCGATGCCACCCCACCGACCGAGATGAGATGACCGCCATGCTGCCCGCCCCCGACCTCGACGACCGGCACTTTCAGACACTCGTCGACGACGCACGCCGCCTGGTGCGCGAACGGTTTCCGGAATGGAGTGATCACAACATCTCCGATCCGGGGATCACCCTGATCGAGGCGGTGGCCACCATGGTCGACCAACTCATCTACCGACTGAACCGGGTGCCGGATCGCAACTATCTGAAGTTCCTCGATCTGCTCGGTCTCGAGATGCGCCCCGCGTCCACCGCACGGACACGCGTGACGTTCTGGCTGTCGGCGCCGCAGCCGCAAACCGTCGAGGTGCGGACCGACACCGAGGTGGGGACGGTCCGCACCGACATCGCCGAATCGGTCGTGTTCTCCACCGAACGCAACCTCGCGATCGTCCCGTGCAGCGCCGAGCGCGTGTTCGCGGCACCCGCGGGCACCCCACCCACCGACCGGAGTCTGTCTCTGGGCCACGGTGGTTTCGACTGTTTCGCCGCCACCCCGCGGCCTGATGACGCGCTGCTCATCGAACTGTCGGCGCCGGTGCCGTCGTGTGCGGTACTGCTGCGTTTCACCTGCCGGGTGGCCGGAGTCGGGGTGGATCCCCGCCATCCGCCGCTGCAGTGGGAGGCGCTGACCGGACACGGATGGGTGCCGTGTGATCTCGGACTCGACGAGACAGGCGGCCTCAACGAGCCCGGTGACGTCGTCGTGCACCTTCCCGACGATCATGCCCGCGCGGTGGTCGCAGGCAATCGCGGCGCATGGCTGCGCTGCCGCGTGGTCGACGCCATTGCCGGGCAGAGCGCCTACTCGCGTTCACCGCACATCGAGGCGGTGAGCGCACAGACCATCGGCGGCACGGTCGGCGCCGCGCATTCGCAAGGCGTCAGTGGCGAGGTCCTCGGCATCTCCGACGGCACGGTGGCGCAACGGTTCTCGCTGCACCAAGGTCCCGTGGTGCCGTCCGACGAACTGACCGTGTCGGTCTCCGACGGCGGAACCCGCGCCACCTGGACGGCCGTCGAGGACTTCGCCGACTGCGGTCCCGACGACCAGGTGTTCCACCTCGACGCCGTCTCCGGGGAGATCGTGTTCGGACCGGCCATCCGTGAGGCCGACGGTTCGTTGCGGTCCTACGGGGCGGTGCCGGGCAAAGGCGCGGTCGTCGGCGTCGACGAGTACCGGATCGGTGGTGGTGCCCGAGGCAACGTCGGGGTCGGACAGATCCGGGTGCTCAAGACGAGTGTGCCGTTCGTGTCCCGGGTGGAGAACCGGGTCGCCGCCGTCGGTGGCGCGCAGGCCGAGACCATCGACGAGCTCAAACTGCGCGGACCGGTGGTGCTGCGCTCCCGCGGGCGCGCGGTCACCGCAGAAGATTTCGAGGAGCTCACCCGGCAGGCGGCACCGGAGATCGCCCGCGCCCATTGCCTGCCCGCCGACGAGACGGGGGCGGGGTCGGTACGTCTGCTCGTGGTCCCGCATGTGGCGTCGGACGCCGAAGGTCAGATCCGCCTGCACGATCTCACCCCGTCGCCGGACACCCTGGCGGCGATCGCCGAGCATCTCGAACGTCGCCGCCTGATCGGTACGCGGCTGCTCGTCGAACCGCCGCGCTACATCGGGGTGACCGTGTTGGTCAGGGTCACCGCCGCCGTCGGTTTCGAACGGCAGGCGGTCGCGGCCGACGTCACGGTGCGGCTCTACCGACTGCTGCACCCGGTGTACGGGGGCCGTAGCGGCAACGGCTGGACGGTGGGCCGTTCGCTCGGTGAACCCGACATCGCCGCCGCCGTCGCCGACGTCCCCGGCGTCGACATGGGACAGGACGTGAGCGTCGAGCTGTTCGCCGTCAACCCGGCGACCGGGCGGCGCAGCCCGGAGCCGACCGACCGATTGTCCTTGCCGCCCAACGGGTTGTTCCTGTCACATCAACATCAGGTGCGGGTGGTGTAGATGCGCGGAGAACTACCGGAGGTGTTGAGCCCCTTCCCGGTCGGCGCCACACTGCCGTCGATCTACATCGACGATCCGTGTGCCCAGGGGCTGTGTGCAGTCTTCGACCGGATGTTGGCGCCCGTGCTCGCGGTGCTCGATTCCTTTCCCGCGCATCTGGATCCGGGGACCGCACCGGACGACTCGTTGAGCTGGCTGGCCGCGTGGATCGGGCTGGTCCTCGACGGTCACGAGAGTGCGGACAAGAAGCGGGAACTGATCTCCGCGGGCGCCGAACTGCTGCGCTGGCGCGGAACCGTGCGCGGTGTCCGAGACGCCATCACCGCGGCGTTCGGGGTGGTGCCCGAGATCGCCGAATCCGGCGGCGTCACCACCTCGGCCGAACCCACCGGGCCGCCGCAGGAACAGGCCGCACCGCTCATCGTGGTCACCCTCGTGGTGGACGACCCGGACACGATCGACCGCCAGCGCCTCGACGGGGTGGTGGCGCGGGTCAAGCCGGCGCACCTGCCGCATCGCGTGGAGGTGGTGGCGCGCTGATCGTGTCGGGGCTCAGATGTCCAGACCCAGCAGCGCGTTCTCCAACACCTCGGGCATCGCCGGATGGATCCAGTACTGGCCGCGTGCCATCTCGTGAGCGGGCAGCCCGAACGACATCGCCTGGATCACCGGCTGGATGACGGTCGGTGCCTGCGGGCCGATGATGTGCGCGCCCACCAGTTTTCCGGTGCCGCGCTCGGCGATCAGCTTGCAGAAGCCGGTGGTGTCCTCCATTGCCCAGCCGTAGGCGACGTCACCATAGGCCTGCACCTTGACGGTGATGTCGATGCCGCGTTCGCGCGCCTGCGCCTCTGTGAGTCCCACGTCGGCGATCTGCGGGTGGGTGAACACCGCAGCCGGAACGAACCGGTGATCGAACGAGTCGAGATCGTCGGCGTCCCAACCTCTGAGCAGGTTGGCCTGGACCACCCGCTGCTCGTGGTTGGCGACATGCTTGAGCTGATAGGGCGAGCTGACATCACCCAGCGCCCACACGCCCCGGGCTCCGGTGCGGCCATGTGCGTCGCAGACGACGCGGCCGTCGATCGCAGGCTCGATGCCGATCGTGTCCAGGCCGAGACGATCTCCGTTCGGCCTGCGGCCGACGGCGACGAGCAGAGCATCGCCCTCGACCGACGTACCGTCGGCGAACCCGAGCCGGACGCCGCCGTCGGGAAGTGTGGCCGCATCGGTGAGCGTGGCGTCCAGATGCACGTCCCACTTCGACTGCGCGATCTCGGTGAAACGTCTCGATATGTCTGCGTCGGCCTTGCGCAGCAGGGCCGGTCCACGTGCCACGATGGAGACCCGGCTGCCGAGTGATCCGAACACGTGCGCGAATTCCGCTGCGATGTAACCGCTTCCGACGATGATCAGATGTTCGGGTAGTCGGTCGAGTCGCATCACGTCGTTGTTGGTGTGATAGCGGACGCCGGACTCGGCGATGATCGGCGGGATGATGGCGCGCGATCCCGCGGCCAGAACCACCTCTGTGGCCAGGACCTCGGTGTCCGCCGTGACCAGTCGGTAGCGTCCGAGATCATCGCGACCCGCGAACTCCACGTGGCTCGGGTACACGGTGATGTTCGGACAGCGGTCGACGCGATACTCCTTGCCGCCGGCGGAGATCGGGTCGATGCGTCCGAACACACGCTCGACGACGGCAGGCCAGTCGGTCTCGAATCCGCTGCTCTTGACGCCGTAGCGGGCGCTGGTGGCAATGGTCTCAGCGACCTCGCCTGCGTAGACGAACATCTTGGTGGGGATACAGCCGACGTTCAGACAGGTGCCGCCGTAGACGCCCTCTTCGAAGATGGCGATCGTGCGGTCGTCGAACCGCTCGTCCGGGATGGAATTGCCGCTGCCGCTGCCGATGATGGCCAGGTCCACGACCTGCGTCGCCGTCATGCTCTGTCTCCTGTGGTCGACTCGGTCGTGTGCGAGTGAGGTGCGAAGGTGCTGCCACCCGCAGTCCGGCGGATGCCGGACAGCCAGCCATCGACCTCTCGATAGGCCTGTGCGCGTGCGCGTTCCACGGACAGGAACACATCGTGGCGGGCATCGGTGATGGGCGACACGGTGACCCGGTTGCCGAGGTTTCCGCTCCACCGCGCGATGTGCGCGACGTCGAGGACCACATCAGAATCGTCGACGCTCGACGGTGTGCTCCGATCGAAGATCGTCTTGTCCGACCGCAACACCAGCGCGGGCACGCCAACGTCGATGCCGCGATGCAGCCGGGCGTGTCCGGCGCGGACGGCCTGCAGGAAGCCGAAGGACACCGGGAACCCACCCATCGGCTTCAGCGTCAGGTCGTAGGCCCACTCGCCGCCGGTGCTCTCGTGGATGCTGCGCCCGTACCCCTCCGACAGCTTCTGCGGCACCACGGACTTGGGCCGCGCGGCGGCCGCGGCGCGCAACACCGCCGACACCGGCAACGAACGCAAGACCGGGCTGCCCTGCAGGTCGAACCACGGACTGTTCAGCAACAGTCCGGTGACATGCGCATGGCGGTGCGGCGAGCGCTCACGAAGCCGATCCAGCCACAGCGGGGTGATCAGACCGCCGGTCGAGTGCGCCGCCACGACGACCTCGGCCGGGCCGCCCGCCGCGGTGGTCTCCTCGATGACCACGTCGAGCGCGCGTCCGAGCTCCTCGTCGTACTGCCGTAGATCGGTGGTGAAATGCGCGGTGTGATGCGGCTGCAGCGACCGGCCGCACTTGCGTAGATCGAGCGCGTAGAACTCGTAGCCACGGTCGTGGAAGAACTCGGCGAGGGGTTCGTGGAAGAAGTAGTCGGTGAAACCGTGCACATACAGCACCGCTCCGCTTCTTCCGCTCCCGGCGCCGTTTTGATTCGGCCCGCTCGCTACGCTCCCGGCGCCGGTGACATTCGGCCCGCTCGCTACGCTCCCGGCGCCGGTGCCGGCTTTCCGGACGAGAGTCGCGGTGACGGGGTCCTCACCGTCAGGGTCCGGCCCCAGCGGCAGGGTGAGAACTTCGTAGCGGTCCAGCAGATGATCGGGTTGCCAATCGGCCCCGGGAGATGCGCTCACACACCCAACTGTAGAGAAGTCGCCCGCGGGGCCCCGGGCGAGTGCGAGTGTCGCCCAGCCCACACTTGACCCACGCGATTCTTTTCCGGACGCCCCGATGGGGGACAATGGTCGTTGACTCAGGACGACCAAGCCCCAACGTCGATCGTCCGAACTCAGCTGAAGGAGAGCTCACACGTGTCTCAATCGGTGATCAAGACGGACGTCGTGCTGGTCGGTGCCGGAATCATGAGTGCAACCCTCGGCGCACTGTTGCGTCGGTTGCAGCCGGACTGGTCGATCAGCCTGTTCGAGCGGCTCGACGCCGCAGCCGCCGAGAGCAGTGACCCCTGGAACAACGCCGGTACCGGTCACTCGGCCCTCTGCGAGTTGAACTACACCCCGCGCACTGCGGACGGCGATGTCGACATCACCAAGGCGCTCAACATCAACGAGCAGTTCCAGGTGTCGCGGCAGTTCTGGGCGCACGCCGTCGACAACGGCATCCTCGGCGATCCGAGCGAGTTCATCAATCCCATCCCGCACGTGAGCTTCACGCACGGACCCGCAGGCGTCGACTACCTGCGCAAGCGCTACGACCGGCTGGCCGGTCAGGTGCTGTTCGAAGGGATGGAGTTCGTCGACGATCCGAGCGTCTTCGCCGAACGACTGCCCTTGATGTCGGCCGGACGTGACTTCTCCGACCCGGTCGCACTCAACTGGTTCACCGACGGCACCGACGTCGATTTCGGTGCGCTGACCCAGCAGTTGCTCAACTTCGTCGGCCGCAGTGGTGCAGATATCTACTTCGGTCACCAGGTGACCAACCTCACCAAGCAGTCCGACGGCAGCTGGGTCGTCAAGGTCCGCAATGCGCGCACCAAGGAGAAGCTGACCGTGCAGGCGAAGTTCGTCTTCGTCGGTGCCGGCGGCGGTGCCCTGCACCTGCTGCAGAAGTCGGGGATCGCCGAGGCCAAGGGCTTCGGTGGATTCCCGGTGTCGGGCGAGTTCTTCCGCTGCACCAATCCCGACCTCATCGACGGCCATCACGCGAAGGTGTACGGCCAGGCCGCGGTCGGCGCGCCGCCGATGTCGGTGCCGCATCTCGACACCCGCGTGATCAACCACAAGCCAGGCCTGCTGTTCGGGCCGTATGCCGGTTGGTCACCCAAGTTCCTCAAGAACGGCAAGGTCACCGACCTGCCGTCCACGGTGAAGCCGGGCAACCTGTTGCCGATGATGTCCATCGCCCCGCAGGAGTTCGGTCTGCTCAAGTACCTGATCGGGGAGTTGGCCGCGAGTCGCGCCGACCGCGTGGACACGCTCTCGGAGTTCGTGCCGCGCGCCGACGGCTCCGACTGGGAGATCATCACCGCGGGCCAGCGTGTCCAGGTCATCCGCAAGACCGGTGTCGGCGGCACGTTGGAGTTCGGCACCGCGGTCGTGACCGCAGCCGACGGCACCATCGGTGGCCTGCTCGGCGCGTCCCCGGGCGCGTCGACCGCGGTCCCGGCGATGCTGCAGGTCCTCGAGCGTTGCTTCCCCCAGCAGTACGCGGGGTGGGCGCCTGCACTGACCGAGATGATCCCGTCGTTCGGACGCAAGCTGTCCGACAACCGCGACCTGTTCCGGCAGGTGTGGGACTGGACCAGTGCGAGCCTGCAGCTCAAACGCGGCACCGAGGTGACGGCGGCCGACGCCGGCCAGGCGGCGACCTCGGCGGTCTGACCCTCACATGGTGGGTCACCACCCGAGTGTGATAGTCACGACATCATGACTCCGGCAGGGCAGCTGCATCATCGTCCGACCGCGGAGCTCAAGGTGTCGGTCCTCTACGAGATCCTGCGTCTGCGGGTGGATGTCTTCGTCGTGGAACAAGCGTGTCCCTATCCCGAACTCGACGGTCGCGACCTCGAGCCGAAGACCGAACAGTTCTGGATCGCAGGCGATGACGGCGTGATCGCCACGCTGCGGCTGCTCGTCGATCCACCGACCGCCGACGGCAGTCCCGTCTACCGCATCGGACGGGTCTGTACCGAACGCGGCCATCGAGGCGAGGGGCTGACGGCCAGACTCATCCGGGCGGCACTCGACGGTGTCGGCGACCACCCGTGCCGCATCGAGGCACAGGCATATCTTGTGGAGATGTACGCGAAGTTCGGTTTCGCCGTCGACGGCGACGAGTATCTGGAGGACGGTATCCCGCACGTCACCATGCGCCGCGATCCGCGCGGTGTCCTCGGTCCACACACCGCACCGGGGAACCGGGTTCGATGAGCGGACGTCACCGTACCGCCGACCGGCAGGTCCACTATCCGTTCAGTGCGGTCGTCGGGCAGGAGCGTCTGAAGCTGGCGCTGATCCTGTCCGCCATCGCGCCCGGGATCGGCGGCGTGTTGATCCGCGGAGAGAAGGGCACCGCGAAGTCCACCATCGTCCGGGGCCTCGGACCACTGCTCGGCGGCGAATCCGATGCCGACGGCACGGCGGGCCACCGGCGTGGACATGTGGTGGAACTACCGATCGGTGCCACCGAGGACCGGGTGATCGGCTCGCTGGATCTGACGGCGGTACTCAGCGCGGGTCGCGCCGAGTTCACCCCGGGTCTGCTGGCGCGCGCCGACGGGGGCGTGCTCTACATCGACGAGGTCAACCTGCTCGCCGATCACCTCGTCGACGTGCTGCTCGACGCGGCCGCCAGCGGTCGCGTCACCATCGAACGCGACGGTGTCTCGCACACCCAGGCCGCCGACTTCGTCTTGGTCGGCACGATGAATCCCGAAGAGGGAGAACTGCGTCCGCAGTTGCTGGACAGATTCGGGTTGGCCGTCGACGTCGCCGCCGGGCGTGACATCGACGAACGTGTTGCGATCATCGCCAGGCGCATGGAATTCGACGCCGACCCGGAGACCTTCGTGGCCGCGCACGCCGATGCCGAGGCGGAGCTGGCCAAGCGCATCGCGGCGGCCCGGGAGGTACTCGGGACGGTCATGGTGCCGCCCGCCGAACTCCGTCGCATCGCAGGGATCTGCGCCCATCTCGAAGTGGACGGTCTGCGAGGCGACATCGTCGTGGCCCGCACCGCGGCCGCGCACGCCGCCTGGCGTCAGGCCGGCGAGGTGGCCGAAGAAGACGTCCGGGTGGCCGTCGAACTCGCGCTGCCGCATCGTCGGCGCCGCAACCCGTTCGACGAATCCGGTCTGACCCCTGAGCAACTCGACGACGCGATGGATGCGGGCGCGGATGCGTCCGGGACGGATCCCGACGACGACCCGGACCCGGGGCCCGACGGTGGTGACACCCCGCCGGACGATTCCGACGGACACGACGCCGACGGAAACGACACCGACGGTGACGACGCGACCGGGGGACCGGCCGACGACGCGCCCGTCGACCCCGCCGATCGCGAGCGGACCGACGACACACCGGCAACGCAGACGTCGGACGCCGAGGGGCGTGACAGCGACGACGAGAAGCCGTCGCCGACCGTCGGTGGTGCGCGGTTCGGATCGCCGCGCAGCGGTGCCCAGGTCCGGCGGATGACGCGGATGCGGGTCGAGGGGCTCGGCAACGGGGATCCGGGACGACGCTCACGTGCCCGATCGTGTCGTGGGCAGACCACGCACGCAACAGATTTCGAGACAGGTGCACCCGTGCACCTGTTCGGGACGATCCTCTCGGCCGCCGAACGTGGTCACCGGACCGCGGGTGATGGGTCTGGCTTGCGGGTGGTCGCCGACGATCTGCGTGCCGCACAGCGAGTCGGTACGGAGGGCAACCTGGTGGTCTTCCTCGTCGATCTGTCCGGCTCGATGACGGCACGTCGACGGCTCGCCGCGGTCACCGACCTGTGTGTCGACCTGCTGCGCGATTCCTACACGCGACGTGACCGAGTCGCGGTGGTGGTGGCGCGCGGCGCGGAGGCGACGGTCGCGGTGCCACCGACGCGTTCGGTGGACATCGCGGTGCGCCGACTCGCCGACATCCGTACCGGTGGACGCACCCCGCTCGCCGAAGGACTGCAGGCCGCCGATGACCTCATCACCCGTGCGGTGCGGCGAGAGCCCCGGCGCAGGCCGCTGCTCGTCGTGCTCACCGACGGGCGTGCCACGGCGGGACGCGACGCGGCACCTCGCGCACGGTCGGCGGCGTTGGACATCGGGCGTCGCGGCGTCGAGTCCGTCGTCGTCGACTGCGAACAGGGCATGATTCGGCTGGGCCTCGCCGCGGAACTGGCTGCGGCGCTCGGTGGTCGCTGCCTGCCCATGGACGAACTCACCGCAGGCACGCTGACCAGGACCCGACGCGCTGCCTGACCTCGCCAGACACCCCCGATCGGCAGGAGACACACAAGTGCCCCGAGGAGTACCCGACAGCGTTCCCGACGACGGGCTCACCACACGCCAGCGCCGTAACCAGCCGGTCCTGGCGGTGCACACCGGCGACGGCAAAGGTAAATCGACGGCAGCGTTCGGAATGGCCATGCGCGCCTGGAACGCCGGCATGCGGGTGGCCGTCTTCCAGTTCGTCAAGAGCGCGAAGTGGCGGGTGGGCGAGGAAACCGCGCTCACCGCGTTGGGCGCGGTGCACGAGCAGACGGGAGAAGGCGGGACCGTCGAATGGCACAAGATGGGGCAGGGCTGGTCGTGGTTGCGCGCCAACGTCGACCAGGACGACGACCACGCCTCGGCGGCCCAGGCGGGCTGGACCGAGATCGCCCGTCGGATCGCCGCCGAGCAGCACGACTTCTACGTCCTCGACGAGTTCACCTACCCGTTGGACTGGGGCTGGGTGGACACCGACGAGGTGGTGGCCACCCTCCGCGATCGTCCCGGTCGCCAGCACGTGGTGATCACGGGTCGGCGTGCCCCCGCCACTCTCGTGTCGGCGGCGGACCTGGTCACCGAGATGCGCAAGGTTGCGCATCCGATGGATGCCGGGCGCAAGGGGCAGAAGGGGATCGAATGGTGACGCGACGGGGTCGACGCGCATGACCGGCGTTCCCGCCGTGGTGGTGGCCGCACCGTCGTCGGGCAGCGGCAAGACCACCGTGACCACCGGACTGATCGGGGCGTTGAAGGCGGCCGGTCATCGGGTGGCCCCGTTCAAGGTGGGCCCCGACTACATCGACCCCGGCTACCACGCCGTGGCCGCCGGGGTCGTCGGCCGCAATCTCGACCCCAATCTGGTGGGTACCGAGTTGATCGGACCGCTCTTCGCGGCGGGGTCGGCGGGCGCCGACATCGCTGTCGTCGAGGGCGTGATGGGTCTGTTCGACGGCCGCATCCTCGAGGGGCAGGACGATCCCACCGGATTCGGGTCGACCGCGCACGTGGCGCGGCTGATCGGGGCGCCGGTCGTCCTCGTCGTCGACGCCGCCGGCCACAGCCAATCGCTCGCGGCCGTGCTGCACGGTTTCATCGGGTACGACCCGTCGGTGCGGATCGTCGGGGTGATCCTCAATCGGGTGGGTTCCGACCGGCACGAGGCGGTCCTGCGGCAGGCCTGCGTCCGCGTCGGACTGCCGGTGTTGGGGGTGCTGGGCCGCAACCCGGATCTGACGGTTCCCTCGCGGCATCTCGGTCTGATCCCGGCTGCGGAGCGACGTGACGACGCGGTCCGTGCCGTCGATGCGATGACCGGCCTCGTCGGTGCCGCGCTGGATCTGCCCGCGATCGTCGCCGCGGCGCGCACTCGGGTGTCGCAGACGACGACGGCGTGGTCGGCCGGGACCGTGATGGCGCAAGAGGGGATGGCGCAAGAGGGGATGATCTCGGCCGATGGCAGACGTCCCGTCGTGGCGGTGGCCGGTGGCGCGGCCTTCACCTTCGGGTACGCGGAACATCGCGAGATGCTCGTCGCCGCAGGCGCCGACGCCGTCGGCTTCGACCCGCTGCATGAATCCTTGCCGTCGGGTACGGACGCGGTCGTGATCGGCGGCGGGTTCCCCGAGGAGCACGCCGAGGCGTTGGCCGCGAACGAGCCGTTGCGCGCCGATCTCGCCGCGCACGCCCGTGCAGGTCGGCCGATCGTCGCGGAGTGCGCCGGATTGCTCTATCTCGCAACCGAACTCGACGGACACCCGATGTCGGGTGTGCTCGACGTCGTCGGTCGGTTCCGACCCACCCTGACGCTCGGCTACCGTGACGCGGTGGCGCCCGGCGACTCGGTGGCGTTCACGGCAGGGCAACGTGTCACCGGCCACGAGTTCCATCGCTCGACGGTGATCGCCGGGGAGGGGGCGCCCACGCCGGCCTGGGCGTGGCGTGACCATGACGGCACCGCGGGTACCCACGGCTTCGCGTCCGGTTCGGTCCACGCGTCCTATCTCCATGTCCATCCGGCCGGAACTCCTTCTGCTGTGGCGAGATTCGTATCGGCGGCCAGGGCCGCGGCGGCGACGCCGGAGCGTGCCGGATGAATCCCCGAGGCCTCACCGAGGCACTCGACGCGCTGGCCCGCAACGGTGTCGACGACCCAGTCATGCTGCGCGACCTGCTCGAAGCCGTCCTGGTCGTCGGTCAGGGCCTGGAACTCGACGAGGCGTTGCAGCGCATCGTCGAGGTCGCGTGCGAGGTGCTCGGCGCACGGTACGGCGCGCTCGGGGTGCGCGGCCCGTCCGGTGGACTGAGCGCGTTCGTCTACACCGGCATCGCCCCGGCCGAACGGGCACGGATGGGGCATCTGCCCGTCGGGCACGGAGTCCTCGGCGTCCTGATCGAAGACCCGCAGGTGCTGCGTATCCATGCGTTGTCCGACCACCCCGCGTCGGTGGGATTCCCGGTGAATCATCCGCCGATGACCACTTTTCTGGGCGCGCCCATCATCATCCGTGGATCGGTGTTCGGCAGCATCTATCTCACCGAGAAGCGCTCCGCGCCCGAGTTCACCGAGACCGACGAATCGCTGGTCGCCGTGCTGGCCGTCGCCGCGGGAATCGCCGTCGACAACGCCCGCTTGTTCGAACGGGCGCGTACCCGGCACCGGTGGATGCAGGTGATCGCCCGGCGCGGATCCGAGCCGCTGGCCGGAATCGCCTTGGAGGACACGCTGTCCCGCCTGTGCGTCGAGGTCGCCGAGCTCACCGGGGCGGTGGACGTGTTCCTGCTCACCGACGAGGCCGGTGAGGTCACCGCGCTCGCCCACACCGGCCCGCCCATCGTGGTCGGGGACCTGACACTGCCGTCCGACGAGCAGCGCATGGTGCTGCCGGCCGACGAGGTGCCGTCGGAGATCGTGCGGCGCGACGCCGCGTGGGCGACCGTGCAGAGCCTGCAGCGGGCGTCCGGTGTCTTCGGTTGGATCGTGATCACCCACCGCCGCCGTCCGGAATGGGATGACGAGGCGGCATCGGGTCTCGCCGGTGTCGCGGAGGTGGCCTCACTGGCCGTCGCCTACGCCGAGCAACAGCAGATGGCCCGTGATCTCGAGGTCCTGGCCGATCGGCACCGTATCGCCCGCGATCTCCACGATCACGTCATCCAGCGACTGTTCGCGATCGGCATGTCCGTACAGACGATGCTCGCCGCGTCGGCGGCAGGCGAACCCATCACCGAGACCGAGGCCCAACGGGCGACCACGTCCCGACTGCAGCAGGTGGTCACCGACCTCGACCGCACGATCGCGCAGATCCGGACGTCGATCTTCGACCTGCAGACGGTGCCGGGGCATCACGACACCGCGACGTTGCGGCGTCGCGTGCTCGACATAGTCTCCGAACTCGCCGCGCACGCGCCGATCGCGCCCGGCGTGCAGTTCGCCGGCCCGGTCGACACGGTGGTGCCGGAATCACTCGGGCCGCACATCGACGCGGTGTTGCGGGAGGGGCTGTCCAACGCGTTGCGCCACGCACGTGCCGAACACATCGACGTGGCCGTCCGCGCCGACGACGAGGTGCTGACCGTGGAGATCCGCGACGACGGGATCGGCATCGGTTCCGGCGTGACCTACCGCGGTCTGGACAATCTGACCCGACGTGCCGAACAGTGCGACGGAGTGTTCGACGTGGTGACCGGCGCACGCGGCGCACGACACGGCGGCGGCACCACTCTCACCTGGTCGGTGCCGCTGTCGGGCTGACCACGGCGGATCTAGCGTCTGCCGTCACGCAATTTGGTGGCCATCACGGCCACCTGCGTACGACGCTGCATGTCCAACTTGGCCAGGATGCGTGAGACGTAGTTCTTGATCGTCTTCTCCGCCAAGAACATCCGCTCGGCGATCTGCCGGTTGGTGAGACCTTCGCCGATGAGGTTGAACACCTCGCGTTCTTGCTGGGTGAGTTCGGCGAGCGGATCGTTCGGGGTGTCGCGGCCGTCGCGCAGCCTGGCCAGCAAGGCGGCGGTGCTGCGATCGTCGAGCAACGACCCCCCACGGCCGACGGTTCGGACCGCGGCGACGAGGTCGTGACCGAGGATCTGTTTGAGCACGAACCCGGATGCGCCCGCGAGCACCGCGGCGAGAAGAGCGTCGTCGTCGGAGTAGCTGGTGAGCATCAGGCAGTGCACGGACGGTTCGGCCGCACGGACGTCCCGGCAGAGTTCCACCCCGCTGCCGTCGGGCAACCGGACGTCGAGGACGGCGACGTCGGGCTTGGCGGCCAGGATGCCGACCTTGGCCTCTCCGACGGAGGCTGCTTCGCCGACCACTTCCAGATCGGGGGCGGTGCCGAGCAGGTCACGCAGCCCGCGCCGGACCAACTCGTGGTCGTCGACGAGGAAGACGCGGACCGGTGCGGACGCGGATGCGCTGTTCGGGGTGGCGTCTGCGGGCATGTCCGAAACGCTACTCGCAGAGGCGTGCCGAGGCGACGCAGTCGCGCACTCGTCGCCATTCTCCCGACCTGCGGCCCAGCGCACCCGGGACCTTGGCCTCACGCTCTCACGACGATGTCGGCGCAGAGTGACCATCAGCCACACCGTCGACTCGAGGAGAACGATGACCAGCGGTTCACCGGACGTGATGGAAGCCCGCATGAGCGGTTCCGACTTGCTGCGGGAGTTGCTCCCGGTCTGCGAGACCGAGGTGGAGCGGCACATGAAGATGACCAAGGACTGGCACCCGCACGACTACGTGCCGTGGGACGACGGGCGCAACTTCGCCGCCCTCGGCGGCGTCGACTGGGATCCCGGGCAGTCGCAGCTGACCGACACCGCGAAGGCGGCGATGATCACCAATCTGCTGACCGAAGACAACTTGCCGTCGTATCACCGGGTGATCGCCGACAACTTCAGCCTCGACGACGCGTGGGGTTTCTGGGTCGGGCGATGGACCGCCGAGGAAATGCGTCATTCCACCGTCATGCGGGACTACCTGGTGGTGACCCGGGGAGTGGATCCGGTGGAACTCGAAGAACTCCGCATGCTGCACATGACCCACGGATTCAATCCGCTGCCCAGCGATGACGGCCAGCGCGATCACAGCTTCGACATGCTGTACGCGGTCAGCTACGTGAGTTTCCAGGAACTCGCCACCCGCGTGTCACACCGCAACACCGGCAAGGCGTGCGGTGACCCGATCGCCGATCGGATGTTGCAGCGAGTCGCCGCAGACGAGAACCTGCACATGCTCTTCTATCGCAACATCGTCGCGGGCGCACTGGACCTCGTTCCGGATCAGACGATGGCGGCCATCTACGGCATCGTGACGAACTTCCAGATGCCCGGCGCCACCATGCCGAACTTCCGGCGCAACGCGGTGCTGATCGCCAAGGGTGGGATCTACGATCTGCCGCAACATCTCTCGGAGGTCGTGATGCCGGTGTTGCGGAAATGGCGGATCTTCGAGAGGGACGATTTCGGGCCGCTCGGCGAACACTACCGGGAACTGCTCGGAGAGTTCCTGGACCAGATGAACGTCAAGGTCCGACGGTTCGAGGAGTCGCGTGACCGCGCGTTGGCCCGGGCCAGGGCCAAGGGGACGACGGGGGAGTCGGCTCGATGACCCTGCTCGACGGTCCCAGGTTCAACGGTCCCGGGCTCAGCGGCGACGTGCTCGACGTGTCGTCGGCGTGCGCGGAGTGCGCGTGCGGTGGCCGCGAGTCCGACGCCGACCGTCCGTTGCCTGGATTCGACACCGCCATCGCCATGGCGGAGGCCGCCGGCTGCGCAAACATGACGTGGTGGAACACCATTCGCGCCCACGCCGCTGATCCAGCGGCCGCCGAGTACGCGGCGTCGGTCCTGCTGGCGCAGCTGATCACGTCGTCTGCGCACCGCATGGGAGTCCCCGCGGCGGACGCGTGGGTGCGGATCCGCCAGACCGGGCGGTTACCGCAGTAGCCAGCCGAAACCGGACCGGGCACGTCGGTAGGATCAAGTCCCATGTCTGCTGATGCCTCGCCCGGTCATGGCGGCGAACGACACCACTATCTGGCCGGACTCGACCTGAACGGACGCAAGGTCGTCGTCGTGGGCGGGGGATCGGTGGCGCAGCGCCGGTTGCCGAACTTGATCGCCGCCGGTGCCGACGTCCACGTCGTCGCCGTCGACCCGACCCCGGCCGTGGAATCCACACCCGGGATCGCGGTGTCGCGCCGTGCCTATGTCGACGGTGATCTCGACGGTGCCTGGTACGTGATGGCGTGTACCGACGATCCCGAGGTCAACGCCCGTGTGGTCGCCGATGCCGAACAGCGGCACACCTTTTGCGTGCGGGCCGACGACGCGCGTCACGGCACCGCGGTCACGCCGGCGTCCGGTCGGCACCGGGATGTGCAGTTCGGCGTGCTGGCCGGTGGCGATCATCGGCTGTCCGCGTCGTTGCGCGCGGCGATCGGCCGGGCGCTGGCCGAGGGGTCGCTCGACGTCGCCGACGATGCTCCCCACGCTGCGGGGGTCGCCCTCGTCGGTGGAGGGCCCGGTGACCCGGATCTGATCACCGTGCGGGGGCAGAAGCTGCTCCAGCAGGCCGATGTGGTGGTCGCCGACCGCCTGGCGCCGCCGCAACTGCTCGCCGAACTCGGTCCCCAGGTGGAGATCATCGACGCCGCGAAGGTGCCGTATGGGCGTGCGATGAAGCAGGAGGCCATCAACGCGGTCCTCGTGGACCGGGCCGCGGCGGGCAAGTTCGTCGTGCGGCTCAAGGGCGGTGACCCCTATGTGTACGGTCGCGGGTTCGAAGAGGTTCAGGCCTGCGTCGACGCGGGCATCCCGGTCACCGTCGTCCCGGGCATCAGCAGTCCGATCGCCGCACCGGCCGCGGCGGGGATCCCGGTCACCCATCGCGGGGTCACGCACGAGGTGGTGATCGCGTCTGGGCACGTACCTCCGGGGCATCCGGATTCGTTGGTCGACTGGTCCGCGATCGCCCGTTTGCGTGGCACGCTGGTGCTCATGATGGCCGTCGAGCGGGTCGACGCCTTCGCCGAGGCGCTGCTCGCCGGAGGGCGGGCTCCGCAGACCCCGGTGGCGATGATCGAGAACGGCTCACTGCCCACTCAGCGGGTGCTGCGGACCGATCTGGCGCATGCGGCGGCCACGGCGGCGGCCGAATCGCTGCGGCCACCGGCGATCGTGGTGATCGGGGATGTCGCAGGGTTCACCGAACTCGCCGGCTGAGCGGGACCCAACTGGTCAACGGCGATTGGCAAAGTCGCCGTGGTGGGCGGTAGCGTCGGGCTTTATGTCCGCACCGGAAACGTCGAGTACCCAGCATCTGTCCGGCGGGTACCGCAAGGTCTTCGGGCCCGCCATCTTCGTGCTCAGCGGCATGCAGTTGCTGATGGTGCTCGATGGCACGGTGGCGGCGCTCGCCTTGCCGAAGATCCGCGACGCTCTGCATCTGTCCGAGTCGAGCGCGAACTGGATCATCAGCAGCTACGTGCTCGCCTTCGGCGGGTTGATGCTGCTCGGCGGGCGTCTGGGTGATGCGTTCGGCCGCAAACGCATGTTCATCGTCGGCGTCGCCGCGTTCACGTTGACGTCACTGCTGTGCGGTGTGGCGTGGAACGAGACGAGCCTGATCATCGGCCGCGCCCTGCAGGGGGCGTCGGCGGCCGTTGCTGCGCCGACCGCCATGGCACTGGTCGCGACGACCTTCGCGCCGGGCAAGGCGCGCAGTCAGGCGTTCGCGATCTACGCGGCGATGACGGGTGTCGGATCGGTCGCGGGTCTCATCCTGGGCGGGGTCCTCACCCAGGTCTCGTGGCGGCTGGTCTTTCTCATCAATGTCCCGATCGGTGTGCTGGTGGTCGCCGGGGCCCTCGTGGCGCTGCGCGAATCGCAAGGGGAGCGGCTGTCGCTGGACGTGCCGGGCGCAGTTCTGGCGACGCTCGGCTGCACCTTGCTCGTGCTGGCCGTCAACGAGGGGCCCGACGGGTGGGCGCGCCCACTGGTCGTCGGGTCGTTCGTGCTCGGCGGTCTGGCGCTCATCGCGTTCGTCGTCGTCGAGCGCCGGGCGAGCAACCCGATCCTGCCGTTCGTGCTGTTCGAGAACCGCAATCGCGTCGCCGCCCTGGTCGCGATTTTCTTCGCCAGCATGATCATGATGTGCATGGCGGTGTTCATCTCGCTGTATCTGCAGGGCATCCTCAAGTACTCGCCGATCGAGAGCGGGTTGGCCGTGGTCCCGTTCGCGTTCGGGCTCGGCATCGCGGCGGCGATCGCGTCCAAACTCGCGCTCGTCATGCAGCCGCGCTGGCTGGTGTTGTTCGGTGGTGCGATCATCCTGGCCGGCTGCCTGTACGCATCGTCGATTGCCACCGACAACCCGGACTACTTCCCGGGCATCGCGCTGCCCGTGGTGGTCATCGGGTTCGGCGTCGGCTTCGCGGTGATCCCGTTGACGTTGTCGGTGGTGGCCGGGGTCGGGCCGACGGAGATCGGTCCGCTGACCGCGCTCGCCCAGGTGGCGCAGAATCTCGGTGGTGCCATCGGTCTCGTCGCGGTCGGCGCAGCGGTCACCTCACGCGCGCTCTCCGAAGGTGGGACGACCGCTCCGGTCGAGGAGATGAATCCCACCCAGTTGGCGGCACAGGCCTCCGGCTACGGCCTCGCGTTCGCCTCCTGCGCCGGCATCGCCGTGCTCGCTGCCGTCGTCGTGCTGTTCATGCGGTTCACCCCGAACGAGGTCGCCGAGGGCCAGGCGGCACAAGAGGCCGCCAACACCGACCTCGACATCCCGGACACCGGCCACCACTGACGTCGCAGCACCGCCGCGCACCGCGCCGACAGCAACCCCTTTCACCCCGACAGCAACCGCTTTCGCGCTGACAGCAACCGCCCTCGCGCTGACAGCAACCGCCCTCGCGCTGACAGCAACCGCTTTCGCGCTGACAGCAACCGCCCTCGCACTGACAGCAACCGTTATCGCGCTGACAGCAACCGCCCTCGCGCTGACAGCACCGTCCGTCTCCTCGTGCGAACCCCGACGGCACTGTGGTCGGGGCCCGCGGTTGTGACGCGGCTCAGAAATGAATGTGCCGGACACCCACGGACACGCGGCGCATCTGATGGCCGATCGGTCCGAGTCGGGGCACCGTCAGGTGCCAGCCGAGGTCGTCGGCGATCTGCTCGACGACGCCGTCGAGCCCGAGGTCGTCGGTGTCGATGTGGGTGGCGAACCGAGGGGATTCGAGCGCCGTCACGCACCGCTCGATCTGTGCCTCCGCCCAGGTTTCGGATCGTCCGGCGACCCGCCCGATCCAGTACCCGCTGCGGGTCCGCAGCCGACGACGGAGTGTCGCAGGTGATGCGTTGAGGGCGAAGTGACGGACCTGCACCCGGGCGTCGCCGAGCCCACCCATGATCTCGTCGAAGTAGCGGTGCTCGACCAGCGTCATCGGCACCAGGACCGGGCCGTCGACGACGCGGTCCGCATCGGCAAGGGTCGCGACGACAGCTGAGCGCCACTGCGGTCTGTCCTGGAAGTCGTGACGCGCGGCGGACGGCAGCATGCGGTGGATTCCGTAGCCGATCAGTTCGGGATCGGCCACATGCGAGCCCGGTATCCGACGATGCAGTTCGAAGGCGGTCTGGGTCTTGCCGGCACCGAATGCGCCGTTGATCCACACGAGCACCCGGCCGAGTGTACGGCCGGGACACGGTCTCGTCAGGCGCTGTGGAGATCGACGTCGTGTGCGGGATACGCGTGCACCAACACCGTCGCGAGACGCGGAATCCGGGAGATCAGTCCGTCCTCGGCGGCATGTGCGACACCATGTGCCTCGCTCAAGCTCAGGTGCGGGTCCACGTCGAGTTCGACGTCGGCGTGCAGACGGTGCCCGATCCACCGCATCTTCAGGCCGCGCACACCGAGGACCTCGGGTCGATCGACGAGTACGGCTTCGGCAGAGGTGACGAGTTCGGGGTCGACCCCGTCCATCAGTCGGCGGAAGACGTCGCGTGCGGCGGTGCGCAGGACCGCCAGGATCGCGATCGTGATGACGATGCCGATCACCGGGTCGGCGATCGGATATCCGAGGGCGACCCCACCGGCACCGAGCAGCACCGCGAGCGACGTGAAACCGTCTGTGCGAGCGTGTAATCCGTCGGCGACCAGTGCAGCGGAGCCGATCCGGCGGCCCACACGGATCCGATACACCGCCACGAGTTCGTTCCCGACGAAGCCGACGAGACCTGCGAGCGCCACCCAACCGAGATGCTCGATGGTGACGGGGTTGATCAATCGCCGCACCGACTCGACACCGGCAATCACCGCCGACAACGCGATCATCGCGAGTACGAACAGGCCTGCGAGGTCCTCGGCACGGCCGTAGCCGTAGGTGAAACGTCTCGTCGCGGTGCGCTGCGCCAGGGCGAAGGCGATCCAGAGTGGCACGGCGGTCAGAGCGTCGGAGAAATTGTGGATCGTGTCGGCGGCCAACGCGACGCTCGTGGACACCGCGACGATCACGACCTGCAGAGCCGCGGTGATCATGAGCACGACCAAACTGATCTTCACCGCGCGTATGCCGATGTCACTGGCTTCGAGTGAGGAGTCGATGCTGTCGGCCGCGTCGTGACCGTGCGGGGCGAACACGTCTCTCACCGCACCGAGAAATCTGGTACGTCCGTGCCGATGTTCGTGCCCATGTGAGTGTCCGTGTGCGTGCGATCCGTTCATCGCGCGGTGGTCTCCTGCTCGTCGTCGTCGGGCGGTGCCTGGTGCAGGGCACGAATGCCCGCATCGGCCCGGTGATGGCCGGGTACTCCGGGACCGGCGTGTTCGGCATTGAAGACGGCGTCGGTCACGAGCTGCCTGATGTGCTCGTTCTCGAGGCTGTAGTAGACCGTCGTGCCCTCGCGCCGGGTTCGCACGAGCCGTGCCATCCGCAGTTTCGCCAGATGCTGCGACACTGACGGTGCAGCCTTGCCCACGTGTTCGGCGAGCTCGGTCACCGACAATTCGCGATTGACCAACGCCCACAGAAGCCGCACTCGGGTCCCGTCGGCGAGCATGCGGAACACCTCGACCACCAGACCGACCTGGTCATCGTCGAGCCTGCGCCGACAAGGCTCGTTATTTGCGTACATATGCAGATAGTAAACCGTCTCGATGTGAGGTGCGAGCGTGCACCGTCGATCAGTCGGTGACGACCACGATCTCGTCGGCCCCGGCGATCTCCACACGCTGCCCGGCATCGGACAAGACCGCCGCGAGGGCGTTGATGTCGCGAACATTGCGTCGGGTCTGCACGAGTTCGCGCGCCATCAGGCCCTTGTAGTGCTTGTTGAAATGGCTGACCACTTTTCGGCTGCCGTCGGCGGCCTCGGTCACCACGGTGGCGGTGACGGCTCCGTGGACCGGCCCGAGCTGTTGGTACACCCCGGAGCGGAGGTCGACGACGAAATCGTCGACCGCGTCGAGGCTTTCGGTGAGCTCCGGCTTCCACACGGAGGCGAGCGTGGACATGCCGGGCAGTTTCGAACCACCCGAGAGCCGGTACGCCGGGATCATGTCCGCTGCCCGAACCACGCCGAACAATGCCGAACCGATCGCCAGGCGTTGCGTCGACTTGGTCTTCGAGGCACGCGTCAGGGAGGCGTGATCGAGGGCGTCGTAGAGGACGCCGGTATAGCGCTCGATGGCAGGCCGGGTGGGGGACAGCCACAGTTCCGCGTTGCGATCCACCTCGGCCAGCTGCGTGCGGCCCAGTCCCAGTGCCTCACGACTGGCGTCGAGGTCGCCCGCCAGATCGACGATGGCTTCGGCTATCCGCTTGCGGATCGGGTTCAGCTCCGGGAAGGCGAGCGTGTCCAGGTCGAGCGGGGCGCCGCGCCCGCCGTCGGATTTGGTCTCGGAGGGAGGCAGGATGACGAGCACGGCAACACCATAGCCGTCCGACATCCGCCCGTCGGGTGCCGTGTCCGGCCGCCGTCGCCCCGCGCGGGGGTCCCGACCGGCGTGCACCGGACACGTCTAAGCTGGTCACCTGTGATCACACGGATGTCGACCCTGTTCCTGCGCACCCTCCGCGACGATCCGGCCGACGCCGAGGTGCCGAGCCACAAACTGCTCGTGCGCGCCGGCTATGTCCGGCGTGCCGCACCGGGCGTGTACAGCTGGCTGCCGCTGGGGCTGCGCGTGCTCAAGGCGGTCGAGAACGTGGTGCGCGAAGAGATGGATGCCATCGGCGCGCAAGAGATCCTGTTGCCCGCGCTGCTGCCGCGGGACCCGTACGAGACGACCAATCGGTGGACCGAGTACGGCGACAGCCTGTTTCGTCTCAAGGACCGCAAGGGCGCCGACATGCTGCTCGGCCCCACCCACGAGGAGCTCTTCACTCAACTGGTGAAGGGGGAGTACTCGTCGTACAAGGATCTGCCGGTCATCCTGTATCAGATCCAGACCAAGTACCGCGACGAGGAACGGCCGCGGGCAGGCATCCTGCGCGGCCGCGAGTTCGTCATGAAGGACGCCTACTCGTTCGACCTCGACGACGACGGTCTCAAAGCCTCCTACAACGCGCACCGTGAGGCCTACCAGGCGATCTTCGGTCGCCTGGGTATCGAGTACGTCATCGTCGCGGCCACCTCCGGCGCGATGGGCGGCAGCGCATCCGAGGAATTCCTCGCAGAGAGCGAGGTGGGTGAGGACACCTTCGTCCGCTGCCTGGAGTCGGGGTACGCCGCCAACGTCGAGGCGGTGATCACGCCTGCGCCCGAACCGATTCCGTTCGACGGACTGCCCGAGGCCGCGGTCCACGAGACCGGGGACACGCCCACCATCGAGACATTGGTGCAGTGGGCCAACGACACCCTCGACGGCGAGTACGGCGGGCACGACACGCTGAAGAACGTGATGGTCAAGATCCGCAGGCCGGGCGGCGACTGGGAGATCACCGGCGTCGGTGTGCCGGGCGACCGCGAGGTCGACATGAAGCGACTCGAGGCGTCGGTCGAGCCGGCCGAGGTCGAGATCCTCACTGAGGAGGATTTCGCCGCCAACTCGTTCCTGGTGAAGGGGTACATCGGCCCGAAGGGGCTGGCAGCCAACGGGGTTCGTTATCTCGTCGATCCGCGGGTGGTGGACGGGACCTCGTGGATCACCGGCGCCGACGAAGCAGGCAAGCACTACGTGAATCTGGTCGCAGGCCGTGACTTCACCACCGACGGCACCATCGAGGCCGCGCAGGTCCGTGACGGTGATCCGTCCCCCGACGGCAAGGGGCCGCTGGTGTCCGCGAAGGGTATCGAGATCGGCCACATCTTCCAGCTCGGCAAGAAGTACACCGACGCGTTCGAGGTCGACGTACTCGGCGAGAGCGGCAAGCCGGTGCGGCTGACGATGGGGTCCTATGGTGTCGGCGTGTCGCGGCTCGTCGCGGTCCTCGCCGAACAGTGCCATGACGACAAGGGACTGCGGTGGCCGCGGGAAGTCGCGCCGTTCGCTGTCCATCTGGTCATCGCGAACAAGGACGACGCCGCGATCACCGGTGCGCACGGCCTGGCCGAGGAACTCGATGCGGCCGGTCTGTCGGTGTTGCTCGACGACCGCAAGGCATCTCCGGGCGTCAAGTTCAAGGACGCCGAGCTGCTCGGGATGCCCGTCGTGGTCGTGGTCGGGCGTGGATATGCCAACGGCACCATCGAGATCCGTGATCGGTTCACCGGAGAGACCACCGAGGTCTCGGTCGACGATGCGGTGTCTGCGGTGACGTCGGCAGCCCGCGGTTAGGTTCCGCTGACGGTCGGCTCGGGGCCCTGTTCGCTCAGGCCGTCGAGCCGGGGAAGGCGACCGTGGCAGGCGACTCGCGCAGGTACACCCGCCACCCGGCGGCGCGGACGGCGGAATCGGTGAGACCGTCGACGCCCAGTCGCCGGGCCGTGGCGTCGGTGGCTTGCTCGAGCACGGCACGGTAGGCGACCGTGCAGTCGACTTCCGCGGCGAGCAGCGCTCGGATCGCGCTGGACTGGTTGTCGACGGTCACCGGCAGCGTGTAGCCGGCCGCGGCGTCGGGCGCCTGCGCGCCCGCCGCGGTGATCGCGTCGACGGCGGCGTCGCGGGAGGCGCGATGAGCGGCGATGTGGTCGGCGACGGTGTCTCGTTGTATGGCCGTCACGAAAGCGGTCGACACTCCGTAGGCGAAGATCGCCGCGTTCTCGGCATCCACCGCGGTGGACAGGGCATCGGTGGTGGCGCTCATCCCAGCTGCACCTCCACCATGGAGGTCACCGCGGCACTGACCGAGCCGGCCAGGCCGGCCGAGTAGCCGCTCAACGACGAGCCCGCGTCGCCCGCGAGTCGAGCCGACCGGGTCAGGCGCCCGCGGAGTTCGGCGACCGTCGTCGGCGGCGGGATCGGCGCTGCCGACGGTGCGACGATCCGATTGGCGGTCTCCTGATCGAGTCGGGTGATCTCCTCGCGCAGGGCTTGTGCGTGTGCGCCACGCTGCTCGGCGACCACACCGAGCGCGCGGGTGTACGCCGGTGCGCGGGGTGCCAGCGATTGCGCGGCAACCTGATCGGCGAGGGCGGCGTCGGCCAACGGCAGGAGCGCGGCCGCGGTGATCTGCTCGGCGGAGGGGCCTCGGTCGCAGCCGGCCAGAGCGGCCCCGACGGCGACGCCGGTCGCCGCGGTGAGGCCGCCGCGCAATACGACGCGTCGGGTCAGGGGTGAGGGCACGCGACACATGATGCCAGTTCTGTGTCCGCGCACCGGCGTCGCCGGGCCGGGGCGCCGAATGTGGGTGTGGGCGCGCTGATCCACTACAGTGGCGGGGCAACCGCCACCGACAACTGAAGACGAGGAGTGCGCCGTGTCCATCAGCGCCGAGCAGATCACGGACCTCGTCGAACCCATCGTCGGTGCCCGCGGCTTCGATCTCGAGGACGTCGCGGTGGCCACGGCCGCCGGACGTACCGACGTCACCGTCGTCGTCGACCGAGACGGTGGCAGCGATCTCGATGTACTCGCCGACCTGAGCCGTGAGATCTCCGAACGCCTCGACGACGAACCCGATCTCGCCGACGCCGCCTACGTTCTCGAGGTGACCTCACCGGGTGTCGATCGTCCGCTGACGCTTCCGCGGCACTGGCGGCGCGCCGTCGGCCGCAAGGTCGCCGCGGAGGTCGCCGACGCGAACGGGGACACCCGGCGGATCGTCGGCCGGGTCGGCCCGATCGACGACGACCGGGTGCGGTTGGTACTCAACGAACGTGGTCGGATACGCACCGAGGAGATCGCGCTCGACGCGATCACCACGGCGGTCGTGCAAGTGGATTTCTCGCGGCCGAGCACGGCCGAACTCGAACTGTGCGGGCTGTCCGAGGACGAGATCTCGCGACGCCGATCCGACACCTGACACCACGACACGCCCGTAGACCTCGACCACCGGTCGCGGCGATCTGCGCACAATCGGACGCGAACAGCCCACAATCGGACATACGGACAGATGAACAGCAGCGGACAAATGAATAGCAGCGAACAAATGAATAGGAGCCCAGGGACATGAACATCGACATCAACGCGCTGCGCATGATCGAGGCGGACAAGGGCATCTCGATCGACACGGTGATCACCGCCATCGAGACGGCGTTGCTGACCGCCTACCGCCACACCGACGGTTTCGCCCCGCACGCGCGCATCGACGTGAACCGCAAGACCGGTGCGGTTCGGGTGATGGCCCAGGAACTCGACGATGCAGGCGAGGTCGTCCACGAATGGGACGACACGCCCGAAGGCTTCGGACGGATCGCCGCGACGACCGCACGCCAGGTCATCCTGCAGCGTCTGCGCGATGCCGAGAACGAGAAGAGCTTCGGCGACTTCGTGACTCACGAGGGCGAGATCGTCGGCGGAGTCGTCCAGGCGGACGCACGGGCCAACGCGCGGGGCATGATCGTCGTGGCCATCGGCAGCGATTCCAACAGCGCCGAGGGCATCATCCCGCCCGCCGAGCAGGTGCCGGGTGAGACGTACACGCACGGCGACCGCATCAAGTGCTACGTGGTCGGTGTGTCCCGCGGACCGCGGGGACCCCAGATCACCCTGTCGCGCACACACCCGAACTTGGTGCGCAAGCTGTTCTCGCTCGAGGTTCCCGAGATCGAGGACGGATCGGTGGAGATCGTCGCCGTGGCACGCGAGGCCGGGCACCGTTCGAAGATCGCCGTACACACCGGGGTGAACGGGCTCAACGCGAAGGGCGCCTGCATCGGTCCGATGGGTCAGCGTGTGCGCAACGTGATGAGTGAACTCGCGGGGGAGAAGATCGACATCATCGACTTCGACACCGATCCGGCCGTGTTCGTCGGGAATGCGCTGTCGCCCGCAAAGGTTGTGTCGGTCGAGGTGGTCGATCTCGCGCAGAAGGCGGCGCGGGTGGTCGTGCCGGATTACCAGCTGTCGCTGGCGATCGGCAAGGAGGGGCAGAATGCCCGGCTCGCGGCGCGGCTGACCGGCTGGCGGATCGACATCCGATCCGACGCCGACCCGGCCCCGCAGGCGAACTGAGCAGCCGGTTGTCCCTGACGAGACCTGGCGCGCTAGACTGATCGATGGTTCAGCGAATGCTGTCGACATCCGAGGGTGAACGGACACCGCGAGACGTTTCATCTCGCCACGTCCCGGTCCGGACGTGTGTCGGCTGTCGGCACCGCGCCGAGGCAACGGATCTGGTCCGGATCGTCGCCCGCAGGGGAGACGAGCCGCCGACGATCGTCGTCGATCACGCGAGAACCATGCCGGGACGAGGTGCCTGGTTGCACCCGCGACGCGACTGTGTCGACGCCGCGGTGCGACGCAAGGCGTTTGTCTCGGCGCTGCGGGTCCCCGGTCTGACCGTGGACCCGGACGACCTCGCCGAAGCGATCGACGAGATCACGAAGAAGATGGCCGGTAGCGGCCAGGACAGGTAGCAGAAGACATGAGCACACCGTGAAGAACCCACGATGAGCACGTATCGGACGTAAACCGAGGTCGTAGCGGGCATGCCCGCTCGACCTCACAAGTGAGGAGAGCAGTGGCAGGCAAGGCCCGCGTGCACGAACTGGCCAAAGAACTCGGCGTGACGAGCAAGCAGGTGCTCGAGCGTCTCAAGGAGCAGGGCGAGTTCGTCAAATCTGCGTCGTCGACCGTCGAGGCCCCGGTGGCCCGTCGACTTCGCGAATCATTCCCGCAAAGTGGCGGCAAAGACTCCGCCAAGCCGGCGGCGAAGCCCGGTGGCGCCCCGAAGCCGGGCGCGAACGGCTCCGGTGTGAAACCCGGTCCCGCACGTCCCGGCCCCAAGCCGGGCGCACCCACCCCGGGTCCGTCCCCGGCGGCCGCCAAGGCGCCCGCGCCTGCGCCGGCCCCGACACCCACACCGGCAGCACCCACCCCGAAGCCCGCGCCGAGCCCGGCCGCTCCGGCCGCCAAGGCCGATGCCCCGGCAGCTCCGGAAGCCGGTTCGGGCACCTCGGCACGTCCCGGACCCCGTCCGGGCCCCAAGCCGGGTCCCCGCGCGCCGCGCGTCGGGAACAACCCCTATTCGTCGACTCCGACCCCCGCGCCGCGTCCCCAGGGACCGCGTCCCGGTCCGGGACAGGGTGGACCCCGCCCCGGCGGTGGACGCCCCGGTGCGAGCGGTCGTCCCGGCCCCGGTCAGGGCGGTACCCGTCCGGCTCCCGGGCAGGGCGGCCCCCGGCCGAGTCCCGGCAGCATGCCTCCGCGCCCCAACCCGGGTGCGATGCCGAGCCGTGCCGCACGCCCGGACGCCGGTCGTCCGGGTCGTGGTGGG
Source organism: Gordonia sp. CPCC 206044 (assembly GCF_048537895.1). Classification (NCBI taxonomy): domain Bacteria; kingdom Bacillati; phylum Actinomycetota; class Actinomycetes; order Mycobacteriales; family Gordoniaceae; genus Gordonia; species Gordonia sp. CPCC 206044. The sequence continues at coordinate 160,881 of NZ_JBCLVL010000005.1, forward strand.
CCCGGTGGAGGTAACCGCGGCGGTGGCGGCGGTGGCGGCTATCGCGGTGGCGGCGCTCCCGGTGGTGCACCGGCGGGCGGCGGCTTCCGCGGACGTCCCGGCGGCGGCGGTGGTCGCGGTCGCGGCGGTGCCGCGGGTGCGTTCGGTCGTCCCGGTGGCGCGCCCCGACGGGGCCGCAAGTCGAAGCGGGCGAAACGCGCCGAGTACGAGAACATGCAGGCTCCGGCCGTCGGCGGCGTCCGGCTGCCGCGCGGTAACGGTGAGACCATCCGGTTGGCCCGTGGTGCCTCGCTCTCGGACTTCGCCGACAAGATCGACGCCAATCCGGCATCGCTCGTGCAGGCGTTGTTCAACCTCGGCGAGATGGTCACGGCCACCGAGTCGGTGAACGACGAGACGCTCGAGCTGCTCGGTTCCGAGATGAACTACACCGTGCAGGTGGTCAGCCCCGAGGACGAAGACCGCGAGCTCCTCGAGAGCTTCGACCTCAGCTACGGCGAGGACGTGGGCGGCGAGGAAGACCTCGAGCAGCGTCCGCCGGTGGTCACCGTCATGGGTCACGTCGACCACGGCAAGACCCGCCTGCTGGACACGATCCGTAAGGCCAACGTCCGTGAGGCGGAGGCCGGTGGTATCACCCAGCACATCGGTGCCTACCAGGTCGACACCCACCTCAACGGTGAGGACCGCCTGATCACCTTCATCGACACCCCGGGTCACGAGGCGTTCACCGCCATGCGTGCTCGCGGTGCGAAGGCCACCGACATCGCGATCCTCGTGGTCGCGGCCGACGACGGCGTGATGCCGCAGACGGTGGAGGCGGTCAACCACGCGCAGGCAGCAGAGGTGCCGATCGTGGTCGCGGTCAACAAGATCGACAAGGAAGGCGCGGATCCGCAGAAGATCCGTGGCCAGCTCACCGAGTACGGACTCATTCCCGAGGAGTACGGCGGCGAGACCATGTTCGTCGACATCTCGGCGAAGCAGGGCGACAACATCGAAGCGCTGCTCGAGGCCGTCTTGCTGACCGCTGACGCTTCGCTGGATCTGCGCGCCAACCCGGACATGGACGCACAGGGCGTGGCGATCGAGGCCCACCTCGACCGTGGCCGTGGCCCGGTGGCGACCGTGCTGGTGCAGCGCGGCACGCTCAAGGTCGGCGACTCGATCGTGGCGGGCGACGCCTACGGACGTGTCCGCCGCATGGTCGACGAGCACGGCGACGATGTCGCAGAGGCGCTTCCGTCGCGGCCGGTTCAGGTCGTCGGTTTCACCTCGGTGCCCGGTGCAGGTGACAACCTGCTCGTCGTCGAGGAAGACCGCACAGCCCGACAGATCGCCGACCGCCGCAATGCGCGCAAGCGCAACGCGTTGGCCGCACGCAGCCGCAAGCGGATCAGCCTGGAAGACCTGGATTCGGCGCTCAAGGAGACCAGCCAGCTCAACCTGATCATCAAGGGCGACAACTCGGGTACCGTCGAGGCCCTCGAAGAGGCGCTGCTCGGTATCGACATGGGCGACGAGGTCTCGCTGCGCGTGATCGACCGCGGCGTCGGTGGCGTCACCGAGACGAACGTCAACCTGGCGACGGCTTCGGACGCGATCATCATCGGGTTCAACGTCCGTGCGGAGGGCAAGGCCACCGAGCTGGCCAACCGCGAGGGCGTCGACATCCGGTACTACTCGGTGATCTATCAGGCCATCGACGAGGTCGAGAGCGCGCTGAAGGGCATGCTCAAGCCGGTCTACGAAGAGGTCGAGCTCGGTCGCGCCGAGATCCGCGCCATCTTCAAGTCGTCGAAGGTCGGCAACATCGCCGGCTGCCTGGTCCAGTCGGGCATCATGCGGCGTAACGCCAAGGCCCGCCTGCTCCGCGACAACGTCGTGATCGCCGAGAACCTGACCATCTCCTCGCTGCGACGGGAGAAGGACGACGCGACCGAGGTCCGCGAAGGCTACGAATGTGGTCTCACGCTGACCTACAGCGACATCAAGGTCGACGACGTCATCGAGAGTTACGAATTGCAGGAGAAGCCGCGCGACTGACGGTCGATGGCGTCGTCGACGGACATCAAGGTCGACGACGTCATCGAGAGTTACGAATTGCGGAAAAGCCGCGCGACTGACGGCTCGATCTGTCTGCGTGGTTCCGGTCGCCCACCGCGGCCGGGACCACGCTTCTCTCCTCGCGAACCGAAAGGATCTCCAGATGGTTGATTCGGCGAGAGCTGCCAGGCTGGCGAAGCGCATCTCGTCGATCGTGGCGTCGGCGATCGGGACCGAGATCAAGGATCCCCGTCTGGCCTACGTCACCATCACCGATGCGCGCGTCACCAACGATCTGCACGACGCGACGCTGTACTACACCGTGATGGGTGAGTCGATCGACTCCGAACCCGACTACGAGGCGGCGGCTGCCGGTCTGGCCAAGGCCACCGGCATCCTGCGCTCCAAGGTCGGCGCCGGGACCGGCGTGCGGTTCACACCGACGCTCACCTTTGTTCTCGACACCGTTCCCGACACCGCGCGCCACATGGAAGAACTCGTGGCGCGTGCGCGGGCCAACGACGAACTCGTCGCCCGACAGGCTCGCGACGCGAGTCCGGCAGGCGAGTCCGATCCGTACCGGCGCGACGACGCCGACGATGACGACGGCGAGGACGGTTCCCGCGAGTGACCTCCTCGACCAGTGCGGCCGTCGCCCGTGCGCTCGCCGACGTCCCCGCGGTCACGATCCTCTGCCATGTGCGTCCCGACGCGGACACCATCGGCAGCGGGTTGGCACTCGGGCTTGCCCTGACCCGGCTCGGAGCCGACGTCGAGGTGGCGTTCCCGGCGACCGTCGGACTCCCGACGATGCTGCACGACCTGCCGGGAACCCAGCTGCTCGTCGCGGAGGGCGACATCGTCGGACATCCTGTCGTGGTGTCGGTCGATGCCGCCAGCCTCGGACGGCTCGACACCCTCGCTCCGGTGTTCACCGCGGCGTCGGAATCGATCACCGTCGATCACCATGCCTCCAACCCGGGCTTCGGTGACCTCGACCTGATCGACCCGGCGGCGGACTGCACCGCGGTGCTCGTGCTGTCGGTGCTCGACGAACTCGGCGTGAAGGTCGACGACGAGATCGCCACCTGCCTCTACGCCGGGCTGGTCACCGACACCGGATCGTTCAAATGGGCACGGCCGGAATCGTTTCGGATCGCGGCTCGACTGCTCGACGCCGGGGTGGACGCCCGTACGTGGAGCCGCAACCTGCTCGACACCCACCCGTTCAGTTGGTTGGCGATGGTGTCGTCGGTGCTCGGCGACGCGACGCTCGTGCCGAACGCGTGCGACGGGCGTGGGCTCGTGTACGCGGTCGTGCGCCACGACGTCCTCGCCGATCTGAGCTGGGAAGAGTCCGAGAGCGTCGTCGATCTGGTGCGTACCGCCAACGAGGCCGAGGTGGCTGCGGTGTTCAAGGAGGTCGAACCGGACACCTGGACGGTGTCGTTGCGGTCGAAACGCAGCGTGGACCTGGTACCGATCGCGGGTACCCACGGTGGCGGTGGGCATCGTCACGCTTCCGGATACAGCGATTCCGGAAGCGCCGACGAAGTGGTCGGTCGGCTGCTGGAGTCCCTCTGAGCCAGAGCGGGCCGGACACCGGATCGGCGCACACGGCCCGTCGCATCGCGACCCTGACCGTCTCCGCTCTGGCGGTGTTGATCGCGCCACCGCTGTACCTGCTGCTCGACCTCGCCGTCGTGGGACGACTCGGCGGCACCGAACTCGCGGCACTCGGTGTGGCCACACTCGTGTTGTCGGTGATCAGTACCCAGCTCACGTTCCTGTCGTACGGCACCACGGCACGTTCGGCTCGGCGCTTCGGCGCAGGCGATCGGCCCGGTGCGGTCGCCGAGGGCGTGCAGGCCAGCTGGATCGCCGTGTTCGTCGGGGCGGTCATGGTCGCGGTCATGTATCCGCTTGCGCCGGTGGTGATGCGCATCCTCGTCGGAACCGGCTCCGCGCGGTCGGAGCAGGTGATCGACGATGCGACGGACTGGTTGCGGATCGCGATGTTCGGAGTCCCACTCATCCTGCTGTCCATGGCGGGCAACGGATGGATGCGCGGCGTCCAGGACACGCGGCGGCCCGTCCTGTATGTGATCGCCGGGCTGTCGGTGGCGGCGGTTCTCGTGGTGGGGCTCACCCACGGCGTCGCGTTCTTCCCCCGATGGGGTCTGCCCGGTAGCGCGGTCGCCAACCTGATCGGACAGGGCATCACCGGGATGCTGTTCGCGGTCCGGGTGATCCGCGCGGCACGCGGGTCGTCGACGCTGCGACCGGATCGCAAGGTCATGCGGGCGCAATTGGTGATGGCTCGGGATCTGGTGGTGCGCAGCCTGTCGTTCCAGATCTGCTTCCTGTCGGCGGCCGCCGTGGCGGCACGCTTCGGCGTCTCCGCGGTCGCCGCCCATCAGGTGGTCCTGCAGCTGTGGGAGTTCATGTCGCTGTTCCTGGATTCTCTGGCCATCGCCGCCCAGGCCCTGGTCGGTGCTGCGCTGGGAGCGGGCACCGTCGGGGCAGCGGTGGGTGTGGCCCGCAAGGTCACCGTGGTGTCGGCGGCCGCGGCAGGCGTGATGGCGGCGGTGTTCGCGGTCGGGGCGAGCACCATTCCGCGTCTGTTCACCTCCGACAAGGAGATCCTCGACGCGATCGTCGTTCCGTGGTGGTTCTTCGTCGCGATGCTGCCGATCGCAGGTGTCGTGTTCGCCCTCGACGGTGTCCTGCTCGGCAGCGGCGATGCCCGGTTCCTACGGACCGCGACCCTGTTTGCGGCGTTGGTGGGATTCCTTCCGCTGATCTGGCTGTCACTCGCGTTCGACTGGGGGCTGGCAGGGATCTGGTCGGGACTCGTCGTCTTCATGGTGTGCCGATTGGCCGCCGTGGGGCTGCGCATTCGGTCGGGACAGTGGCGGCGAACAGGCGTCGACGCCTGATCGATCGTGGCCACGATCCGAAGTTCGGTTATCCTCACCTAATGCTGAAGCGTCTTCTACTCGCCCTGGTCTGCGCCGCGGTGGCCCTGGGCCTGCCCTCGTTGGTGGCGTCGGCCGATGCGGCCCCTGCCCACACCACTCGCGTGATCATCGTCCCCGGCCAGTATCTCGGTGCTCTGCCGTATCAACCCATGGCCCAGAACCTCACCTCGCGGGGATATCCGACGACCGTTCTCGATCTGCCCGGCGTCGCGATGAAGAAGGAAGCGGGTCAGATCGGCGCCGCGGTCGACAAGATCCGTCGCGAGCATCCCGGAGACCGGATCGCCCTCGTCGGTCACAGCATCGGGGGCGTGAGCGCGCGGTGGTATCTCAAGGAGATGGGCGGGCACGAGAAGGTGGCCACCTACCTCGCGTTCGGTAGCCCGCAGTACGGCTCACCGGGGGCCTGTGGACAGCAGGGCGCCCCGGAGGTGTGCCCGAACACCACCTTCATGAAGACCCTCAACAAGGGAGACGACACCCCCGGCAAGACCAGCTACCACGGAGTGCGTAGCGCTCGTGAGTGGGTCGACGGAAACCTCGACGGTGGACAGTGCCGTGTCAGCCCCATCCCTGCCAACGAAGCGCTGCCCGCGCTCGGTCTCGAGCACACGTTCGAGCCCGTCGACCCGAAGATCTGGGACGTCACGGTGGCTGCTCTGCAAGGTCGCTGCGTCGGCCGGTTCGTCACCGAGCCCGACGGTGTGTTGACCTACAAGAAGTCGGCACTGCCGGGCAACCCCGCACCCTGATCGTCGTGACCCCTCGATAGGCTGGACGGCATGGCGACGTTGTGGGCAATCAGTGATCTCCATGTTGCCCACCGGGGGAACGAGCACATCATCGATCTGCTCCGCCCGAGTGACAGCGACGATTGGCTGATCGTCGCCGGCGACGTGGCCGAGCGGACCGACGACATCGTCGACACGTTGCGACGGTTGCGGGCACGCTTTCACACCGTGATCTGGGTACCCGGCAATCACGAGTTGTACACCACCGCGAAGGACCCGTTACAGGTGTTCGGGGTGGCGCGCTACGACTACCTCGTGCAGGCCTGCCGGGACATCGGCGTGGTGACCCCGGAGGACATCTATCCGTTGTTCGACCCCGGCAACGGCGGGCAACCGGTACGCGTCGTGCCGATGTACCTGCTGTACGACTACACGTTCCGGCCCGAGGGGACGTCGACGACCTTGACCGCACTCGCCCTCGCGCGTGAGCGCAACGTGGTCGCCACCGACGAGTTCCTGCTGTCACCCGAGCCCTATCCCACCAGGGATGCCTGGGGTCGGGCCCGCGTGGAGTCGACTCGAAAGCGGCTTGACGCGCTCGATCCGTCCGAGCCGACGGTGCTCATCAACCACTGGCCGTTGCGTCGGGAACCGACCGACGCGCTGATGTACCCCGAGTTCGCGCTCTGGTGCGGCACTGTGGAGACCGCTGACTGGCACACCCGCTACAACGCGGCCTGCTGCGTCTACGGGCATCTGCACATCCCGCGGACCACCTGGTACGACGGCGTGCGGTTCGAGGAGGTGTCGGTCGGCTACCCACGGGAATGGAAGCGTCGCGGTCTGCCGGAACCGTTGTTGCGCCCCATCATTCCCGATCCTGGCCTCACCGAGGCAGATCTACCGGGACATGGTGCCCGGTTCGAGTTGCCGCCCGACTACGAGCGTCGTGCCGAGGAGTTCGCCCGCAAGATCGCCGAGCGACGCGAACGCCGTGCCAATCGGACCGCACCGTCGAGGAACGAGGAACAGCAGTGATCGACGACCTGGTGCCCGCCGGTGTCGCGTCGTCGGAGTCCTTCGGCGACCCGCCCGGTCTGGAACCGATGCCCGCCGAGCGGAGTCTGATCGAGCGCGCTGTGGAAAAGCGCCGTCGCGAGTTCACCACCGCGCGCCACTGTGCACGGGAGGCATTGGGCCAGTTGGGTATCGGGCCCACGCCGATCATGCGAGGCGAGCGGGGGATGCCGTTGTGGCCCGAACGTGTGGTGGGCAGCCTCACCCATTGTGACGGCTACCGGGCGGCCGTGGTCGCCTACTCGCTTCAGGTCCGGTCGCTCGGTATCGACGCCGAACCGCACGAGGCGTTGCCCGACGGTGTTCTCGACCACACCAGCCTGCCGCAGGAGCGTGACGTGCTCGCCACCCGTCCCTCCGGACTGCACTGGGATCGACTCCTGTTCTGCGCCAAGGAAGCCACCTACAAGGCGTGGTTCCCGGTCACCGGCCGGTGGCTTGGTTTCGAAGACGCACACATCACGTTCGAGCAGACCGCGGAGCCGGGTGGGACGTTCGTCTCCCGAATCCTGATCGACGGTGCCGCAACCGATGGCGGGCATCCGTTGACCGAACTGCACGGTCGGTGGTTGATCGATCGAGGGCTCATCACGACGTCGATAGCGCTGGTCTGACATGGCCGACACCACCATCGAGAACGCGGGCATCGTCATCGTCGACAAGGCTGCCGGAATGACCAGCCACGACGTCGTGTCCAAGTGCCGCAAGATCTTCGACACACGCCGGGTCGGGCATGCCGGCACCCTCGATCCGATGGCGACCGGCGTGCTCGTCGTCGGTGTCGAACGTGCCACCAAACTGCTCGGTCTGCTGTCGCTGACCACCAAGTCCTACACGGCGAAGATCCGTCTGGGCGCGGCCACCGACACCGACGACCGTGAGGGGCAGGTGATCTCGCGAGCCGACGCATCCCATCTGGCAGCCGACGAGATCACCACCGGGGTCGCGGCCCTGACCGGTGACATCGACCAGATCCCGGCGAAGGTCAGTGCGATCAAGGTCGACGGCAGGCGAGCGCACAGTCTGGCCCGCACCGGCGCCGACTTCGACCTGGCCGCCCGCCCGGTGACGGTGTCGCGGTTCGACATCTCGGAGATCCGCTCGGCGGAGGACGGTTTCGTAGACCTCGACGTGACGGTCGACTGCTCGGCGGGCACCTACATTCGTTCGCTCGCAAGGGACCTGGGCGCCGGACTGGGCGTCGGTGGCCACCTGACGTCGTTGCGCCGTACCGCCGTGGGGCCGTTCACCCTGGAGCACTCCCGCATGATCGAGGAGTTGCGCGAGCACCCCCGGCTGTCGCTGACCATCGACGAGACGGCGAAGCTCTCCTTCCCGCACCGCGACATCGACGACGACGAGGCAGAGTCGATCAGCCAGGGGCGCTGGCTGGATCCGGTGGGTCGCAAGGGCATCTACGTGGTTGTCGACCCGGCCGGCCAGGCCATCGCGCTGGTCCAGGAGAAAGGGCGTCGGGCCAGTTCGGTCATGGTCGTTCGCCCGGCGACACTGCGCTAGCCCTCGACGATTCCTGCGATCATCAGGACTGCTGCTCTCGTCACGGGGAGAGAGCCACCAACACCCGCCCGCGGGAGGTCCCCGCGGGAGCGGCGCAGGATGTCAGCGCGGCACCAGGAAGATCGCGCGGGCGGCGATGTCACCGAGGTCGATGCGCTGGTCGCCGTCGACCGCGATGGAGATGGTGCCGGCGAACGGGCGTTTCTCGACGACTGTGAGCACGCAGTCCAGTGCGAGTCCGACCTCGTCGAAATACCGCAGCATGGCCGGATCGTCGTCGGAGATCCGCGCCACCGTGCCCGACTCGTCAACATCGAGTTCGGAGAGCAGTCGCACATCCGGGCTCGGTACCGACCCGTCGAGGGCGGGGATGGGATCGCCGTGCGGGTCGCGGTTGGGATGGCCGAGCTTCGCATCCAGTCGAGACATCAGCTGATCGGACACCGCGTGCTCGAGCACCTCGGCCTCGTCGTGCACTTCGTCCCAGCCGTATCCGAGTTCACGCACCAGGAAGGTCTCGAGGAGCCGATGACGCCGCACCATGAGGATGGCGGCGGTGCGTCCCTTGTCCGTGAGTGAGACAGCGCCATACCGTTCGTGCGAGACGAGGCCCTGATCGGCCAGTTTGCGGATGGCCTCCGATGCGGTCGAGGCCGAGACGCCGAGACGCTCCGCGAGCATCTTGGTGGTGACCTTGACGTCGGCCCACTCCTGGATCGTCCAGATCACCTTGAGGTAGTCCTGGGTCACCGTCGACAGCTCGGTCACCGGGAGGTCGGCCTCCGCGAGGAGTTTGCGGGTGTCCGGCTTGCCGGAGTCGGGTTTCCCGCCGGTCGCGGACGCACGGGACTGAGGCATTCTCCGAGCTTATGTCGTCCGGGGACCCAGAGCGAAGTCGGTGCTCGGTGTGTTGCCGCGTCGAGTCGCCGTTCACTCGTCCGGGCTGCGGTCGAAACACGGTGTTCACCACCAGGACCGGAAAGTCGGACACCGCCGAGGGGCAAGTGGTTTGCGGACTCCGCGCGCCGTAGGCTGGTGCGCGTGTTGCGTTGGCGAGGTCTCGAAGACATCCCCGCGGACTGGGGTAGGTGTGTGGTCACCATCGGTGTTTTCGACGGGGTCCACCGCGGACACGCGCAGTTGATCCACGCCGCGACGGTGGCGGCCCGGGAGCGCGGCGTTCCGGCGGTGCTGATGACCTTCGACCCGCATCCGGCCGAGGTGGTCAGGCCCGGCTCTCATCCACCGCAGCTGACGACCCTGACGCGCCGCGCCGAACTGGCCGAGCAACTCGGGATCGACGTCTTCTGCGTCATGCCGTTCACCCCCGAACTCGCGGCGCGCTCACCCAAGGATTTCGCACACGACATCCTCGTGGAAACGCTGCACGCGGCAGACGTCGTCGTCGGCGACAACTTCACGTTCGGCCGCAAGGCCGCCGGTGACGTCGCGAAACTCGCCGAGCTCGGGCAGAAGTTCGGGTTCGAGGTGCAGGCGATCTCGCTGTTCGGCGAGCACGCGGTGACCTTCTCGTCGACCTACATCCGTTCCTGTGTGGCCGCAGGCGACGTCGAGCGTGCGACCGAGGCGCTCGGACGGCCGCACCGTGTCGAAGGTGTCGTGGTGCGCGGTGATGGTCGAGGCCGCGAACTCGGCTATCCGACCGCCAATGTCGCGCCACCGATGTACGCGGCGATCCCGGCCGACGGCGTCTACGCGGCGTGGTTCACCGTGCTGGGCGCGGGCCCGGTGATCGGCCAGGTGGAGCCGGGGGAGCGGTATCAGGCTGCCGTGTCGGTGGGGACCAATCCGACGTTCTCCGGGCGCACCCGAACCGTGGAGGCGTTCGTTCTCGACGCCACCGCCGATCTGTACGGCCAGCACGTCGCGGTCGACTTCGTCGCCCGACTGCGCGGCATGGTGAACTTCCCCGACATCGACGACCTGGTCACGGCGATCGCCGGAGATGTCGAGGAGACCCGGCGGGTGTTGTCGAAGCCGGACGCCTGAGTCGCCGAGCTCGATTTGGTCGAGGCACGTCGGCGCTGGTAGATTCGACGGTCGGCGTAGCTGCGGTCCGCGGTGGCACGTCGCCCGTGCGCTTCCGGGTGGAAGCGCCGGTCATCGAAGAACGCGGGACTGAGAAACAGGAGTATCTCCATGGCATTGACTGCCACCCAGAAGAAGGACATCCTCGCCGAGTACGGGCTGCACGAGACCGACACTGGTTCGCCCGAGGCGCAGGTCGCCCTGCTCACCAAGCGCATCACCGACCTCACCGAGCACCTCAAGGAGCACAAGCACGATCACCACAGCCGTCGTGGTCTGCTGCTGCTGGTCGGCCGTCGTCGCCGCCTGCTCAAGTACGTCGCCAAGGTCGACATCAACCGCTACCGCTCGCTGATCGAGCGTCTCGGTCTGCGCCGCTGAGCGCATCACGATCACTTCTCGGCCGTTCCCGCACCGCGGGGACGGCCGAGCTTGTCTGTCCGCTCGGCCCTCAATGATAGGCTGAACCTCGAACGTTGCCGTGAAAGTCCTGCTGGACGTGACGAACGAGCAGATCGGTCCTCGGTAGTGGCCGCCGGAACGGGTAGATGTACCGCCCGGTTCCGGCCGCTTCGATCGAAGGCCGTCTGCGTATGAAGTCCCGGCGCACATGATCGCTCTGTCGATCTGCAGCCGCCGCGCACGACCGGCATTCCACTCTCACAGCTCGTTCCGGGCCGGACCGACCAGCATTCGCAGTCGGGTCCGCACGTCACGACGTCGTGCCGACGGCCGCGCAGAACATCTGCGTGCAACAGCCGCATCGGGCCCACCGCACAACCGCAGTCGTCAGACCTGACGGCTGACCTGAAGGGACCATTTCACTCACATGACAGATGTGACCACCACCGACGTCGCCGACGATTTCGACGACGCCATCACCGAGGCGACCGCCGTCATCGACAACGGCAGCTTCGGCACCCGCACCATCCGCTTCGAGACCGGCCGCCTCGCCCTGCAGGCCGCAGGGTCGGTGACCGCCTACCTCGACGACGAGAACATGCTGCTCTCGACGACGACGGCCTCCAAGTCACCCAAAGAGCACTTCGACTTCTTCCCGCTCACCGTGGACGTCGAAGAGCGCATGTACGCCGCCGGCCGAATCCCGGGATCGTTCTTCCGCCGTGAGGGCCGCCCGTCCACCGACGCGATCCTCACGTGCCGTTTGATCGACCGGCCGCTGCGTCCGACCTTCGTGGACGGTCTGCGTAACGAGATCCAGGTCGTCGTGACCGTCATGTCGCTCGACCCCAAGGATCTCTACGACGTGGTCGCGATCAACGCGGCCTCTGCGTCCACCCAGCTCGCCGGTCTGCCGTTCTCCGGCCCCGTCGGCGGCGTGCGCGTGGCCCTCATCCCGACCGAGGAGAACAAGGCGGGCCAGTGGGTCGCGTTCCCGACCGTCGAGCAGCTCGAGGGCGCCGTGTTCAACATGGTCGTCGCCGGTCGCATCGTGTCCGGTGAGGGCGACAGCGCTGATGTCGCGATCATGATGGTCGAGGCCGAGGCCACCGAGAACATCCTCGAGCACATCGCCGGTGGCGCGCAGGCACCGACCGAGGCGATCGTCGCCGAGGGCCTCGAGGCCGCCAAGCCGTTCATCGCCCGTCTCTGCGAGGCACAGAAGTCGCTCGCCGAGGCCGCGGCCAAGGAGACCGGCGAGTTCCCGCTGTTTCCGCCGTACGAGTCCGACGCCTACGACGCCGTCGCGGCAGCCGCGACCGAGCGCCTCTCGGAGATCCTCACGATCCCCGGCAAGCAGGAGCGTGACGACAAGACCGACGAGCTCAAGGCCGACATCCTCGCCCAGCTCGGCGAGCAGTTCGAGGGTCGTGAGAAGGAGATCGGCGGCGCGTACCGTTCGCTGACCAAGAAGCTGGTCCGCCAGCGCATCCTGACCGACCACTTCCGTATCGACGGTCGCGGGATCACCGACATCCGGTCGCTCTCGGCCGAGGTCGCCGTGATCCCCCGTGCGCACGGCAGCGCCCTGTTCGAGCGTGGCGAGACCCAGATCCTGGGCGTCACCACGCTGGACATGGTCAAGATGGCCCAGCAGATCGACTCGCTCGGGCCCGAAACGTCGAAGCGCTACATGCATCACTACAACTTCCCGCCGTACTCGACCGGTGAGACCGGCCGGGTCGGGTCGCCGAAGCGGCGCGAGATCGGCCACGGTGCGCTCGCCGAGCGCGCCCTGATGCCGGTGCTGCCCAGCGTCGAGGAGTTCCCGTACGCCATCCGTCAGGTTTCGGAAGCGTTGGGCTCCAACGGGTCCACCTCGATGGGTTCGGTGTGTGCCTCGACCATGTCGCTGCTGAACGCCGGTGTGCCGTTGAAGGCGCCGGTCGCGGGTATCGCGATGGGTCTCGTGTCCGACACCGTCGACGGGGAGACCCGCTACGTGGCCCTGACCGACATCCTCGGCGCCGAAGATGCATTCGGTGACATGGACTTCAAGGTCGCAGGCACGAAGGACTTCGTCACCGCGCTGCAGCTCGACACCAAGCTCGACGGTATCCCGAGCCAGGTGCTCGCCGGTGCGCTCAGCCAGGCCAAGGACGCCCGGCTGACCATCCTGGACGTTATGGCCGAGGCCATCGACGAGCCGGACGAGATGAGCCCGTACGCGCCGCGCATCACCACCATCAAGATCCCGATGGACAAGATCGGTGAGTTGATCGGCCCGAAGGGCAAGACGATCAACGGCATCACCGAGGAGACCGGCGCCAACGTCTCGATCGAGGACGACGGCACCGTGTTCGTCGGTGCCGCCGACGGTCCGTCGGCGCAGGCCGCGATCGACCGGATCAACGCGATCGCCAACCCGCAGCTGCCCAAGGTCGGCGAGCGGTTCCTCGGCACCGTTGTCAAGACCACCGCGTTCGGTGCGTTCGTGTCGCTGCTCCCGGGTCGGGACGGGCTGGTGCACATCTCCAAGCTCGGCAAGGGCAAGCGCATCAACAAGGTCGAGGACGTCGTGAACGTTGGCTCCAAGCTCCGCGTGGAGATCGCCGACATCGACGAGCGCGGCAAGATCAGCCTGGTTCCGGTGGACGACGAGGCCGAGAAGGCCCCCGAGGCAGCCGAAGCCTGAGCAACGCATACTGAGAACCGCCCCCAGCGCGGCGCCACCGGCATCTGCCGGTGACCGCCCGCCGGTGGGCGGTTTTCCGTTTCCGATACGAGGGATGAGGAAGCGCGCGTGACCGATCCGGACAGCCGGCTGCACAGCGAGAAGCTCACCGTCGCGCGGCGACGTGATCTCGTGCGGCCCGAGCGGGCCGTCGTCGACGATCTGATCGTCTCCGAGCCCGTCATGGGCACGCCGTCGATGACCGTGCAGGAGGCCGCCGCGCTGATCACCGAGCGGGGGCAGAACTATCTGTTGGTGCCTCTCGGCGACCGACGCCACGGCCTGGTGACCGACGCCGATCTGCGGGCGCGGGTGGTGGCTCGGGGACGTGATCTCGGTACGGCGGTGGGCGATCTGGTCACCGGCGACTGTCCGACCGTGCCGTCCGGCACCCCGGCGGTCGACGCCCTCACCGAGATCCTCGATCGCGATCAGTCGGTGCTCCCCGTCGTCGATGCGGCGGGCGAAGTGGTCGGTGTGGTGGCCGCCGCCGACTTCGTGGCTGCTCCGTCCGGATCGGGAATGGCGTTGCGCGGTCAGGTCTCCCGCGCCGCGACCGTCGCGGTACTGCAGGAACGTGCCCGGCGGATACCGCAGGTGATGGCGGACCTGCTGCGCCGCGGCGAACCGGCGCACGAGATCGGTACGGTCGTGTCGCTGATCAACGATGCGGTGGTCCGCCGAGCACTGGAACTGGTGCTCGCCGAGCACGACGAACTGAATCCCGATGCGCTGACGTGGCTTTCGCTGGGGAGCAACGCTCGTCGAGAGCCCGTCCTGACGTCGGATGTCGACTCCGCGGTGTCCTTCGACGACGCGGTGGCCGACGAGGAGATCGCCGACTACCGGGGAGCGTTCGCCGAGGTCGACGATGTCCTTCGCGGCGCCGGGATGACGATCGACGCCAACGGTGCGATCGCATCGATGCCACTGTTCGCTCGCACCCACACGCAGTGGCGGACAGCGGCCCGCCGCTGGCTCGCTGAACCGCTCGAGAACAAGGGCATGATCTTCACCTCGCTGCTGCTCGACGGGCGGCCGATCTGGGGCGATCCGGGGTTGTCTGCGGTGGCCGAGGTCTTCGGCGATCTGCGGTCGCACCCGGCGACGTTGTCGCTGTTGTTGCAGGAAGCGCTGGCCGATCGAGCGCGGCTGCGTTCGTTCCGGGACGTGATGTCAGGTCGCGGCGGCACCTTCGACATCAAGCAGCACGCGGTGACGCCGCTGGTGAACATCGCCCGATGGGCGGCACTGAGCGTGGAGTCGACTGTGCTCGAGACCAGGTCCCGGCTGACGGCTGCGGCCGGCAGTCCCATGCTGCCCGAAGATCATTCGGCGACCCTGGTCGAGGTCTTCGATGTGCTGCAGCGGATTCGACTGACCTACCAGGTGGCGCAATTCGACAGGGGGGAGAAGTGCACGGATCTGCTGGAGATGAAGCGATTGTCGCCACTGGATCGCAGCCTCGTCGCGCAGGCGGTGCGTGAGATCGCCGGCGTCCAGCGCCGCATGGGCAACCTGAGTCACTATCTACCGATCACCGAACAGTCGAGGTGATCGGGATGTGCCTCATCTTGTTCGCCTGGAACGTACATCCCGACCTTCCGCTCGTGGTGGCCGCCAACCGTGACGAGTTCCATCGTCGCCGGACGACGGCGCTGTCGAGATGGGACGATCTTCCCGTCATCGGCGGACGCGACAATCTCGCCGGCGGCACCTGGATGGGTGTGAACGCGCAGAACCCGCAGCGGGTCGCGATGGTCACCAACGTGCGTGACGGACAGCTGACGGCGGAGGTATGGCCGCGGTCGCGCGGTGCACTACCGGTCGAATTCCTCACCGGCACCGACGATCCGGGTTCGTTCGCCCGAGGGCTCCGTGACGATGCCGGGCAGTTCGCCCCGGTGAACCTGCTCGTGGGGGACGGTCGAGAGCTGTGGTGGACCACCAACTGGCCGACGCCCTGCGCCGAGCGCGTCCCCGACGGCGTGCACGGACTGTCGAACGGTGCGCTCGACAGTCCCTGGCCCAAGGTGACCGACGGCGCCGATGCCTTGCGTGTGGTCGTCGACGACGACGAGCCAGGAGGATCGGTCGAGCCCTATCTCGACCTGCTCGCGCTGCGTGACCGGCCCGCCGACGATCGCTTGCCGGACACGGGCGTCGGGGTCGATCGGGAGCGTGACCTGTCGCCGAGATTCATCGACCTTCCCGGCTACGGAACCCGTGCGTCCACGGTGCTGCGGATCGGGCGCGACGGCCACGGTGACATCACCGAGCGACGATTCACCTATCGCGGGCGCCGCCGCGGGACGTCGACGGTCCGATTCTGAGGGTCGCCAGGCACCGCGCGGACAGGGCGGCCGAGCGGTGGTGCGCTCGGACCGCACCACCCACTCAGAACGGCCGTGTCTGCACCGGGATGTCCAGGGCTGCACCGACTTCGGGAGCGAACAGGACTCCGCCGTCTGTCGACAGCCCGGCCGCCAGGCTCGCGTCTTCCCGGCACGCCTGCTGCCAGCCGCGATCGGCGAGACGCAGCACGTAGGGCAGTGTGGCACCGGTCAGTGCGAGCGTGGACGTCCGTGCGACGGTGCCCGGCATGTTGGCGACACAGTAGAAGACGGTGTCGTGCACCGCGAACGTCGGGTCGTCATGCGTGGTGGGACGGCTGTCCTCGAAGCATCCGCCCTGGTCGATCGCGATGTCGACGAGCACGGCGCCCGGCTTCATCTGCGCGACGAGGCTGTTGGACACCAGGACCGGGGCCTTGGCGCCGGGCACGAGGACCGCACCGATGACGAGGTCCGCAGCGCGGACGGCTGCCGACAGTGCGAGCGCGGTGCTGTGCCGGGTGTGCACCCGGCCACCGAAACGGGCGTCGATGGCCCGGAGTTTGGTGATGTCGATGTCGAACACCGTCACCTGTGCGCCCATGCCGACCGCGATCGTGGCTGCGTTGATGCCACTGACGCCGCCGCCGATGACGACGACGTCCGCGGGCTCGGTGCCCGGTACGCCGCCCATCAGCACGCCACGTCCGCCTGCCGAGCGCATCAGGTGATAGGCGCCGACCTGGGGTGCCAGCCGGCCCGCGACCTCGCTCATCGGTGCGAGCAGGGGCAGGGAGCCGTCGGTGGCCTGAACGGTCTCGTAGGCGATCGAGGTGGTCTTGGACGCGAGCAGTGCTTCCGTGCAGGCGCGACTCGCGGCGAGGTGTAGGTAGGTGAACACCGTCTGTCCCTCGCGGAGCAGGGGGTACTCGGCCTCGATCGGTTCCTTCACCTTGAGCAGCAGGTCGGCCTGCTCCCAGACGTGCTCGGCGGTGGAGAGGATCTGCGCGCCGGCTTCCTTGTAGTCGTTGTCGTGGATGGCCGAGCCCTCGCCGGCCCCGGCCTGGACCACGACCTCATGGCCGCGACTGTGGAGTTCGGCGACACCTGCCGGTGTGATCGCCACTCGGTATTCGTTGTTCTTGATCTCGGCGGGGATTCCGACGCGCATTGATGCCTCCTGGAGACGGGTGGGGCGGGGCACTCGCGACGATGCGTGGTGTAACCACCAGGGTGAAGGAACATCGAAGTGTTGACAATATATGTGCTGATAATTCTGCCGAAGTGCTAGATTCTGATTATTCGTCGAGGATCGGAGGTTGGGACGTGGCGATACCGAAGGATGTTCGGGGAATGGAGCGCGGGCTCGACGACACCGATCGGACACTGTTGCGTCTGTTGCAGACCGACGCGCGGATGCCCAACAGCGACCTCGCCGTACGGGCCGGGATCGCCCCGTCGACCTGTCATGGACGGGTGCGACGGCTGGTGGAATCGGGGGTGGTCCGAGGATTCTTCGCCGACGTCGATCCGGCTGCCGTCGGTCGTCCGCTACGAGCGATGGTGGCGGTCAGTCTGCAGGCCGAGGCACGCGGCGAGATCAGGCGTTTCGTCGGGGACATCGAGCGCCAGGACGCCGTCATCGACGTCTTCTTCCTGGCCGGCGCCGACGATTACCTGCTGCATGTCGCCACCGCGGACACCGAGGCGCTGCGACAGTTCGTGGAGATGCTGAACTCACGACCCGAGGTGGCGGGCACCACCACGTCGCTGGTGTTCGAGCATCGTCGGGGTGGTGCGCCGATCTTCTGAGGAACGCCGCTGAATAGAATCGACGACGAGTCATGCGTTGCAGGGCGCTCGCCCGCTGCGCTCCCGAGGTGAACGAAGGGACTTCTCACGACATGTCAGGCGAAATCCGCGTAGGTGTTCTCGGCAGTTCCGGCAAAGTGGGGCAGGCGATCGTCGCAGCGGTCGAAGCTGCCGACGACCTGACGTTCAGCGTGGGTGTCGACAAGGGCGATCCGCTCGAGCGGTTCACCGAGTCCGACACCTCCGTCGTGGTCGACTTCACCCACCCGAGCGTGGTGATGGACAACCTGAAGTTCTTGATCGACAACGGTATTCACGCGGTGGTCGGCACCACCGGATTCACCGAGGAACGCCTGGAGCAGGTGCGCTCGTGGCTGGCCGAGAAGCCCGGCGTCGGGGTGTTGATCGCGCCGAACTTCGCGATCGGAGCGGTGCTGTCGATGCGTTTCGCCGCGCAGGCGGCGCGGTTCTTCGATTCGGTCGAGGTCATCGAACTGCATCACCCGCACAAGGCCGACGCGCCCTCGGGTACGGCCTACCGGACGGCCAAGCTGATCGGGGAGGCCCGCGCCGCCGCCGGTGTGGCACCGAGCCCGGACGCGACGACCGAGGAGCTCGACGGCGCCCGCGGCGCGGTGGTCGAGGACGTGCGGGTCCATTCGGTCCGCCTGGCCGGTCTCGTCGCGCATCAAGAGGTGATCCTGGGGACGCAGGGGGAGACGCTCACCATCCGCCACGATTCTCTCGACCGCACGTCGTTCGCACCGGGTGTGCTGTTGGGTGTCCGCGAGATCGGTGGACGCCCCGGACTCACCGTCGGGCTCGAACAACTGATGGACCTGTAGAGCATGGCGAAGGACCCGACCACGCGCGATGCCCGACCGATCGTCTGGATGATCGGGTTCCTCGTCGTCGCCATGATCGTGTACTTCGGCATCCTCGGTTGGCGGGCGTTCGACCTGATCGGGTCGGGCACCGTTGCGGGGATCGGGGTGGGCATCGGGGTGCTCATCCTGCCGTTCATCGGTGCGTGGTTGATCTTCGCGACCTTGCGCGCGGGCCTCGAGCATCAGCGTCTGGCGCGGATCATGGCCGAGGAGGGTCGTGAGTTGGACGTGTCGTCGTTGCCGCGACGTGCCTCGGGACGCATCGAGCGGGATGCAGCCGACGCATTGTTCGCAGAGGTGAAGACCGAATGGGAAGCGGACCCGCACAACTGGCGCAACACCTATCGGATTGCCCGCGCCTACGACTACGCAGGTGACCGTAGCCGTGCCCGACAGATGATGAAACGCGCTGTGGCGCAGTATCACGGGCGCGAGTCATGAGCACCCTGCTGATCGTTCACCACACGCCCTCCCCCTTCTGCCAGGAGATGTTCGAGGCGGTGATCGCGGGTGCCACCGACCCGGAGATCGAGGGGGTCGACGTGGTGCGCCGGGCAGCGCTCAACGTGTCGCCCGCCGACATGCTGGGCGCCGACGGCTACCTGCTCGGATCGCCCGCCAACCTCGGATACATCAGTGGCGCACTCAAGCACGCCTTCGATGTCTGCTATTACCCGATTCTGGATTCGACCAAGGGACGACCCTTCGGGCTGTACCTGCATGGCAACCAGGGGACCGAGGGTGCCGAGAAGGCGGTCGACACCATCACCACGGGGCTCGGCTGGGTGAAGTCCGCGGACTACGTCACCGTGTCCGGGAAGCCGTCGAAAGACGACATCGAGAAATGCTGGGAGCTGGGTGCGACAGTCGCTGCGCAGCTGATGGGCTGACGCGGGCTACCGTGGGGCATGGCACGCCCTTCCTTGTTGTCGATCCTCGAACAGCGCTGGAGTCCGCGCGAATTCGATCTGAGTCACACCCTCGACGAGGACGAGATCTCGGTGTTGCTCGAGGCGGCCCGATGGGCGCCGTCGGCGGGCAACTCTCAACCGTGGGCCTTTCACGCCGTCGGTCGCCGAGCATCGGGTTGGGACCAGATCGTCGAGTGTCTGGCGGCGAGCTCTCGGACGTGGGCGTCGACGGCGGCGCTTCTGGTGGTGAACATCTGCCACAGTCGGGTGGAGGGGACCGACTGGGAGTACAGCGAGTTCGCCGGCTACGACCTCGGTCAAGCCGTGGCGCACATGACGATTCAGGCTCAATCGATGGGTCTGTCGTGCCGGCAGTTCCGCGCCTTCGACCTCGACGGGCTCACCGATCTGCTCGAGGTCCCCGATCATTGGACGATCATGAGTATGACGGCGATCGGCCGTGCCGCCGCCGACGCACGACGCGGACCCGGCGCAGACGTGCGGGATCCGAGTGTGACGTGGCCGCGAGAGTGACGTGGATTCGGTGGTCGAGCGAGCGCGTCAATCGTGTCGGTGGGGTGAGTTAGTTTGTTTTCAGCACAGTGATTGAGTGACGACGGTGTGTGAGACAGGGCCTTTCGGGTCGGATGACGAGTGGTGCGGGTTTTCTCGCGAGCACTGTGTGCATTGTCGGTTCGAGTGTTGTAAAGGTCGTTCGTCGTGTCGTCGTTGCTGGGTTCGCCCTCATCGTGGCCTGGGTTGCCGCTCGGGTTCCTCGGTGATGTCGATCCGGTGTACCCGGATGAGGCCGAGATGAACGACCTCCTGTGCGGGATGACCGAGCTCGGGCGCGGTAAGTCGTTTCTGGCGTGGGCCGAATACCAGTCTGTAGCAGTGCTGTTCGATCGGCTGATCGCGGCGCGTGAGTCGTCGGACGGGTTGATCGTGGATGGGTTCGCCGACTGTGCGGCCCGGATTGCGCGGACGCAGGCAATCAGCCAGCATGCCGCCGAGTGTTTGCTGAACGAGGCGATCGCGTTGCGAGATCGGTTACCGGAAGTGTTCGCCTGTTTGCGCGACGGGATCATTTCCCCGAAGCAGGCGCTATTGGTCATCTCACGGACCGACCTGCTCGACGGGTTGTCGGCGGCAGTCGACGTAGATGCCGAGATCGCAATGTTGTTGCGGTCGCGGCGGGGGTCGTGGTCGCGGAAGCGGTTGCGCGACATGTGTGATCGCATCGTGTTCCGCCACGACCCCGATGCCGTCCGCGAACGCCGCCAGGTCGCGCTCGATGAGCGTGGGGTATGGACCGACCCACGCGATGACGGCACCGCAACGATCACCGGCCTGATGGCAGCCGAAAACGTGCGCATCGCCGCCGCCGCGGTGACCGCGCTGGCCGATGCCGTGTGTGAGCGTGATGGTCGCACGAAAGCTCAGCGCGCGTCGGATGCGATGTTCGCACTGTTGTCGGGCACCACCTTCGAGTGTCTGTGCCGACACGATGAGTGCACCGCGCAGATCCCGGAGCCGGGCACGATCCCGCCGGTCGACACCACGGCGGTCATCCATGTCGTGTGTGATGAATCGACTCTGGCGGGTGGGGCTGACCATCCGGCGTACATGGACGGGCACGGCGTCATCTCCGCCGAACACGTGCGCGACATCGCCGCCCGACAGGGCAGCGTGACGAAACCGCTCATCCCGTCGGGTATTCCAGCAAGCGCCGACGATACCTACACCCTCCCGGCGCACCTGCCGTCGAACCCGTATCGCCCCTCCACGGCCCTGGATACTTTCCTGCGTATTCGTGACGGTGTGTGCGTCGAACCCGGTTGTGAGACCTCGGCATGGCGATCGGATGCCGATCACGTCACCGAGTATGACCATGACGATCCGGCACAGGGTGGTCAGACGACTGCGGAGGGCATGAATATCAAGTGCCG
This sequence comes from Gordonia sp. CPCC 206044, assembly GCF_048537895.1. Taxonomy (NCBI): domain Bacteria; kingdom Bacillati; phylum Actinomycetota; class Actinomycetes; order Mycobacteriales; family Gordoniaceae; genus Gordonia; species Gordonia sp. CPCC 206044. The sequence goes on from NZ_JBCLVL010000005.1 coordinate 182,311, forward strand.
GTTCGATCATGGTCGAAAGACGTTCGGCGACTGGCTCGATGACCAATACCGCGACCTGGACGGTCGCCTGCACACCGAGTTCACCACGCCCGAAGGCCTGGTCATCGTGGGTGAGGCCGAAACCAACGAGGACCTGTTCCCGGGCTTACGGCGTATCCGTTTCCAGGCACCCACGCATGCACCACCGCATCGCCCACGAATCCTAGACACCAACCAGCCCACCCGGGTACGCACCCGGGTGGCGAACAAACACGCCCGACGCCGGGCCGAGAGGAGCCGCAACCGTCGACGGCACACCGCCGACGGACCACCACCGTTCTGAGTCGCGCCACTACGGCAGCAATAGCCGGCACCACGCGTCGTGCAGCCAGGAGGTGAATCGCTCGGGTTGCCACTCGCGATCGAAGACGAGCATCGCGTAGTACTCGGAGCTGTTCATGGTCCAGATCACGTCGGCGACTTCGTCGACCCCGAGGTCGGCGCGTAGTTGTCCGCCCGACGCGAGGTCGGCCGCCAGCGCCCGCATGTTGGTCGCGCGGCGCAGGGTGATCTCGTCCCACAGCTCCCGCAGATCCGGGTCGACCGCCGCGGCCTCCCGCAACACCAAGAACAGCGGTGCCAACCGCGACTGGATCGCCGTCACGGCCTCGGCGTAGATGGCCAACTTGCTGCGGACATCGGGTTCGGCCCGCATGCGGACCGCATACTCGCGTTGCGCGCCCGGCACCGGCTCGTCCGTTCCCGACAACGCGAGCTCGATGAGCTCGCGGAAGAGGGCGGGCTTACGACCGACCGTCGCGTACACGGTGTCGGCGACGACGCCGGCACCGCGGGCGATATCGGCGATGGTGGTCGCCGCATACCCGTTGGCCATGAACAACTCCCGGGCCGTCGCCAGGACCCGACTGCGGGTCTGTGCCGCAGCCGCCCGTCGGCGCGTGGAGTCGTACCGCCGGGTCTCCCGTCCGGTGTCGCCGGCGCCGGGTTCGGGGGCGGTGTGCCGACCATTGACCACGTCTGACATCGGGCCTACTCTAACTACACCGATATTGATCCGATAGTACATCGGATGAAAAAGAGGGTGAACGACATGGGATTCTTTGCCTGGACCCAGAACGTCCCGATCACGGCCGAGATCTACGACGAGATCAGCACCCGGATGGGCGATAGCCCGATGCCCGGGCTCGTGGTGCACCTCGCCATCGAGAACCCCGACAAGACGCTGACGTACCTCGACGTCTGGGAGTCGGAGGAGAGGTGTGCGGAGGCCGTGGATCGCGTCGTCCACCCGGCCGTGCGGCCGGTACTCGCAGCACATGGCATCCATCCACCCGGCGAGCCCCCACGCCATCCGGCCACCGTGCTCGACGTGCGCTTCGCCGACGGGACATCGCAACGGCCGTGACGCACGGTTGCCCGGTTCACCGAGGTGCGCCCGTTAGACTCGGGCTCGTGAGCACGGCGATTCGAGACATCACCCCGGCCGGGGACATCCCGACCCCGTACGAGGACCTGCTACGACTCGTCCTCGACACGGGTACGCCCAAGGCCGACCGCACCGGAACCGGTACGCGCAGCCTGTTCGGACATCAGCTGCGCTATGACCTCGCCGACGGTTTCCCGCTGGTCACCACCAAGAAGGTGCACCTGAAGTCGATCGTCTACGAGCTCCTGTGGTTCCTGCGCGGCGACTCCAACGTGCGTTGGCTGCAGGACCGCGGTGTCACCATCTGGGACGAATGGGCGGCAGCAGATGGAGAGCTCGGGCCGGTCTACGGCGTGCAGTGGCGCAGTTGGCCGACGCCGTCGGGTGAACACATCGACCAGATCTCCGCGGCTCTCGACCTGCTCAAGAGCGATCCCGACTCGCGACGCAACATCGTCTCGGCGTGGAACGTCGGGGAGATCCCGCAGATGGCGCTGCCGCCGTGCCACGCCTTCTTCCAGTTCTACGTCGCCGACGGCAAGCTGTCATGCCAGCTCTACCAGCGCAGTGCCGACCTGTTTCTCGGAGTGCCGTTCAACATCGCCTCCTACGCGCTGCTCACCCACATGATGGCCCAGCAGGCGGATCTCGAGGTCGGTGAGTTCGTCTGGACCGGCGGTGACTGTCACATCTACGACAACCACGTCGAGCAGGTCCGCCTGCAGCTCTCGCGTGAACCGTATCCATACCCGACTCTGGAACTGCGCCAACGGGACTCGATCTTCGACTACGAGTACGACGACATCGCGGTGGTCGGCTACCAGTCGCATCCGGGAATCAAGGCGCCGGTGGCGGTGTGAGTGGCCGATGAGGCTGGGGCGATGAGGTTGGGGCGATGACGCAGCGAACGATCACATTGGTCTGGGCGCAAGACCGTGCCGGCGCAATCGGCCGCGACAACGCCATCCCATGGCACGTGCCCGAGGACATGGCGCATTTCCGTGAGGTCACCGCGTCTCATGCGGTGCTGATGGGGCGAAAGACCTGGGAGTCACTGCCCTCGCGGTTCCGTCCGCTACCGGGCAGGCGCAACGTGGTCATCACCCGTTCGGACAGCTTCGAGGCCGATGGGGCAGATGTCGTGCACAGCCTCGCCGAGGCGCTCGACCGGGTCGCCGACCACGAGGTGGTGGTGATGGGCGGTGGTGAGATCTATGCCGCAGCAATGGAATCGGCGACGCATCTGCGACTGACGGAGATCGATGTGCTGGTCGAGGGTGCCGACGCATTCGCACCCGAGGTCGATCCGTATGCGTGGGATACCGCGGTGACGGGGGAGTGGCTCTCGTCGACGACCGGGGTGCGTTATCGGTTCGTCGACTACGTTCGACACACCCGCGGATGACCCGGGCGTCCGTCTCGGCCGCCCAGGCGCGCAGGATCGCGCTGGCCGCACAGGGTTTCACCGACCGAGCCCCTGCGGGCACGCCCACCATGGCGCATCTGCGGCGAGTCGTCGGGCGGACACGACTGGTGCAGATGGATTCGGTCAACATCGCGGTGCGTGCCCACTATCTGCCGATGTTCAGTCGGATCGGCGACTACGACCGGGCACTGCTCGACCGGGCCGCGTGGCGTCCGCGTCGCGGTGACCGTCTGCTGGTCGAGTACTGGGCCCACGAGGCCGCACTGATACCGGTCGAGGATTGGCCGCTCTTCGGTTGGCGCCGAGACGAATTCCGCGACGGCCGATACCGCTTCACCAAAGAGGTCATGCGTCGCAACCGTGACCTTGCGCGCGACGTCCACGCGGTGATCGGTGACGTCGGTGCGTGCACACCGAAACAGATCGAGGAACGGCTGGGCATCGAACGCCCCACAGGCACCCCGGGTGGATGGTGGCATCGCGGTGAGGTCAAACACGTGTGTGAGGCCATGTTCGCCTCTGGTGACCTGTCCGCGGTACGCAACGGCAATTTCGTCCGCCATTACGATCTGACCGAGCGGGTCATCGCACCGGAGATCGTGGCGCGCACGGTCGACAAGACCGAGGCGCACCGCGAATTGATCGCCCGTGCCGGTGCTGCGCTCGGCGTCGCCACCGTCGCCGATCTCGCCGACTACTACCGAACCAAGGCGGTCGACGTGCGGCCCGCGGTCGCCGATCTCGTCGATGCGGGCGAGCTGATCCCGGTCGCCGTCGAGGGATGGACCGATCAGGCATACCTCCACGCGGGAGCGACGACGCCCCGGCAGGTGCGACGGTCGGCGATCCTGTCGCCGTTCGATCCGGTGGTGTTCTACCGTCCGCGGGCGCACCGGCTCTTCGACTTCCACTACCGCATCGAGATCTACGTACCCGAACACAAACGCGTGCACGGCTATTACGTGCACCCCTATCTGATGGGGTCCGATATCGCCGCGCGCGTCGACCTGAAGGCCGACCGGAAGACCGGCGCCCTGCTCGCCCTCGGCGTCTTTCTGGAAGACGGTCGGGAGCGCTCGGTGGTCGCCGATCGGCTGGCGCACGATCTGCGGGCGATGGCCACCTGGCTGGACCTCGATCGGGTCGAGGTGGGACAGCGGGGTGACCTCGCGCCGGCGCTGCGCAAGGCCCTCCGGTGAACGTGGGCGGCGATGCGCGGCTCAGGAAGCCGTGCGTACCACCATTTTTCCGGTGTTCGCACCGCGCATGAGCCCGAGGAAGGCGTCGACCGCATTGTCGATGCCGTCGACGACGGTCTCGTCGTGCACGACCTCGCCGTCGGCGAACCATTGCCCCATCTCCCGATTGAAGGCACCGGCCTGGTCCAGGTAGTGGCCGATGGTGAAGCCCTTCAGGGTCAGGCCGCGAGTGATGATGTTGGCCATGTTGGCCGGGCCCGGGGTCCGCTCGGTGCTGTTGTACTGGGCGATCGCACCGCAGAGCGCTGCGCGACCACCGTCGTTGAACGAATCGAGCGCGGCTTCGAGGTGGTCGCCGCCGACGTTGTCGAAGTAGACGTCGATCCCATCAGGTGCAGCGGCCCGCAGCTGCTTGCGGACCGGTCCGTCCTTGTAGTCGAACGCGGCGTCGTAGCCGTAGCGTTCGGTCAGCAGAGCCACCTTCTCGGGAGTGCCCGCCGATCCGATGACGCGCCCGGCTCCCTTGAGGCGGGCGATCTGGCCTGCCGCGGTGCCGACCGCGCCGGCGGCGCCGGAGATGAAGACCGTGTCACCCGGCTGCATCGCGGCGACCGTCAGCAGGCCGACGTATGCGGTCAGTCCGGTCATCCCCAGCACTCCCAGGTAGACCGACGACGAAACCCCTTGGGGCGGCTCGGGCAGCACCCGGAAACCCGCAGCATCTTCTTGGGTCACGTCACGCCATCCGAACTGATGCGTGACCAGCGCGCCGACCGGGAGTTCGTCGACGGTGCTCTCGAGGACACGCCCCACCGCTCCGCCGGTCATCGTCTCTCCGAGTGCGAGCGGCGGAATGTAGCTGCGGGTGTCGATCATGCGTCCGCGCATGTATGGGTCGACGGAGACGAACTCGTTGGCCACCCGCACCTGGCCGGGTGCCAGGTCGCCGTACTCGACGGTCACGGTGGCGAAATCGTCGGCGGTAGGCCACCCGTGGGGTCGGTTCACGAGCTGGATCTGGGTGCTGGTGACGGTCATGGACAGCTCCTTCGACTTATTGTGTACTGATCGTTACAGAATAGGTCTAGAATCCACAGACGACAAACATCGTGGGTACGACGACGGGGAGAGCCGATGGGAAGGACGCCGGGTTATCAGCAGGCAGAGGTCATCGCCGCTGCGCGAAACCTCTTCTGGAAGAAGGGCTTCGATGCGGTCTCGGTCGCCGAGGTCGAACGTGCCACCGGATTGTCGCGGTCGAGTGTCTACCACGCCTTCGGCAGCATGCGGGGGCTGTTCGACGCCGCCGTGCAGGAATATCTCGACACGATCGTGCGGCCACGGCTACGGCCGTTGCGCACACATGAGGTGGCTGATGACGCGCTGGAGCGCCACGTCCGCGACCTGGCGGCCTGGATCGAGCACCTCGACGACGCCACCGATCCCACCGGATGCCTGCTCGTCGGTACCGCCGCCACCTCACTCGGCGACGACGCGGCGATCCGGGAGGTCGTCGCCGCCTATCACGCGGAGCTGTCGACCGCGGTCACGGCCGGGGTGCGAGCGCGGTTCCCGGACGCGGACGAGGTCGCGGTGGCGTCACGCGCGCGGATCGTCACCGGTTCGTTGATCGCGGCGATGACCTTGGCGCGGGTGAACCGGACCGAGGCGCTCCGGCTGCTCGATGCGACCGCGGCCACAGTCGGGCCGAATGCGCCTGACCTCGCGTAACCCCGGGGTGCAGGCGCCGACGAGGGATGACATGCTGGGAACCGCATGCGCCAGCATCCGATCGGGAGGACGTAGATGACGGTTTCGTACCAGGGCAGGGACTATCGACTGGTCATGTTCGACCTCGACGACACCTTGGCACCGTCGAAGAGTCCACTGCCCGACGAGATCGCCGGTGTCCTCACGAGAATGCTGGACACCACGGCGGGATGCATCATCTCCGGAGGTCGTTTCGCGCAGTTCCAGGCCCAGGTGATCGACCGACTCGGATCGTTCGCCGGCGCGGCGAATCTGCATCTGATGCCCACCTGTGGCACCCAGTACGTGCGGTGGTCGGGCACGGAATGGGAAACGGTCTATGCCGAATACCTGACCGACGACGAGAAGGCGCGCACGCTGGAGGTCCTCGAGACCGGAGCCAAGGAACTGGGGTTGTGGGAGACCGATACCTGGGGGCCGGTGCTGGAGGATCGGGGCAGCCAGATCACCTTCAGTGCGCTCGGTCAGACGGCGCCGGTGGATGCCAAGGCCGCGTGGGATCCCGACGGGGCCAAGAAGGAGGCGCTGCGTGCCTACGGGGCGCAGCGGTTGCCTGATCTCGAGGTGCGCAGCGGTGGGTCCACATCGGTGGATGTCACCAAGAAGGGCATCGACAAGGCTTACGGCGCACGCAAACTCATGTCGATCCTCGACCTGGGCCGCGAAGACATCCTGTTCTTCGGGGATCGGCTCGACGAAGGTGGAAACGACCGCCCGGTGCAGGATCTCGGCATCACGTCGATCGCGGTGCACGGCTGGGAGGACACGTTCGCGAAGCTCTCGGCCATCGTCGACGCCTGAGCGGCGCGGCACAGCCGAGTGCTGGCGAGACCGACTGCCGTGCAGCCGGTCTCGCCAGCGCGAGCGTCAGGCCAGTACGGCCTTCTTCAGTCCTGCGATGTCGGCGTTCGTCAGCCCCAGGCCCTTGTGGACGTAGTTGTCGAAGCTGCCGAAGGTCTGATCCGCGGCGGCGAAGGCGGAGCGCAGCCAGGAGATGTTCACCCCGTTGAGCGGGTCGTTCGCGCTGGCGTGCCGGAAGGTGTTGCTGGCCAGGAAGTCCCGCTCGACGGTCGCGCGGTCGACACCCACGATGGTCAGCAGGACCGCCGAGGCCCACCCGGTCCGGTCCTTACCCGCGGAGCAGTGATACAGCACGGCATCGCCCTTGCCTGCGGTGGACTTGATGTCCAGCAGCGTGTTTCGGAATGCCGAACGGGCGTGGGCGTCGGTGACGAAGGTGCGGTAGGCCGACGACAGGTCCACCAACGTGGTGACCGGTGCCGCGCCGAGGACGTCGAAGTTGTGCAGTGTCGCACCGGGGACCTGCGGCTCGGGCTGGATGGTGCGTTCGATCTGAGTGCGGAAATCGATGATCGACGTCACGTGCAGGGATGCGAGCTTCTTCATGTCCGCGGCGGTCAGACTCGACAGATCGTCGCTGCGGATGACGCGATCGTTGAGCTTGCGACCGGCCGTCGTGCGGTAGTTGGCGAAGGTCCGGGTGTTCTCCGTGCCCGCGAGTTCGACTGCGGCAGGCGTCGCGGCCACCGCGCTCTGCTGAGAGGGGGCCGCGCCGGCGCTGCCGACCATCGTCGGCGCGAGTGCGGGCATGCCCACCACCGCGAGTGCGGCCAGGGTGGCCGCGAGTCGGCGGGCGGGCAGGGAGCGTGTCGGAGTCATCGTGGACCTTTCCTCGTCGGATCTGTCGGATCTGGATGGTGCTGTCTGTTCGGGTCGGGCTGGGCGAGACCTGTTCGTGACACTAGCCCGCCGGCCGAGCCGCGGGTTCGACACGCTGGGTTCCGGACCGTACCCGGAAGGATCGGGCGTGATAGCGCGCGGTGTGCGGATCGGCCTTGTCGACGACGAAGTACCAGTCCATCTGTGCCGCCGCGGCGTCGACCGTCAGCAGGCCGTAACCGTGCGCGTCGAAGTCGTTCCACCGGACATGGCGGTTGACCGCCATGATCGCGGGCGGAACCGCGGCACCCACGGTGTGCTCGGGGACCTTCAGGATGTCGTCGATGTTGGACGACGTCACCGACGGCACGACCAACTCGGTCGCCACGGTGCCCGCCGCGGGGTAGTTCGCCGCGTCGACAGGGACGTCGCAGGCCCACGACGAGTGGATGTCGCCGGTGATGAACACGACGTTGTCGATGTGACGCGATCTGATGGTGTCGAGCAGGCGCCGACGGTCCGCGGTGTATCCGTCCCACTGATCGGCGTTGTAGGGCACCCCGCCCGCCGGGAGCCCCAACGTCTCGGTGAGGGCGGCGGCATTGCGGGCATCGAGCGGCGGGATCACCACGGGCGAGATCATCACCGGATTGCCGACGATGCGCCACCGGGTCGGTGATGATGCCAGTCCTTCTGTCAGCCAACGCATCTGGGCCGCGCCGGTGATGCTCCGGGCCGGGTCGTCGGTGCGCCGTGAGGTCCGCGACACCTGTGCGTCGCGGTAGGTGCGCAGATCCAGCATGGACAGCTCCAACAGTCGTCCGTACCGCAGGCGCCGGTACAGGTGCCTGCGGGTGCCGGAGACGGCCGGACGCACCGGCATCCATTCGTAGTAGGCGCGCTCGGACGCCGCCTTACGGGCCGCCCATCCTCCTTCGCCTGCGCTGTGGTTCTCCGCGCCCGACGACCATGAATCATTCGCCGACTCATGGTCGTCCCAGGTGCAGATCCAGGGCAGTTCTCGATGCAGGGCGGCCAGGTCGGGATCGGTCTTGTACAGGCCGTGCCGGATCCGGTAGTCGCGCAGCGAGACCGTCTCGTTGGGCGGCGAGACCGTCCGGACGACGCCGTTCTTGCCGGTGTAACCGCCGGTCTCGTATTCGTAGAAATAATCGCCGAGATGCACGATGGCGTCCACGTCGTGATGCGCGCGCAGATGACGGTAGGCGCCGAAGTATCCTGCCTCCCAATTCGAACACGACACCACCCCGAAGCGGACCCGCGCGACGTCGGCGCTGTCGGCGGGTGCGGTTCGGGTCCGTCCGGTCGGCGAGACCGCGCCTGCGGCCGGTCCCGACACCACCCGAAAGCGGTAGTAGAGCACGGTGTCCGACGGCAATCCGGTGACGTCGAGCTTGACCGTGTGATCCGACTCGGCCGTCGCGACCACGGTGCCGGATGCGGTCACCGAACGCAGCGCGCGGTCACGGCCGATCTCCCACTCGATGTCGGTGTCCGGGCCGACGCCGGACCCGGGTCGGGCCGCGGGGGTGGGGGTCACCCGCGTCCACAGGATCACCGCGTCCGGCAGGGGATCACCCGAGGCGACACCGTGGGCGAAGACGGTGGCCACGTTGGGGGTGGGTGCCGCGGAGGCCGAGGACAGCGACGTCGGTGCGATCGCCAGTCCGGTGGTGACACCCGCGGCCAACGCCCCCGAACGCAGAATCGTTCGTCTGTCGACGCCGGACGGCGTCGACGAAGGGGGTTGATCATCGGTGAGCTGTGCAGACACGAGGCACATCATGCGGCACCGGGTGCCACGAATGCGAGCGGCCCACGGGCCGGAATCCGTTGTTCTCGTGCGACTTCGGTCCGATGTCGCGCAAAGTTCATCCGGACGTCACCGGCACTGGTGCGATCGGCCGTGGCGGAGCAGGATCAGGACATGGCGATCTCGATGGACCAGCTCACGATGTCGGCTCTGGACCGCGTGCGATGGTGTGCGATGCGCAGGCGGCTGCGGGCCGTGGTCGGCGGTCAGACGATCGTCGACACCCTGGACGTCGTGCAGGTGTGGGAGCCGTATCGGGTGGTCGGTTCCTACGCCGTGCCGATCGTCGACGTCCATCCGCCGATCACCGATCCGGTTGCGGTGACACCGGCCGCCCATCATCCACCGATCCTGACCCCGGACCATCCGTTCTCCCTGCACACGTGTGCGGGGGCCACGTGGACGATCCAGTCGGCAGACGGGCCGTTGTATGCGGCGGGTTTCGCGCCGGACGATCCCGATCTGGCCGGGTACATCGTGCTGGACTTCGCGGCGTTCGACGAATGGCGTGAGGAAGAACAGACCGTCATCTCCCACCCGCACGACCCGTTCAAACGCATCGACTGCCTGCCCACCTCCCGGCACGTCGTGGTCAGTCTCGACGACGTCGTCCTGGCCGATACGCACCGGGCCACGCTGTTGCTCGAGACCCATCTGCCGCCGCGGTACTACATCCCGGCCGACGACGTGGACCTCGATCGGCTCGAGCCCAGCGACACCATCACGACGTGCGCATACAAGGGTCATGCGACGTATTGGTCGGCCCGCGCCGACGACCGCACGGTCGCCGATGTCGCCTGGACCTACCGTGATCCGCTCAACGACGCCGTGCCGGTGCGTGACCTGATCTGCTTCTACGACGAACGCGTCGACCTCGAGGTCACCGTTGCGGTGGGACCCGGGGGTCGTGGCGCGGGGTGATGCCCGCCGCGCCACCGACCTCGTGGACAATCGACGGGTGGCCACCGGCGCAGCGGTGGCGCCGTGCGCAACGTCGAGGAGGCAGCGTGTCCGAATTGGTGCCGTTGAAGGTGCAGATGGTGGCCGCAACGCAGTTCACCGCACCCTCCGATGTGGACTGGAGCACCGACGCCGACGGCGGCGAGGCCCTCGTCGAGTTCTCCGGCCGAGCCTGCTATCAGAGCTGGGACAAGCCGAACCCGCGGACCGCGACCAACGCCGGATACCTGCGTCACATCCTCGAGGTCGGACATCTGTCGCTGCTCGAGCACGCGTCGGTGACCTTCTACATCACCGGTATCTCGCGATCGTGCACCCACGAACTGATTCGGCACCGTCATTTCTCGTACTCGCAGCTCTCGCAGCGTTTCGTGCCCGAACACGACTCGAATGTCGTCGCGCCGCCCGCGATTCGCGGTGACGCCGAACTCGAGGCCCTGTTCACCGAGGCCACGGATGCGAGCCGCAAGGCCTACAGCGAACTGCTCGACGCTCTCGAGGCGAAGTTCGCCGACGTTCCCAATGCCATCCTGCGGCGCAAACAGGCTCGCCAGGCGGCGCGATCGGTGCTGCCCAACGCCACCGAGACCAAGATCGTCGTCACCGGCAACTATCGGGCGTGGCGCCACTTCGTCGGGATGCGTGCCACCGAGCACGCCGACGTCGAGATCCGTCAGCTCGCGGTCGAATGTCTTCGGCAACTCATGCGGGTGGCACCGACCGTGTTCGGCGACTTCGAGATCGGCACACTCGCCGACGGTACGGAGGTCGCGACCTCGCCGTATGTGCTCGAGGGCTGAGGTCCGCGACACCCGCCGCCCGCACGCGTGATGGCGTCAGGGAGAAGGTAGCCTTGAGCACCATGAACGCAGGCGCAGACCAGCTGCAGACACACCCGTTCGGGACCATCGGCGTGGCCATGGTGACCCCGTTCAAGCCGAACGGTGCGCTGGATCTGGACAAGGCCGCCGAGCTGGCCGATCACCTGGTCTCCAAGGGCTGCGACGGACTCGTGGTGTCCGGCACCACCGGTGAGTCGCCGACGACGACCGTCCAGGAGAAATTCGACCTGCTGCGGGTGGTTCTCGACGCCGTCGGAGATCGCGCACGGATCACCCAGGGCGCAGGCAGTTACGACACCGCGGAGAGCGTGCGCTTCGCCATCGAGGCCGAGCGGATCGGTGCCCACGGGTTGCTCGTCGTGACGCCGTACTACTCCAAGCCGCCGCAGGCCGGATTGCTGGCCCACTTTCGGGCGGTCGCCGATGCGACCGAGCTGCCCGTGCTGCTCTACGACATCCCACCGCGTTCGGTCGTGCCGATTGCCAACGACACGATGCTGGCGCTCGCCGAGCACCCGCGGATCAAGGGGGTGAAGGACGCCAAGGGCGACCTGCACTCCGCGGCAGGCATCATCGCCTCCACCGATCTCGAGTACCTGTCCGGTGAGGACGCCCTGAACCTGCCCTGGTTGTCGGTGGGTGCCACCGGCTACGTCAGCGTGATCGGACACCTCGTACCGGATCGGTTGCGGGACATGCTGATCGCCTTCGAGAAAGGTGACATGAAGACCGCTCGCGAGATCAACATCTCGATGCTGCCGCTGGTGAATGCGATGGGGCGGCTCGGGGGAGTGACCATGGTGAAGGCGTCGCTGCGCATCCTGGGCTTCGACGTCGGCGATCCACGCCTGCCGCAGGTGCCGGCGGACGGTCCGCAGATCGAAGCGCTGATCGCCGATCTCCGAGCAGCTAGCGTGCTGGTCTGATGACCGGGCCGACGCGTCGCCGCCGTAGCGCCAGCCGTCAGGCCGGGCCGCCCGCACCGGCGCCCACGGACCCGACACCCACGCTCGAGGAGCCCACCGAATCGGTGAAGTCGTCTCCGGCGCAAGAGGATTCGCCATCGCGATCCCAGGCCTCGGACACGTCGTCGAAGGCCGGCGGGTCCAAGCGTCAGCCTGCCAAGAAGGAACAGGGCAAGAAGGCGCCCGCCAAGCGGGGAGGTGGTCGCAAGGACCGGGCCTCCGCGTCGGATCGCGGTGCGCAGAAGCCGCCGGTCGAAGCGGCCGTCGATCGCCTCGGTCTGCCGCCGCGGGCGCCCAAGAACGGTCTGCGAGTGGTGGCCCTCGGCGGGATCGGTGAGATCGGTCGCAACATGACCGTCTTCGAATACGACGGCCGGCTGCTCATCGTCGACTGCGGTGTCCTGTTCCCCGAAGACGCCCAGCCCGGTGTCGATCTCATCCTGCCGGACTTCACCTACATCGAAGACCGCATGGACGACGTCGATGCGCTCATCCTCACGCACGGCCACGAGGACCACATCGGCGCCGTGCCGTTCCTGCTGCGGCTGCGCAGCGACATCCCGGTCGTCGGGTCGAAGTTCACCCTCGCACTGGTCGAGGCGAAGTGCCGCGAGCACCGTCTGCGGCCCAAGCTCGTCCAGGTCGCGGAAGGGGACCAGACCACTCACGGTCCGTTCGACTGCGAGTTCTTCGCGGTCAATCACTCGATCCCGGACGCGATCGCGGTCGCCATTCGTACCGGCGCCGGTGTTGCCCTGCACACCGGCGACATCAAACTCGATCAGTTACCGCTCGACGGACGCCTCACCGACCTCGCCGGATTCAGCCGCCTCGGCGACGAGGGGGTCGACCTGTTCCTGGTGGACTCGACCAACGCCGAGGTGCCGGGCTTCGTCACCCCGGAACGCGAGATCGGTGCCGTGCTCGACCAGGTCATCGGACGCGCCCGGCAGCGGGTGATCGTGGCGTCCTTCGCCAGTCACGTGCACCGGATCCAGCAGATCGTCGACGTCGCGCACGCCCACAATCGTCGGGTCACGTTCGTCGGGCGGTCGATGGTCCGCAACATGCAGATCGCGCAGGATCTCGGCTACCTGTCGGTGCCGGACGGTGTGGTCGTGGATCTCGACACCGCCGCCACGTTGCCCGACAACCGACTGGTGCTCATCTCGACCGGTTCGCAAGGTGAGCCGTTGTCGGCGCTGTCGCGGATGGCCCGTGGCGAACACCGTCAGATCAACATCCGCGCCGACGATCTGGTGGTGCTCGCATCGTCGCTGATCCCGGGCAACGAGAACTCGGTGTTCGCGGTGGTCAACGGTCTGGCCCGGCGCGGCGCAACGGTCATCACCCAGCAGAACGCCAAGGTGCACGTTTCCGGCCACGCGTCGGCAGGCGAACTGCTCTACCTCTACAACGCGGTGCGGCCGTCGAATGCGATGCCGGTGCACGGGGAGTGGCGACACCTGCGCGCCAACGCGGCGCTCGCCGTGGCGACCGGGGTCGCCGAGGACCGTGTCGTGCTCGCCGAGGACGGCGTCGTGGTGGATCTGGTGGACGGCCGCGCCGGGATCGTCGGTCGTGTCCCGGTCGGGCACGTGTACGTCGACGGTCTGTCCGTCGGTGACGTCGGCGAATCGACCCTGTCCGAACGTCTGGTGCTCGGCGAAGGTGGTTTCATCTCCATCACCGTGGCCATCGATCCAACGACCGGACGGGCGGTGAGCGCCCCGGAGGTGTCCGGTCGAGGATTCTCCGACGATCCCGACGCGCTCAAGGCGGCGGCGGACCTGGTCGACCAGGCGCTCGATGCCCTTGCCGCCGAGGGAGTCACGGACGCACACCGGATCGCGCAGACGATCCGACGCGCGGTGGGACGCTGGGTAGCCGAGACCTATCGTCGGCGACCGATGATCGTGCCGACCGTACTCGCCGTCGGGTCCTGAGCGACCTAGGGTGAAGGGGTGACCCTTGCCCGCGAAGAACGCGCTGCCCTCGTCGAGACACTGCGATCGGTCGGACCCGACGCTCCCACGCTCTGTGCCGGGTGGACCACCCGGGATCTGACCGCACATCTGGTCGTCCGCGAACGTCGCCCCGACACCGGGCCGGGCATCCTCCTCGAACAGTTCGCCGGGCACACCGAGAAGGTTCGGTTGGAGGCCACCGATTTGCCGTGGGAGACGTTGGTGGAGCAATTGGCCTCCGGGCCACCGATCTACTCGCCGTTTCGTCTGGTGGATCGTTGGGCCAATCTCGCGGAGATGTTCGTGCACCATGAGGACGTGCTGCGCGGTGCTGCCGCACCGGACTCGGACTGGACGCCCCGGACACTCTCCACGGAACTGCAGAATGCGCTGCTGACCCCGGCGAAATCGATGGGCAAGATGACCCTCAAGAACTCGCCGGCATCGACGACGTTGCAGACCGTCGACGGACGCCAGGTGGTGACCGCCGGAAGTGGTGATCCGGTGACGGTGACCGGCAGCCCGGGCGAACTGGTCATGTTCGCCTTCGGTCGGGCTCCGGTGGATGTGCGATTCGACGGCGCCGACGATGCGGTGTCGGCGCTGGTCGCTGCGAAACGCGGTCTCTGACGGCGTCGATCATGAATGCCGGCGGTTACGTCTGCCGGTTACGAATTCGACACACAATCGCGTTGCCAGTGTTGCCCATGTGACTCACGTGACGGGTGCCGACTAGGCTGTCGGGCATGGCTTCGAAAGCAACCACGGGTGCGCGAAAGACGACCTCGCGCGCGACCGCAGGCACCACGAAGTCTGGTACCCGCGGGACACGCAGTACCGGCGCGCGTTCGTCCACGTCACGCGGCTCCTCGGGGGGCCGTGCGTCGAGTTCACGGAGTGGGTCATCGCGCAGCGGCCGGTCGTCGACGCCGAGCCGTCGGGCCGACGCGTCCGCGGACATCCATCGTCGTTCGGTGGCCGCCACCGGCGCGTCCGCGGTCGGTCGCGGTCTGGGCGCCGGTTGGTCACTGATGGCTCGAGGTGTCGGCAGCCTGGCACGGGCGAGTTCCGCGCACGCCGACGACCCGCGCGCCGGACGGTATGTCGACGAGGAGCCCGCAGACGCCGACGACGAGGGGTTCGATCTCGACGGACCGATCGTCGAGGACACGGGCCGCAGCGCGGGTCGCCGACGTCCGGCGGCGCAGCCGCGCGCGGATCTGGCCGGACATTCGCATCGTCGAGATGGTGTGGCCCTGGGCCTGTTGGCGCTGGCACTGCTGGTCGCGGCCAGCGTCTGGTTCGGCGCGGCCGGGCCGGTGGGTGCGTTCATCGATGCCCTGATCCGGGCGATCGTGGGCGTCGGCGCGGTCGTCGTCCCGCTCGCGCTGCTGGCCATCGCGGTCATCTTGATGCGTCGTCCGCCGAATCCGCACCGCCGGGCACGCTACCTGGGGGCCGGACTCCTGATCGTGCTGCCGATCCTGGGCCTCGTGCACCTGGTCGGCGGCGCGCCGGTGGACTTCCCCGGACGGTCGGAGGCAGGCGGTTTCCTCGGGTTCGCGGTCGGTACGCCGTTGACCAACGGTGTCACAGCCTGGATCTCGGTCCCGGTTCTGGTGCTCTGCATCGCGTTCGGCGCCTTGGTGCTCACCGGTATGACGGTGCGAGAGGTCATCGACGGGATCACCGGATACCTCGGACTGGGCATGGCCCGTACCGATTCCGCCCCGTGGGACGATCTCGACGACGACCTCGCCGAGGACGAGGACGATGCCGACAACTCGGAACCGGCGGAGCAGGTCACCGAGGTGTTCGACTCGCGGTCCGGGTACTCGTCGGATCCCTACAGTAATTACCCACCCGACGCCGAGCCCGTGCGCAGACGCAGGCGCCGTCGACCCGTCGACCCCGATGTGGATGCCGCCGATTTCGCCGCGGCGACCACGGTCCCGCTCGACGACGAGATCACCGAACAGATCGAGGTCGACGACGAGCCGGCACCCGCGCCGCGGCGGACGAGCCCGAAGAAGCCGAAACCGACTCGACCGCACGCGGCGCCCACACCGGTGGCCGAAGAGACCTCCGAGCCGGTCGTGCCGGTCACGCCGCCCGGGGACGGTGACTATCACCTGCCGCCGTCGAGTCTGCTGATCGACGGAGAGCCGCCCAAGCAGGGCGGCCGTTCCAACGACGAGATGATCGATCGGATCACCGGTGTCATGGAACAGTTCAAGATCGATGCGGCGGTCACCGGCTACACCCGTGGGCCCACCGTGACGCGCTACGAGGTGGAACTCGGACCCGGCGTGAAGGTGGAGAAGATCACTGCGCTGCAACGCAACATCGCCTACGCGGTGGCCACCGACAACGTGCGGTTGCTGGCGCCGATCCCGGGTAAGTCCGCGGTCGGCATCGAGGTGCCCAACAGCGACCGCGAGATGGTGCGGCTGGCCGACGTCCTCAAGGCTCCCAAGACGCGCAAGGACACCCATCCGCTGGTCATCGGGTTGGGCAAGGACATCGAGGGCGAGTTCGTCAGTGCCAACCTGGCGAAGATGCCCCACCTGCTGGTGGCCGGTTCTACCGGCTCGGGTAAGTCGAGTTTCGTCAACTCGATGCTGGTGTCGCTGCTCTCGCGGGCCACGCCCGAAGACGTGCGCATGATCCTGATCGACCCGAAGATGGTGGAATTGACGCCGTACGAGGGGATTCCGCACCTGATCACGCCGATCATCACGCAGCCGAAGAAGGCTGCGGCGGCCCTGGCGTGGCTGGTCGAGGAGATGGAACAGCGCTACCAGGACATGAAGGCGTCGCGGGTGCGACACATCGACGACTTCAACTCCAAGGTCCGTTCCGGCGAGATCACCACACCGCTGGGTTCCGAACGCGTCTACAAGCCGTACCCCTACATCCTGGCCATCGTCGATGAGCTCGCCGACCTGATGATGACCGCGCCGAGAGACGTGGAAGACGCGATCGTCCGTATCACGCAGAAGGCCCGTGCCGCCGGTATCCACCTGGTGCTCGCCACCCAGCGACCCTCCGTGGACGTGGTGACCGGTCTGATCAAGACGAACGTGCCGTCGCGGCTGGCATTCGCGACATCGTCGTTGACCGACTCTCGGGTCATCCTCGACCAGCCGGGTGCCGAGAAGCTGATCGGCATGGGTGACGGACTGTTCCTGCCGATGGGCGCCAACAAGCCGATCCGTATGCAAGGTGCCTTCATCACCGACGAAGAGATCCAGGCCGTCGTCGACTTCACCCGCGAGCAGAGCGAACCGGAGTACACCGAGGGCGTCACCACCGCAAAGGCCGGCGACAAGAAGGACATCGACGGCGACATCGGAAACGACCTCGACGATCTGTTGCAGGCGATCGAGTTGGTGGTGTCGAGTCAGTTCGGCTCGACGTCGATGCTGCAGCGCAAACTGCGTGTCGGATTTGCCAAGGCCGGGCGCCTGATGGACCTGATGGAAACGCGCGGGGTGGTCGGCCCCAGCGAGGGCTCCAAGGCGCGCGAGGTGCTCGTGAAGCCGGAGGATCTCGCGGGTGTGATCACGTCCATCACCGGCGGTGGCGGCGACGAAGACGCAGGGGAGTAGCGCGTTGCGGTGCGCCCTGCTGCGGGCGGGGCTCAACGTGTACTAGGCTGATCCACGATCGAAGAGGGGAGTATCCCCGATCTCGCGGCGTTTCCGTCAATACGGTCGCTTCCCTGTCACGATGCCGATCATCGCCGACGGGGACGGCCCGGATTCGTCGGTCGGAACAGGTGATCCGTTCCGGCGGGAGAGACCTCTGGCATCGCAACCTTGTGCTGCGCGCTGGAGGAGATCATTTCCATGGATGTTTCGGCAACGGTCTGGATCGTCACCTGTGTGGTGATCCTGGGCCTGTTCGTCTTCGACTTCTTTGCCCATGTCCGGGTGCCCCACGCCCCGTCCCTCAAGGAATCCGGAACGTGGTCGGCGGTGTACATCTCGATCGCCGTCCTGTTCGGACTCTTCGTGTGGTGGAAGTGGGGCGGCACGTTCGGCGGTGAGTATTTCGCCGGTTACGTGACCGAGAAGGCATTGTCGGTCGACAATCTGTTCGTCTTCGTCATCATCATGTCGAAGTTCGCGGTGCCCCGGGAGTATCAGCAGAAGGTCTTGCTGCTCGGCATCCTGATGGCGCTGGTGATGCGCGGCATCTTCATCGCACTGGGCGCAGCCGCCATCAACGCATACAGCTGGGTCTTCTATCTGTTCGGCGCGATCCTGATCTACACCGCGGTGAAACTCGTCAGTGAGAGCGACGATCCGGTCGAGCACGAGGAAGCTCGGGAGAGCCGGACGGAGCGCCTCGTCAAGAAGGTGCTGCGCACCTCGGACACCTACGACGGCGACAAACTGTTCACCCGGGCCAACGGGAAGCGCTTGGCCACCCCGATGCTGATGGTGCTCGTCGTCATCGGGTTCACCGATGTGCTGTTCGCCCTCGACTCGATCCCGGCCATCTACGGGCTCACCCAGGAGCCGTACCTGGTGTTCACGGCGAACGCCTTCGCGCTCATGGGCCTTCGCCAGCTGTTCTTCCTACTCGGCGGATTGCTCGACAAGTTGGTGCACCTGTCCTACGGGCTGGCGTTCATCCTCGCCTTCATCGGGGTCAAGCTGGTGCTGCACGCCCTGCACGAGAACACACTGCCGTTCATCAACGGTGGCGAGCATGTGTCGGTGCCCGAGATCAGCACCGCCGTGTCGTTGAGTGTCATCGTGCTGACCCTGGTGATCACGACGGTCACGAGCCTGGTCTCGGCCAGACGTTCGGAGAACGCGAAGTCGTGACCGGGGGACTCGGGTGGCGGGCTCAGTCGGCGAACGGGCCCTTCACCTGAGTCCACTCGACGATGCGGATGCCGTCGACGGCGCGATGCGCCTGGAACGGGTCGTTGGCCATGAATGTCTCCGCACCGTCGAGGCTGTCGGCGCGGATGAGGAGCAACGCGCCGGTGCCGTCCGGGTAGGGGCCGGTCGCGAGCACATTGCCGGCGTCGTATTCCTCGCCGAGCCACGCGCGGTGCAGTGGCCGGTGTTCGTCGCGGATCGCAGCCTTGGCCGGGGTGTAGGTGTAGTGCACGGCGAAGATCGCCATCGAGGGTCTCCTGTCTGATCGGTCGTGAGTCTGCGCGGACGAATGGTGTCCCGGTCGGGATTCGCCGCGGATTCGGTCAGTCGAGCGTCGCGAGCATCCGGGTGTTGCCGAGGGTGTTCGGCTTCACGTAGCTGAGGTCGAGGAACTCGGCGACACCTGTGTCGTAGGAGCGGCACATCTCCTCGAACACCTCGCGGGTGACCGGGGTGCCCTGGATCTCGGCGAAGCCGTGTCGGCCGAAGAACGAGGTCTCGAAGGTGAGCACGAAGACCCGGGACAGCTGGAGTTCGCGGGCGACCGCCATCAGCCGGTCGACCAGTTGGTGACCGATGCCACGGCCTGCATGGGCGGTGTCGACGGCGACCGTGCGGACCTCGCCGAGGTCGGCCCAGAGCACGTGCAGCGCACCGCAACCGACCACCTCACCGCCGATGTCGGCGACCCAGAACTCCTGCACGGCCTCGTACAGGGTGACGAGATTCTTCTCCAACAGGATGCGACCCGCGTACTGATCGATGAGTTCCTTGATCCGGGGCACGTCGGAGGTACGTGCCCGACGGACCACCGCCTCTTCCGGATCAGGCGAGACAGAGGACATGGCAACACACAGTAGTCGGGCACGAGACCGGTTCGCATGCGGTATTTCCGCCCCGGGTGGCGACCAGTGCGACCTGGCGAAGCGGTGTCGTCGACCCGGTCGATACCCTGGAGGCGTGCGCATGGAGTTCTGCCGGGTCGTGGCCCGGTCACGATCGGTCGGACCGTCATGACCGAACGGATGCGCCGCACCGTCGAGGAGAAGGGGCTCGCTGCGGCGGGCCGCGGTCCCGACCACATCACCGATCCCGTCGACCCTGTGCCATTGCTCAACATCGCCAACGCGCTCACCGTCTTCCGGATCGTTCTGGTCCCGGTGTTCGTCGCCGCACTCTTCATCGGTGGCGGCCACGACACCGCGTGGCGGATCGTGGCCACGGTGATCTTCGCGATTGCCGCCATCACCGATCGATACGACGGCCGGCTGGCACGTGAGCGTGGTCTGATCACCGACTTCGGCAAGATGGCCGACCCGATCGCCGACAAGGCGCTGATCGGTGCCGCGCTCATCGGTCTGTCGATCCTGGGTGATCTGCCGTGGTGGGTCACCATCGTCATCCTCGCCCGCGAACTCGGGGTCACCGCCCTACGGTTCTGGGTCCTGCGCCACGGGGTCATCCCGGCCAGTCGTGGGGGCAAGCTCAAGACACTGCTGCAGGCAGTGGCGATCGGCCTGTACCTGCTACCGCTCGACGGTGTGTGGCAGATCGCCGCGGGCGTGGTGATGGGGCTCGCCCTGGTGGTCACCGTGGTGACCGGCCTCGACTACGTGTGGCAGGCGGTGCGATTACGCAACCGCTCGACCCGCGCTCCCCGGCAGGTGGTCGATCCGGGTCGGTCGACCGACGGACAGGCCACCGACGCGCCCGGACGCTGAACCTCGTCACCGGCCCTGTTCGCCCTCGGCGCAACGGTCGACGCGCGTCGAAACCGAGCGGCACCGGCCGGGATATTCGACTACTGTCGTCGGCACAGGCGTTGGGTGACCGACCGGCGAGATCGCCGACGAGAATCCGGTGCCGGGAACGGACGCGGCACATCGCGCGTTGTCACTTTGGCGAATGTGTCGGGATTGCAGCAGTGAGGAGGACACTCGATGGCAGTGCTACTGCGAGAGGCGCTGGGCGACAGCCTGCGCCGGGCCCGCACCGCACAGGGCCGTACCCTGCGTGAGGTGTCCACCGATGCCCGCGTGAGCCTGGGCTACCTGTCCGAGGTGGAACGTGGACAGAAGGAGGCCTCCAGCGAATTGCTGGCGGCCATCTGTGAGGCATTGGACGTGGAGATCGCCGACTTGCTGCTCGACATCGGACACGCGATGCGGCCGACGGCCGACGAGCTGGTCGGGGCGAACGACTCCGGTGTCGTCGCCGACGCCGACATGGCCGTACTCGACGCGAAGGTCGTCATCCCCGGACCCGCAGGCCGTTCCGAGGCCGCAGCGCTCGCGGCCGCCTGATCGGTATACGCGGCCCGCACCTGCTCGGCTAGATTGGTTACACACCGCACCGAACCCCGTCCCGGGAATGGAGTTGACGCAGTAATGGCGAATCCGTTCGTGAAGTTGTGGCGCTACATGATGGCACTCGGCAACGCGAAGATCGACGAGAACGCAGATCCGAAGATCCAGATCCAGCAGGCGATCGAGGAAGCGCAGCGTCAGCACCAGGCCTTGTCGCAGCAGGCCGCGTCGGTCATCGGCAACCAACGTCAGTTGGAGATGAAGCTCAACCGGCAACTCGAGGAGATCGAGAAGCTACAGGCCAACACCCGGCAGGCGCTCACCCTGGCCGATCAGGCGAACACCGCGGGCGACGCCGCCAAGGCGCAGGAGTACACCAACGCCGCCGAGGCGTTCGCCGCGCAGCTCGTCACCGCCGAGCAGAGTGTCGAAGATCTCAAGGCGCTGCACGATCAGTCGCTGCAGGCAGCCGAGCAGGCCAAGCAGGCTGTCGAGCGCAACGCGATGATGCTCCAGCAGAAGTTGGCCGAACGCTCGAAGCTCCTGACCCAGCTCGAGCAGGCCAAGATGCAGGAGCAGGTCAGTTCGTCTCTCAACCAGATGAGCGAGCTCGCCGTCCCCGGCAACACCCCCAACCTCGACCAGGTGCGCGACAAGATCGAGCGTCGTTACGCCAATGCACTGGGGCAGGCCGAACTGGCGAAGAACACCGTGCAGGGCCGTATGCAGGAGGTCGAGCAGGCGGGTGTCCAGATGGCGGGTCACGCACGTCTGGAACAGATCCGTGCCAGCATGCAGGGGTCGCTGCCGGCGTCCGAGACCCCGGCCGCACAGCCGGCATCTCAGCCGGCCCCGCCCTCGGCCGAACAGCCTCCGCAGGCAGGCAACTGAACCAGACCGGTGGCGTGGCGAACGTCGCCATCGTCGCGGGACCTGATGCGGGGCATGCCTTTCCGGCTTTCGCGCTGGCCGAACGGTTGGTGGGCGAGGGCATCGGCACCATCGTGTACACCGGGGCGCAGTGGTGCGGCCCGGCCGGTGAGCGCGGTCTGGACGTCCGCGAACTGCCGGGGCTGGCACTCGTCGACGGCGACGACGACACGGATGCCGGCGCCAAGCTGAGCCTGCGTGCGGCACGGATCGCGGAATCGTTGGCGCCACGCCTGATCGACGACCGCGTCGAGTTGGTCGTCTGCGACGTCATCACCGTCGGCGGTGGGTGGGCCGCCGAACTCGTCGGAATCGACTGGATCGAGTTGTCCCCGCATCCGCTCTACCGCCCGTCACGGGGTCTGCCGCCGATCGGTGCCGGACTCGAACCCGGTACCGGATGGTCGGGACGACTGCGTGATCGGCTGATGCGGGCGGCCACCGGCCTGTCGTTGCGCCAGGGCGAGCGTCAACGTGTGATGGCCCGTGAGGCGATCGGACTGACCGGCCTCGGTGACCGGCCGACCGCACGGTTCGTCGCCACGTTGCCCGCACTGGAGGTCCGTCGTCCGGACTGGCCGGATCGCACGCACCTCGTCGGCCCACTGCTGTGGGAACCGACCGACGAGGTCTTCGATCGCCCGGCCGGATCGGATCGGCTCGTGCTCGTCGCGCCGTCCACGGCCGTCACCGGTGCCGCGGACATGGCTGCACAGACGCTTGCCGCGTTGCGCCCCGAGGTCTTGGGAATGCCTGTGCGCGTTGTGGTCTCGGCGCTCGATCCGCCCACCGGGACGAGCGTCGACGAGGCCGTGGTCGTCGGTACCGCGCGACAGGACGACATCCTGCCGGAGGCGGATCTGGTGATTTGCGGTGGCGGGCACGGGATGCTCGCCAAAGCGCTGTCGGCAGGTGTCCCGGTGGTCACCGTCCCGGGCGGCGGGGATCAGTGGGAGTTGGCCAATCGCGTGCAGCGGCAGGGGAGCGGGCGACTGGTACGGCCGGTGTCGGCCGACGCCATCGGCGCGGCGGCCCGCGAGGTGCTCACCGATCCGGCCCACGGCGCCGCGGCCCGTCGGGCGGCGGCGACCGCTGGATCGGTCGTCGACCCCGTCCGGGTGGTGCGGCGGATCCTCGGGAGGTAGCCCGGCGCCGACGTCGGTAGTCTGGCCGCGTGCGTCTGACGGAGTTCACCGAGTTGATCACCGAGGAGTTCGGGCAGCAGTCCGCCGATTCGATCCTCGTGGATCACGTGCTGTTGGAGTTCGGCGGGCGAACCGGCGCACAGGCGATCGAGGACGGGGTCGATCCGCGCGACGTCTGGGTGGCGATCTGCCGTGACTTCGACGTGCCGCGCGACCGCTGGTAGGCGTCGCCGAACCCCCGCCGACGCGCGGCGTGTCACACTTGCCATCGAACACATGTTCGTTCATTGTTGTGGGTGACGGAACCGGGCACGAGTCGCGAACGTCCAATGCATGAGAGTCGGCAATGCGTGAGAGTCACCCAAGGCGACGACGAGATCGGGCGAACGAGATTTGTCGGACCCTCCGGCTAGCGTGCAGAACACGTCAGCCGACACCCCAGACCCACACAGCATCCGTCCGGATCACCGGCGGACAGTTCGGAGGAGAACCCCATGGCAGCTGCACCCCAGGATCGGGAGAAGGCGCTCGATCTGGCCCTCGCCCAGATCGACAAGAACTTCGGCAAGGGTTCGGTCATGCGCCTCGGCGAGGAGACCCGTCAGCCCATCGAGGTGATCCCGACGGGATCGATCTCCCTCGACGTCGCGCTGGGGATCGGCGGTCTGCCGCGTGGCCGCGTCGTGGAGATCTACGGACCGGAATCGTCGGGTAAGACCACCGTCGCGCTGCATGCGGTCGCCAACGCTCAGGCGGCCGGTGGGATCGCCGCCTTCATCGACGCCGAGCACGCCCTCGACCCCGACTACGCGGCGAAGCTCGGTGTGGACACCGACGCGCTGCTGGTCTCTCAGCCCGACACCGGCGAGCAGGCACTCGAGATCGCGGACATGCTGATCAGGTCCGGCGCGCTCGACATCCTGGTGATCGACTCGGTTGCCGCGCTGGTGCCGAAGGCCGAGATCGAGGGTGAGATGGGCGACAGCCACGTCGGTCTGCAGGCTCGTCTGATGAGTCAGGCGCTGCGCAAGATGACCTCGGCGCTGAACAACTCGAAGACCACCGCGATCTTCATCAACCAGCTCCGCGAGAAGATCGGCGTGATGTTCGGCTCGCCGGAGACCACCACCGGTGGTAAGGCTCTGAAGTTCTATTCCTCTGTCCGCCTTGATGTCCGGCGCATCGAGACCCTCAAGGACGGAACCGACGCGGTCGGCAACCGCACACGCGTGAAGATCGTCAAGAACAAGGTGGCCCCGCCGTTCAAGCAGGCCGAGTTCGACATCCTGTACGGACACGGCATCAGCAAGGAGGGATCGCTGATCGACATGGGTGTCGCCGAGGGCTTCATCCGCAAGTCCGGTTCGTGGTTCACCTACGAGGGTGATCAGCTCGGTCAGGGCAAGGAGAACGCCCGCAAGTTCCTGATCGAAAACGACGACATCCGTGACGAGATCGAGAAGAAGATCAAGGAGAAGCTCGGTATCGGTGCCGTCGTCGACGCCGACGATGTCGCACCGGCGCCGGTGGAGTTCTGACCTCCCGGAACCGACGCTCGATGAGTACGACACCGGACCCCGAGGAACGGACCGGTCCCAGCGCCTGGGACGCGGCACTCCGACTCCTCGGGGTCCGCGCACGTTCACGGCACGAGATCCGGGACCGTCTCGCACGCAAGGGGTTCGACGCCGAGACGATCGACGATGTGCTGATCCGTCTGGACAAGCACCATCTCGTCGACGACGAGGATTTCGCCGCCGAATGGGTCCGTGCGCGCGGTACCAACTCGGCGCGCGGACGTGTCGCGTTGCGTCACGAGCTACGAGCCAAGGGCGTCGATGCCGGCACCATCGAGTCGGCGCTCGCCGAGGTCGATCCCGCCGACGAGCGGGCGGTGGCGGCAGAGCTGGTCGAGAAGAAACTGACGCCCGCCCAGCTGGACCGACTACACGACGATCCGGCGATGCGTGACAAGCTGTTTCGTCGACTCGTCGGGATGCTGTTGCGCCGTGGCTATCCGCAGGCGATGTCGATCGACGTGGTCAACGAGTCGCTCGACGAAGCCCTGGCCTGATCGGGCGCGAGCCGGTGTCGACTCGAGCCCGATCACCGGCCGAACGGGATGTTCTCCGCCGCAGCGATGTCGGTCGTGTCGGCGTCGGCGACATCGGTGTGGCGCGCCCCGCGCCGGAGCCGTCCCTCGATGAACGTTGCCAGTGACGACAGCCCGAAGTTGATGACGATCATCACCACCGCGACCACGATCAGCGCGGGCAGATAGTTGCCGTAGTACGACGCCGACTGGATTCCCGAACGGACCACTTCGACGTAGCCGATCGCGTATCCGAGGGCGCTGTCCTTGAGCGCGATGACCATCTGGGAGATCAGCGCGGGCAACATCGCGGTCACGGCCTGGGGGAGCAGGATGATCCGCATCATCTGGGACTTGCGCAGTCCCAGCGCCATCGATGCCTCGGTCTGGCCCTTCGGCAACGAATTGATCCCGGAGCGCAGGATCTCCGCGATGACCGAACCGTTGTACAGGGTCAGACCGGTGACCACGGCCGCGAAGGCCAACTGAGACGACGGGAAGATCGCGTAGTCGGCGTAGAGGTAGTAGGTGAAGATCATCAGGATCAGCACCGGGATGGCGCGGAACACCTCGACGAGCAGTCCGGCGATGGCGCGGACCCAAGCATGGTCGGAGAGCCTGCCGATACCCAGCACCGCACCCAGCAGCAACGCCAGGATGATCGACAGCACCGCCGCCTTCAGCGTGCCCCAGAGTCCGGGCAGGATGTAGGTCGTCCACGTCGTGGACTTGACGAACGGATTCCACTTCTCCGAGGTCAGCTGATCATTGCCGGCCAGGATGTAGATTACGTAGGCGAGCACCGCGACCAGGATGGCGATGAACGCCACCGCGACCAGCCGGTTACGCAGCCGTGCCCGCGGTCCGGGGGCGTCGTAGAGGACGGTGGCGTCGGCGCTCATCGCTTCACCGCCAGTCGCTTGGCCAGGTATCCGAAGACGAAGCCCTCGGCCAGGGTGATGATCATGAAGCCGATCGCGATGATGATGAACACCGCGATGATCTGGTCGGAGTACGTCTCGATCTCCTCCTTCATGAGCAGCGACGCCTCGGCGACGCCGATGACCGACGCGATCGTGGTGTTCTTCGTCAGAGCGATCAGGACGCTACCGAGCGGGCCGATCACCGACCGGATCGCCTGCGG
This sequence comes from Gordonia sp. CPCC 206044, assembly GCF_048537895.1. Lineage (NCBI taxonomy): Bacteria > Bacillati > Actinomycetota > Actinomycetes > Mycobacteriales > Gordoniaceae > Gordonia > Gordonia sp. CPCC 206044. Next base: position 208,895 of record NZ_JBCLVL010000005.1, read on the forward strand.
CAGTACGACGATCCCGAAGACCTGCATGAAGGTCAGACCCAACGAACGGGCCGCCTCGGCCTGACCCATCGGTACCGTGTTGAAACCCGAGCGCAGCGTCTCGCACACGAACGTCGCCGTGTAGAGAATGAAGCCGAGTACGGCGAGCCAGAAGTTGTTGTTCTCGATGAAGTTCTCGTTCTCCGGAGCCAACGTCAGCCCGAGGTTCTGATAGAGACCGATCGAGCAGAACAGCACGATCAGCGTCAACGGGGTGTTCCGGACGATGTTGACGTAGATCCCGGCGAACCGGCGCATCACGGGCACCGGCGACACGCGCATGCCCGCGAGGATCGTTCCCCAGATCAACGCGCCGATCGCGGAGAAGAACGTCAGTTTGAGGGTCACCCAGAACGCGGGCCACAGCTGTGGACCCATGTCCGCCCAGAGTTCACTCACCGGCGATCAGCCCCCTTCGTTTCTCTCGCGGTCATGTCAGCTCAGCCCCGGCGGGCACGGTGTGGAGGTGGAGTCGAGAAAACCGAGATCTCCGGGATTCGGGGTGAACTTGTACCGCGAACCGGGAGCATCGGCGCGAGCGATCATCGAGTCGACCTCTTCGTCGCCGATCGCGTCGCGGAGGGCGTTGTCCCACGGCGAGCGGCCGTCAGGTCCGTCGACCATCATCGCCTTGAGCGCCTCGTTGACCTTGGCCACCGACTCGGGATACTCCTTCGCCATACCGATGCCGTAGTACTCGGTCGAGAACGGTGTGCCCGCCGTCTTCAGGGCATCCTTCACACACGCGTCCTTCGGGTACGACATGCTCACGAGTTTGAACTCGTCCGGGAAGAAGGCCGCGTACCCGGCGAGGATCACCTCATCGGTGGTCAACGCGTCCACCTTGCCGCGGCGCAACGCCTCCACACACGACGAGTAGGAGTCGTATTCCTGCAACTGCACCGACGGCAGTTGGGCCTTCACGTTCTGCGCGGGGGTCGAACCGGTGACCGAACACAGTTTCTTGCCCGAATTGAGATCGGTGAGTGTCTGGATCGAATCGTCGTCCTCGCGCACCAACAGACCCTGGTAGTTGATCAGGTACGGGCCGGCGAAGTCCACCCGCTTGGCGCGTGCGGACGTGATCGAGTAGGTGGCGGCGATCATGTCGACCTCGCCGTTGTCGATCAGCGTCTCGCGTTGGGCAGACGGCGTTTCCTTCCAGGTGATCTTCGGATGAGGTACGCCCATCTCGTCGGCCATGTGGTTGACCACATAGGTGGACACCGACGGGTCGAACCCGGTCACCGACTTGTCCGGATTGCGGATCCCCAGTCCGGGTTGGTCGTACTTGGTGCCCAGGACGACCGACCCGCTGCGGATGGAGTCGACGAGGTTCCGGGGCTCGGAATTGCCGCAGCCGGCCAGCGTCGCGGCGATCAACGCCAACGCCGCGGTGACGGCTCCGAGGGTCGTTGCAGACTTGCGCATCTCAGTGGCCCAGGATCTTGCCGAGGAAATCGCGCGCGCGCTCGGACTTCGGGGCCGAGAAGAAGCTCTCCGGATCCGAGTCCTCCACGATCGCCCCGTCGGCCATGAAGATGACCCGATCCGCGGCTCGACGGGCGAAGCCCATCTCGTGGGTCACCACGATCATCGTCATGCCTTCTTTGGCGAGTGACACCATGACGTCGAGTACCTCGTTGACCATCTCGGGGTCGAGCGCAGACGTCGGTTCGTCGAACAACATGACCTTGGGCGCCATCGCCAACGAGCGTGCGATCGCCACACGCTGCTGCTGTCCGCCGGAGAGCTGCGCGGGGTACTTGTCCTTCTGGCTCGCGATGCCCACGCGCTCGAGGAGTTCGAGCGCACGCTTGCGTGCATCGGCCTTGCTCTGCTTGCGGACCTTCGTCGGCGCGAGGGTCACATTCTCCAGAATTGTCTTGTGCGCGAACAGATTGAACGACTGGAAGACCATTCCGACGTCGGCGCGCAGCCGGGCCAGATCACGGCCCTCCTCGGGCAGCAGGTTCCCTTCGATGTAGATCTCGCCGCTGTCGATGGGCTCGAGCCGGTTGATGGTGCGGCACAAGGTCGACTTACCCGAACCCGACGGTCCCAGGACCACGACGACCTGCCCGCTGGGGACCTCGAGGTCGATGTCGCGGAGCACGTGCAGCGCACCGAAGTGCTTCTGCACGTCCTTCATGACGATCATCGGCTTGGCGGTGTTCGTCGTTCCTGTCGTCAGTCCGGCTGGCGCAGAATCGTCGCTGGGCGAATCGGTCATAGATGATGACCCTAGTGTGGTCGGGGGCAGCGCGTCCTGTTCATCGGCCTGGCGAGTGTCGGAAACGCGATTTGCCCTGGCCAGTACCCTGTATCGAGTGAGTATCAGTGCCGCACCCGCCCGCCGTTATCAGGTTCGCACTTATGGCTGCCAGATGAACGTGCACGATTCGGAGCGGATCGCCGGTCTACTCGAAGACGCCGGGTACGTGAAGGCCGACGACGACGGGGATGCGGACCTGGTGGTGTTCAACACCTGTGCGATCCGCGAGAACGCCGACAACAAGCTCTACGGCAACCTCTCGCACCTCGCCCCGGTCAAGTCGGAGCGACCGGGCATGCAGATCGCTGTCGGCGGGTGTCTGGCACAGAAGGACAAGGACGTGGTGCTGCGCAAGGCGCCGTGGGTCGATGTGGTGTTCGGCACACACAACATCGGTTCGTTGCCCGCACTGCTCGACCGGGCGCGACACAACGAGTCCGCTCAGGTGGAGATCCTCGATTCGCTCGAGCGGTTCCCGTCGACCTTGCCGGCCAAGCGGGACTCCGCATATTCGGGCTGGGTCTCGGTCTCGGTCGGCTGCAACAACACCTGCACGTTCTGCATCGTGCCATCGCTGCGCGGCAAAGAGGTCGATCGTCGGCCCGGTGACGTGCTCGCCGAGGTGCAGGCACTCGTGGATCAAGGTGTGATGGAGGTCACGCTGCTCGGTCAGAACGTCAACGCCTACGGCATGTCGTTCGCCGACCCCGACCAGCCGCGCAATCGAGGTGCGTTTGCTGAACTGTTGCGAGCCTGCGGTGACATCGACGGGCTCGAGCGCGTACGGTTCACCTCCCCGCATCCCGCCGAGTTCACCGACGACGTGATCGATGCGATGGCGCAGACCCCGAATGTCTGCCCACAACTGCACATGCCGTTGCAGTCCGGGTCGGACCGCATCCTCAAGACGATGCGACGCTCCTACCGTCGACGTAAGTTCCTCGGCATCCTCGAGAAGGTTCGTGCCGCGATGCCGCATGCGGCGATCACCACCGACATCATCGTCGGGTTCCCGGGCGAGACCGAGGAGGACTTCCAGCAGACCCTGGAAGTCGTTGCGGCCGCACGGTTCTCCAGCGCATTCACCTTCCAGTACTCGCCGCGGCCGGGCACGCCCGCCGCGACGATGGACGATCAGGTTCCGCCGGACGTCGTCGCCGACCGGTATCAGCGTCTGATCGCCCTGCAGGAAGAGATCTGTCTGTCCGAGAACCGGGCACTCGTCGGAACCGACGTGGAACTGCTGGTGGTGGCCGACGACGGCCGCAAGTCCGCGCATTCGCACCGCATGACCGGTCGCGCACGCGATGGTCGGCTGGTGCACTTCGCGACCGACGAGCGACACGGCGTGGAGACGATCCGGCCCGGAGACGTGGTCACCACCCAGGTGACCGGAGCTGCACCGCACCACCTGATCGCCGACGCCGGTGTGGTCACCCATCGTCGTACCCGGGCCGGCGACGCGCATGAGGCGAGCCGCACGCCGACGACACCTCCGGTGGGTGTCGGGCTCGGCATGCCGACGATTGGAGTCGCTGCGCCCGAACCGGTCGGTGCCAGCTGTGGGGGAGGGTGCGAGTGATGGCCGAGTTCGCCGAATACGAGGGAGACCTACGCAAGGCCGAACGGAAGGTCGCGGGCGAGATCGATCCGGGCGCACGTGCGGTCGTCGTGGCGGTGGCCGTGCTCGTGGCCATCCTGTCGCTGATCCTGCCGCACACCGGGACCGCGAGCGGCATCGACGTCCTGACCTTCTCGCCGGATGCGGTCGCCGAACGCGTCACCATCACCTCGAAGGTCTTCGTCTACCTGCTCGTGATCTTCGGGATCGGCGCGTCGGTGCTCGCCCTGCTCACCCGGCGGTGGATCGTCGCCTGGATCGCGCTGTGCGGCAGCGCCGTCTCCTGCGTGGCGGGCATGCTTGCCTGGTGGTCGCGCAACACCCCGGGCGTCGGCGGTGTCGAACCGCCCTCGGGAGTCGGGATCGGCCTGATCCTCGGATGGTTGGCCGCGCTCGTGCTGACCTTTCACTGGGCACGTGTGGTGTGGGCGCGCAGCACCTACCACCTGGCCTTGGAGGAAGAACGTCGCAAGGAGGCCGCCGCCCGCGAGGACGTGCTGCGGTCGCTACAGCACAAACCGGAGCAGACGACCGACACCGACGACTGACACCGGACGACCACTGGTCCGATGCGTCAGCGGTCGGCGATGGCGCTGGCCGCGGCGTCGGCCCATTCCCGCCATTGGGCGGCCTGCTCGCGTAGCTCGGTGGCCTGTTTCGTCTTGCCACGCTCGTCGGCCTTGCGGGCCTGATCCTCGAACTGTGCGGCGCGGTCGGCGAACTGGGCCGCCCGGGCCTGCGCCTCCGGATCGGTGCGTTGCCACTGAGTCTCCTCGGCGTCGCGGATCCGCTTCTCCAGTGCCCTCGCCCGACCCTCGAGACTGTTCATCTGGTCGCGCGGCACCTTGCCGATCTCGTCCCACTTGTCGCGGAACGTCCGGAACTCCCGGCGGGCGGCCTCGAGGTCGGCGGCCGGATCGATGCTCTTCTCGGCGTCGTCGAGCAGCGCGCGCTTGGCCGCGCCGTTGGCGGCGTACTCGCTGTCGCGTTCCGACGACGCAGCGTTGCGGGCGGAGAAGAAGACGTCTTGGGCGGCCTTGAACCGTCGCCAGAGCGCGTCGTCGGAATCGCGCGGGGCGCGGCCGGCCGCCTTCCACTCCGCGAGTAGTTCGCGGAACAGGGCCGACGTGGGACCCCAGTCGGTGGATCCGGACAGTTCCTCGGCGCGGGTGATCAACTCTTCCTTGCGTGCCTTGGCCCCGGCGCGTTCCCGGTCGAGCTCGGCGAAGTGCGCACCGCGTCGACGATTGAACGCATCGCGTGCCTTCGCGTAGCGCTTCCACAGCGCATCGTCGGTCTTGCGGTCGACCCCCTTGATGGTCTTCCACTCCTCGAGGATCGTGCGCAACCGGTCACCGGCGACCTTCCACTGAGTGGAGTCGGCGCCGATCTGCTCGGCCTCGGCCGCCAGTTCCTCCTTGCGGGCGATCGCGGCGCTGCGGGCCTGCTCTCGCTCGGCCTTGATGGAGTCGGCGACCTCGTCGGCACTGCCGACGATCACCGTGAGACGTTCCTCGATGGCGGCGACGTCGCCGATCACGGCGACGGTGGGCAGCGAATCCAGCAGATGCCGCGCGGCGGCCTGTGCCTTGCGCGGATCACCGGACCGGGCGGCCAGACGTTCCTCGAGGATCTCCACCTCGGTGGCCAGGTCGTCGAACTTGCGCGCGAAGTGGGCGAGGCCGTCCTCGATGGAGCCCGCCTGCCAGGAACCGATCTCGCGTTCGCCGCCCGCGGTCTTGAGCCACACCACACCGTCGGCGTCGATGCGCCCGAACTCGTGGGGATCGCCATGCGGGACGGGGGTCGGGACCGCCGGGATCTCCGCCGGACGCGGTGGCGGGCCCGGGCGCGGTCCGGGTTTGGGGCCCGGTTTGGGGATCGGATGTGGTTTCGGTGCCTCGGCGGCGGTGTCGGCGCCTGCCGAGGGATCACTGGTGGTCGTCGGGTCGATCGGATTCGTCATGTGCAGGTGCCCTCTCCCGCAGGTTGGGTGCCGCGCGTCACGGCTGCCGGTCACTCGACCCCGCGCGACATCGCCCGGATGCCGGAACGGGTCTCCCCATTCAAGCAGGTCAGCGCTCACCGTGGGGCCGCTGCGACGACATTGCGTCGCGATGCGGTGCTCGCGGGGTCGTCACGGTCGGCTAGCGTCGTGGTCGTGTTGGCGTCCGTCGTCTTCGTCCCGAGTGCTCCGCTGCTGGTGCCCGCGCTGTCCGGGCCCGCTGCGGTCGAGACCGAATCCGTGCGAGAGGCGACGCTCGGCGCGGCCGCCGAACTCGCCCGCGTGGCGCCTCGGTGGATCGCTGTCGGCGCGTCGGACGGGGACCCGCGCGACGTGGGGGTGTCGGGCACGTTCGCCGCGTACGGCGTCGACCATCCGGTCTCGCTCGAGGTGGCAGCGCCCGGTGATCCGACCACACGCACCGGTGGGCTCCCGCTGTCGATGCTCATCGCGGCGTGGCTGCGCGGCGAGTCGAAGGCCGATTCCGTCACACCCGTGCTCGTCGGCGTTGACGCGTCGTCGGACGAGTGCGCGCGGATCGGCGCCGAACTCGCAGACCGCATCGCCGCCGACCCGGAGCCGATCGGGGTGCTCGTCGTCGGGGACGGTGCGATCTCCTTGTCGGCGCGGGCACCCGGTGGGGGACTGCGTGACGAAGCCGTCGTCCTACAGGGGCAGGTCGACGCCGCGATAGCGTCCGCGGACACCGCGACGCTCGCGGGGCTCGACATCGACCGGTGCGCGGCAGAGTCGGTCGCGGGGCGCCCGGCATGGCAGGTGGCGGCAGGCCTCTGCGGTGATCGGCCGATGGCGGTCGACGTGCGTTACGCCGACGCGCCGTTCGGCGTCGGCTACACGGTCGCGGTGTGGACGCCGCGATGACCACACCGGTTGCCGTCGTCGGTCCCACCGCGAGCGGGAAATCCGACCTCGCCCTCGACATCGCGGAGCGGCTCGGCGGGGAAATCGTCAACCTCGATGCCATGCAGCAGTACCGCGGGATGGACATCGGCACCGCGAAACTGCCCGTCGCGCAGCGGCGCGGCATCCCGCACCATCAGATCGATGTCCTCGACGTCACCCAGACCGCGACGGTGGCGCGGCATCAGCGTGCCGCCTCCGACGACGTCGACCGGCTGATCGCGGCCGGCGTCACGCCCGTCCTCGTGGGCGGCTCGATGATGTACATCCAAGGCCTGCTGGACAATTGGCAGTTCCCGGCCACCGATCCGGAGGTGCGCGCGCGCTACGAGGCGATGCTCGAGGACCTGGGGGTGGCCGCGCTGCACCGCCGTCTCGCCGAGGTCGATGCCGCGGCGGCGGCATCCATCCTGGACACCGACGGTCGCCGGATCGTCCGTGCGCTGGAGGTCGTCGAACTCACCGGCAAGCCGTTCGCGGCCTCGGCGCCGACCATCGGCGAACCACGCTGGCAGACCCGTATTCTCGCGCTGGACCGGGACACGGAAGCCCTCGACGAGCGCATTCGGTTGCGGACCCGACAGATGTTCGCCGACGGGCTCGTCGACGAGGTGCGCGCGCTGTGTGATGTCGGGCTGCGGGAGGGGCGTACCGCATCTCGGGCCATCGGGTACGCGCAGGTGCTCGCCGCCCTCGACGGCGACCACGACATGGACGCGGCCGAGGAACTCACCTTCATCGGCACCCGCCGTTACGTCCGGCGTCAACGATCCTGGTTCCGTCGCGACCATCGCATCGTATGGCTCGATGCGGCCGACGCGGATCTGACGGGCACCGCCCTGCGCGCCATCGGTCCGCGCTGATCGGCGCCGGCCGACGACCCGTACCCTGTGGGGGTGGACAAGCAGCGCTTCGTGAAGGGTCACGGGACCCAGAACGACTTCGTCATCCTCACCGATCCGGCTGCCGATCTCGACCTGGACGAACGGTCGGTCGCCGCGCTGTGTGACCGGCGTCGCGGTATCGGTGCCGACGGTCTGTTGCGTGTGGTGCGTTCGGCCGCCCTCGTGCAGCAAGGTGTACTCGACGCCCTGCCCGACGGCGTGGCCCCCGACGACTGGTTCATGGACTACCGCAACGCCGACGGGTCGATCGCCGAGATGTGCGGCAACGGGGTTCGCGTCTTCGCCCACCACCTGCGGGCATCGGGTCTCGTCGCCGACGACGAGTTCACCGTCGGGTCCCGCGCCGGTGCACGTCCCGTCACCGTGCACTCGTACGACAACGTGCACGCCGACGTCACCGTCGAGATGGGGCGGGTATTGATCGACGGCGAGTCGATGGTCCGGATCGGCGACGACGTGTACCGCGGTGTGCGTGTCGACGTGGGCAATCCGCACCTCGCGTGCGTCGTGCCGGAGATGAGCGACGACGATCTGGCCGCGGTAGATTTCGCCGAGGGCGTACAGATCGACCACGAGGCCTTCCCGCACGGTGCGAACGTCGAACTGGTCACCCCGCCGGATGCGCGCGATGCCGCCGGCCGCTTGAGCGCGGCGATGCGCGTCTTCGAGCGCGGTGTGGGGGAGACCCGCAGCTGTGGGACCGGGCTGGTGGCGGCGGGTGCCGCGATCCTGCACGGACGGGGAGAAGAGGTCGGCACGCTGCGCATCACCGTCCCCGGCGGACTGGTGGAGGTGGGTGTGCGCGCCGACGGTGCCACCCTGCGCGGCCCGTCGGTACTGGTCGCCGACGGACAGCTGCGTCCGGGCTGGGAGCGTGGCGCGCCCTGACGCCGGAAAAACCAGATGCCGCCCGGCCGTCGGCCGTGACATCATGGATCCCGTATGACCGAATCAACAGCAGCAACATCATCTGATTTCACCGACGTCCCCGACGCCCGTGACATCCTGCACGGACTGGCGGCGCCGACGACCGGTGAACTCCAGCTCGAGGATCGCGCGTCCCTGCAACGCGTCGCCGGACTGTCGACAGAACTCACCGACGTCACCGAGGTCGAGTACCGGCAACTGCGGCTCGAGCGTGTCGTGCTGGTCGGTGTCTGGACCGAAGGCACCGCGGCGCAAGCCCGCGCCAGCATGGTCGAACTCGCCGCGCTCGCCGAGACGGCGGGCTCCGAGGTGCTCGATGCCCTCATCCAGCGCCGGTCGCGGCCCGACTCGGCCACCTACATCGGTTCGGGCAAGGCTGACGAGCTGCGTGAGGCGGTGCTGGCCACCGGTGCCGACACGGTGATCTGCGACGGTGAGTTGACCCCCGCCCAGCTGACCGCGCTGGAGAAGATCGTGAAGGTCAAGGTGATCGACCGCACCGCCCTGATCCTCGACATCTTCGCCCAGCACGCCACATCTCGGGAGGGCAAGGCGCAGGTCTCGTTGGCCCAGATGGAGTACATGCTGCCGCGCCTGCGTGGTTGGGGCGAGTCGATGTCCCGTCAGGCAGGCGGTCGCGCCGGCTCGAACGGCGGCGTGGGTCTGCGTGGTCCCGGCGAGACCAAGATCGAGACCGACCGTCGGCGTATTCGCGAACGGATGGCGAAGCTGCGCAGAGAGATCCGTGGGATGAAGAAGTCTCGTACGGTGATGCGCGCCGCGCGCGAACGCAACGCCATTCCGCGGTTGACGGTTGCCGGCTACACCAATGCCGGAAAGTCCAGCCTGGTCAATGCGATGACCGGTTCGGGTGCCCTGGTCCAGGATGCGCTGTTCGCGACCCTCGATCCGACGACGCGGCGGGCCACCCTCGACGACGGGCGCGCCGTGGTGTTCACCGACACCGTCGGCTTCGTGCGTCACCTGCCCACCCAGCTGGTCGAGGCGTTCCGTTCGACACTGGAGGAGGTCGTGGACGCCGATCTGGTCCTGCACGTGGTGGACGGTTCGGATCCGTTTCCGGCCGAGCAGATCTCGGCGGTCCGCCAGGTGATCAACGAGGTGGTCGCCGCCGACGACGTCAAGCCGCCGCCGGAGATGTTGGTGATCAACAAGATCGATGCGATCGACGGTAACCGTATGACCGAGCTGCGCCATGCGTTCGGTGACGCGGTCTTCGTCTCGGCGCGCACCGGCGAGGGGATGCCCGAGTTGTTCGACCGCATCCGCGAGTTCGTCGGACGCGGCGACGTGGAGCTGACCATCGACGTGCCCTATACCCGTGGGGACCTGGTGTCGCGAATCCACGAGGAGGGCGAGGTGCTCACCAGCGAACACACCGCCGACGGCACCCGGATGCGGGTCCGCGTGCCCGTCGCGTTCGCGGGTGGACTTGCCGATCTCGAGGTCGCCACCGAATCGGACCAGTCACCGGTCGGCGGGCTCACATAACCCGAGCTGACGACGAGCCGGGCTGACGACGACGAACACCGCCCGCCCAGGCCGCGGGGCCCAGGCAGGCGGTGTCCGCCGACGGTTCCTAGTCGGCGTCGAGATCCTTGGCGACCAGCGCCGCGATCGTGTCCAGGGTGGTCTGATCGTCGGAGGTGACGACCACGTTGGTGCCCTTCTCTGCACCCAGGGTCATGATCATCAGCGCCGAGCCCGCATCCACCGGGTCACCGCCTTCGAGGGCGAGGGTCACCGGTGTGCCGGCTTCCTGGGCGGCCTCGGCGATGATGGTCGCAGGTCGGGCGTGCAGTCCGACGGCGGACCCGACGGTGACGGTCGTGCTGGGCATAAGCGCTCCTTCGTGGGTTGCTGGGATCGTACGGGTCGGGAATGTCTTGGGTGTCTTGGTAGCAGTGTTACCCGAATCAGGCTCAGGCGGGAACTGTTTCGAGTTCCGCGATCGAGGTCACCTCGTCGCGGTTGCCCCGCCACTGTTTGGCGGCGATGACCAGTACCGCCGAGAGGACCACACCGGCGGCCAACGCGATCAGGAACAGGTACCAGTGGTTCATCGTGAAGAACACGAAGATCCCTCCGTGCGGCGCCCGCTGCGTGACGCCGAACGCCATGATCAGCGCCCCGGACAGTGCGCCGCCCGCCATCATCGACGGGATGACGCGGAACGGGTCGGTCGCGGCGAACGGGATCGCGCCCTCGGAGATGAACGACGCTCCGAGCAACCAGGCCGCCTTGCCGTTCTCGCGCTCCGGCTCGGTGAACAGCTTGGGACGCAGAACCGTTGCCGCGAGGGCGAGCGCGAGGGGCGGCACCATGCCCGCGCACATGACCGCCGCCATGATCTCGAGTTGCGCCGTGCCGCCGATGGCCAGACCTGCCGTGGCGAACAGGTAGGCGGCCTTGTTGACCGGGCCACCGAGGTCGAAGCACATCATCAGGCCGAGCACGATACCGAGGACGATGGCCGAACCGCCGGACATGCTGTTGAGCCCGTCGGTCATCTTCTCGGTGAGCCAGGCGAGTGGCTTGCCGAGCAACATGTACAGCAGCAGACCGATGACCAGGCTGCCGGCCAGCGGGATGATCACCACCGGCATCAGTCCGCGAGCCCACTGTGGCAACGGGATTCGGGAGATCCACAGGCATGCGACGCCGGCGATGAGACCACCGACCAAGCCGCCGATGAAGCTCGCGCCCACGGCCACCGACACCAGGCCGGCGACGAAACCGGGAGCGATCCCGGGGCGATCGGCGATCGCGAACGAGATGTATCCCGCCAGGACGGGGACGAGCATGCTCATGGCGAGACTTCCGACGGCGAACAGCACCGCGCCGATGTACTGTCCGAGCCCACCGGCGGGCAGATCCCACAGGCTATTGTGCAGGGAGATGAACTGCCCGTCGTTCATCGCTCCGGTGGGGTCGAGGGTCGAATTGGCGATCTCGTACCCGCCGAGGAAAGGCAGGAAGGCCAGCGCCATCAGCAGGCCGCCCGCCGCGACGAACGGGATCATGTAGCTCACACCGGTCATCAGCGCCTGCTGGACCTGCTTGCCGATCCCGAGACCGCCGGTCGTCGCAGAGTCGGCGGCTTCGTTGCCGTCGCCCTCACGGACGACCGCCGCGTGTGGATTCGTCGATGCCGCAACGGCTTCGGCGATCATCTGGTCGGGTTCGTTGATCGCCCGCTTGACGCCGGAGGCGATCACCGGCTTGCCGTGGAAACGTTCCTTGCCCTTGACGCCGACGTCGGTGGCGAAGATGACGGCATCGGCCTCGGCGATGACGTCGGGTGTGAACGGCGTGGTGCCCGACGACCCCTGCGGCTCGACATGGAAGTCGACACCGGCACGTTCGGCGGCGTACTTGAGCGCGTCGGCGGCCATATAGGTGTGTGCGATACCGGTGGGGCAGGCGGTGATGGCCACGATCGACGTGCGCTTCGCGGGCTCCGCAGTGGAGGCAGCGACGGGGGGAGGCGCGGCGGTCGTTGTTGTTGTCGTGGACGGGGAGCCCGAGGCCTCGGGCGTCGGGTTGATCGCGTTGTCGACGAGGGCGACGACGTGGTCGTCCGTGGGCGCCTCGCGCAACGACTGCACGAAGTCCGGCCGGACCAGCGCACGGGCGAGTGAGCTCAGCAACTTCATGTGATCGGCGGCCGCACCCGCCGGGGCGGCGATCAGGAAGACGAGGTCGGCGGGCCCGTCGGGGGCACCGAAATCGACTTTGTGGGACAGGCGTGCCATTGCCAGGCTCGCCTCGGTCACCGATTCGGCACGCGCGTGCGGAATGGCGATGCCGCCCGGCAGCCCGGTCGCCGACTTCGACTCCCGCTCGATCGCACCGCGGACCAGGTCGGTGGGATCGGTGGTTCGTCCGGCATCCGCGAGATGGTCGGCGAGGTAGGCGATCACGGCGGCCGGATCGGCGCCCGCGTCGACGTCGAGGCTCACCGTCTGGGGCGAGATGATCTGTTCTGACATCGGATTTCCTTCGGTTTCGGCTGCGGGTTTCAGCGCCGGTGGATCGGGGGTGGGGTGATCGGGTTGGTCGGGGGAGTGGCCCGCGATCTCGGGCCGTCCGGCGTGAGGTCGACGACGTGGACCCCGCGACGATCGAGGTGCTCTGGAGTGGGGGGTTGCGTGCCTGCCAGCGCGGTGGCGGCCGAGCCGTAGGCCACCGCGGTGCGTAGTCGCTCCGGTTCGGTGTCGCCGCGGGACTCGGCGATGAGATAACCGGCCAGTGCGGCGTCCCCGGCGCCGACGGTGCTGCGCGGCACGATCGGTGGCGGGGTGGCGAACCAGGCACCCGCCTCGGTGATGAGCATCGCCCCGGCCGCGCCGAGGGTGACCAGGACCGTCGCACCGGTCCGCTCCGCCAGGGTTCGCGCGGCCGCCGCCACCGGCGCGTGATCACCACGCGCGGTGGCGGCGACGAGGGGTGCGGGGTCGAGTCCGGTGGCCTCGGCGAGTTCCTCTTCGTTGGGTTTGAGCAGATCCGCGTGGCCGTTCATCGTCGCCGAGAGCGGGGCACCGGACGTGTCGACGGCGACGCGACATCCCTGTCCGGCGAGTTCGTCGATGACGGTGCGGTACCAGGTGTCGGGCAATCCCGGTGGCAACGAGCCACACAACGCGACCCAGCGTGTGCCGGCAGCGCCCGCGACGATCAACTCGAGAAACCTGCGAGCCCCGTCGGCATCGAAGGGGACGCCCGGCACATTCAGCTTTGTCGTCGTGCCGTCCGGATCGACGACAGTGATGTTGGACCGCACGTCGCTGTTGGTCGACAGCGCGACGTAGGGCAGTGCCACCGCGTCGAGCGCGGTGAGCAACGGGTCGCCGGTTCGCGCCGGGAGGAGCGCTCGGGCGTGCAGGCCGGCCTCGGTGACGACACGGGCGACGTTGACGCCCTTGCCGCCGGGCTCGGCCCGTACCGCGGTGGCGCGTTGCACGCCGCCACGGTGCAGTGGAGCGGGCAACTCGAGAGTGCGGTCGAGACTGGGATTCGCGGTGACGGTGAGGATCGTCGGTACCGCGTCCGGATCGGGTCGTGTCATGGCTGCTCCCTGGTTCATGCGATCACCACGTCGATGCCTCGTGCCGACAATGCGGCCGACTGCACAGGGTCGATACCGCCGTCGGTGATCACCACGTCGATGTCGGCGAGGTCGGCGAAGGACGAGAGGTCCTCGCGGTTCACCTTGGACGAATCTGACAGCACCACAACGCGATTGGCCACACGTACGATGGCCGACTTGATGGCGGCCTCGTCCGGATCTGGCGTGGACAGGCCGTGCGACTCGCTGATCCCGTTGGTGCCGACGAATGCGGTCGAGATCCGTAGCCGTTCGAGGGCGGACACCGTGTCCGCGCCGACCGTGGCCTGGGTGAGTCCGCGCACGCGTCCACCGAGGACATGCAGTTCCGACGACTGCCCGGCCAGTGCGGCCGCGATCGGGATGCTGTGGGTGATCAGGGTCAGCCTGCGATCGCGCGGTAGCGCCAACGCCGCCTGATAGGTCGTGGTGCCCGCGTCGAAGAAGACCGAGCCGCCATCGGGTGGGAGGAATCGGGTCGCCGCCCTGCCGATGGCGATCTTCTCCTCGGTGTGCGACAGCAGCCGCTCGTCGATGCCCTGCTCGCCGATGACCGGGGTGGCGCCCGGTCGGACCGCGCCGCCGTGAACGCGCTGCAGGTGACCGGACCGTTCCAGCGCCGCGAGGTCGCGGCGCACGGTCTCGCTGGTGACATCGAACAACGAGGCCAGGGCCGTGACCGAGGCGCGGCCGTTGACCCGCACCTGGTCGGCGATCGCCTGCTGGCGTTCCTCTGCGTACACAATGTCCTCGTCTGTGGTTTTGCGTTGCTTTGAATGTGGTGTTCTCTTTGTTTACGCCTGTTTGTGTTGACAAGTCAAGGAAATCTTGTAACTTGAATCACAGAGTTTGGCGATGTCGTCTCTTCCCACACTCGGCCCCACACGGTCGACGCACAGTTAGGACTTCGGTGGCGGATTCACACGTACTGAACGGAACGCCCGTCGTCGGCGGGAAGGCATACGGACCGGCGGTCTGGCCGGGGGAGCGGCCGGTGTACGACCCCTCGACGGCGCCGACGGTGGCCTCCGACGAGCGCGAGGTGGAGACCAAGCGATTCACCGATGCTGCCGCGACCGTCGCCGGACGGCTTCGGGAACGGGCGTCACACGCATCGGGCGCCGCCGCCGAGGTCCTTTCCGCCACAGCAGGATTGGCCGAGGATCGCGGCTGGATCGGTGCGGCATCCGGGCTGATCGCGAAGGGGACGGCGGCTCCGGCCGCGGCGGTCGCGGCGACCGAACAGTTCGCCACCATGTTCACCAAACTCGGTGGGCTCATGGCCGAGCGTGTCACCGACCTCAACGACGTGCGCGATCGCGTGGTCGCCGAGTTGGTCGGCGTCGCCGAACCCGGGGTGCCCGAACCCGACGTCCCGTCGGTGTTGTTGGCCGACGATCTGGCGCCGGCGGACACCGCCGGGCTGGATCCGACGAAGATCACCGCATTGGTCACCCGACTCGGCGGACCGACGAGTCACACCGCGATCATCGCGCGGCAGTTGGGGATTCCGTGTGTGGTGGCGGTCGGTGGGCTGGCGAGCATCGCGCCGGGCACGGTGGTACTGGTGGACGGCACCGCGGGCACCGTCGAGGTCGACCCGGATCCGAAGAAGGCGCAGGCCGGAGTCGAGGAGAGTCGCCGCGTCGCGGCGGCGGCTGCCGCATGGAAGGGGCCGGGCCGGACATCCGACGGCAAACCCGTCGGCATCCTCGCCAACGTCGCCGACGGCGCCTCGGCCCGCACGGCCAGCGGATTCCCGGTGGAAGGCGTCGGGCTGTTCCGCACCGAACTCGCCTTCCTCGACCGCACTGATGCTCCCACGGTCGCCGAGCAGACCAAGCTCTACCGCGAGGTCATCGACGCGTTCGGTGATCAGAAAGTGGTGATCCGCACGCTCGACGCCGGATCGGACAAGCCGCTGAAGTTCGTGGCCCAGCCCGACGAGGCCAACCCCGCACTCGGTGTGCGCGGCAACCGAATCGCCAACGCCCACCCCGAGATCCGCGCGGCCCAACTCGATGCCATCGCGGCCGCAGCCAAGGAGAGTGGCGCGAGTCCGTGGGTGATGGCGCCCATGATCGCCACGGCGGCCGAGGCGCGGGAGTTCGCCGGCGAGGTGCGGGCACGAGGTCTCGTCGCCGGGATCATGGTGGAGGTCCCCGCCGTGGCGATCCTCGCGCCGCAGGTCATGGCCGAGGTCGACTTCGTGTCGATCGGTACCAACGATCTGACGCAGTACACGATGGCCGCGGACCGGATGTCGTCGGATCTGGCGTCGCTGACCGATCCCTGGCAACCGGCGGTGCTGGCGCTGATCGCGAACGTGGCCCGCGCCGGGCGCGCCGCGGGCAAACCGGTGGGCGTGTGCGGTGAGGCCGCGGCCGATCCGTTGCTCGCATGCGTCCTGGTGGGTCTGGGTGTCACGTCACTGTCGGCGGCGCCGGCCGCGGCGGCCGCGGTCGGCGCCAAGCTCGGCCGGGTCACCAGCGATCAATGCAAGTTGGCCTCGGACACGATCCTGGGGCTGGCCGACGCAGCCTCCGCTCGAGCCGCCGCGGCTGCCGCTTTCGGCAGCAACTGACCGGGCGTCGGACGGCTCTCAGACCCGGCGCATCACGGTGACGACCTTGCCGAGGATGGCGGCGTCGTCACCGGGGATGGGCTCGAACAGCTCGTTGTGCGGCATCAGCCACACGTGACCGTCCTTGCGCTTGAACGTCTTCACGGTCGCCTCGCCGTCGATCATCGCCGCGACGATGTCGCCGTTGTCGGCGACGTTCTGTTGCCGGACGACCACCCAGTCGCCGTCGCAGATCGCCGCATCGATCATCGATTCGCCGACCACACGCAGCAGGAACAGCGACCCCTCGCCGACGAGTTCGCGCGGCAGCGGGAAGACGTCCTCCACAGCTTCCTCGGCGAGGATCGGTCCGCCCGCGGCGATCCGGCCCAGCACGGGTACGAACGTGGGCGCGGGCAGGCTCGACCCGTCGTCGGCGGCCGAACCGCCGGGCGGGATGTGATTGTGCTCGCCGTCTGAGATGTTGACCGCCCGTGGACGGTTGTGGTCACGCTTGAGCAGTCCCTTGCGTTCCAGGGTGCGCAACTGATGGGCCACCGACGACGTGGACGTCAGGCCGACCGCATCGCCGATCTCGCGGATGCTCGGTGGATATCCACGTTCCCGGACCGACTGTCGGATGTACTCCAGCACGCCGCGCTGACGTGGGGTGAGCGACGCCTCCGCGACAGCCGGGTCGACAGAAGCCTCGTCGGTGTCGGCCTTCTCGTCGACCGCACGCGGGGTACCGCGTCGTCCGCCGGCCTTGTCGCTCATCGGTGAGTCCTCTCTGTTCGAATCCGGCCCCGGGCCGGGATTCGCGGAAAAACGCTGGTCGATGGGTTCTCTCAGCGCCGAGAGTAACCCACGTCGCAGACATGTTCAAACATTTGTTCGACGTGTGTCGAGACTTTGTCGGTGCACCGTGCTACAAATCGAACATCAGTTCCATCGAACATGTGATCGAGGAGACCGCGATGAGCACCATCACACTGGAACGCCCGCAGGCATCGACGGCGAACGCCCGCACCGACGCCCGTGTGGTCGGCACGCCCACCCGCCGCCGCGCCCACGGTGATCGGAGCAGGCCCGGGCCGAACCGGCCGGCCACCTCGCTGGCCGTCGGCAGGCCGCGGGTTGCCGGCACTCGGTGCGCGTCGCCCGCGTCGACGTCGCGCGTCTACGCACGCCGTCGCGCGGCCGCCCTCGCCGTGTTGGCCGGCGGTGCTCTCGCGATCGTCGTCTGGGTGGTCGCCATCGTCGGGTCGAACTATGCGGCCTCGGTCGCTCCCGAACCCGTCGGCGCCGAGGTCGTGCACGTGCGGGCCGGTGACTCGCTGAGTTCGATTGCCGACCGGGTGGCTCCGGACATGCCGCGCGAAACGGTCATCGATGCGATCGTGGCGCGCAACGATCTGTCCGGCTCGGGTCTGCGCGTGGGGCAGGCGCTGATCGCCCCCGCGTATCGCTGAGGGGCCGGACGGTATCCTCGGTGGCACAGGGTCCAGCCGGAAACCGGCACGGCGTAGCGAAGATCCGGTGCGCCGGTGTGTCCCGCGATGTGCGTGAGGACGACATGCGCTGTCCGTTTTGCAAGAACGAAGACACCAAGGTCATCGACTCGCGTGTCGCCGACGACGGGCAGGTGATCCGACGCCGGCGCTCGTGTGCGGACTGTGGTCGGCGATTTTCCACGGTCGAGAGTGCGGTGTTGTCGGTGGTCAAACGCAACGGTGTGACCGAACCGTTCAGCCGCGAGAAAGTCATGCGCGGCGTGCGTCGGGCGTGTCAGGGGCGCGACGTCGCCGAGGATGCGTTGGCGCAATTGGCGCAGCAGGTCGAGGATGCGGTGCGGTCCTCGGGATCGGCCGAGATCCCCAGCAACGAGGTGGGTCTGGCGATCCTGGGGCCATTGCGTGACCTCGACGCCGTGGCCTATCTGAGGTTTGCATCGGTCTACCGCTCATTCGACTCCGTCGCCGACTTCCAGCGTGAGATCGACGAGTTGCGAGCGGTTTCCGACGAGGTCGGCTGACCCGTCGTATCCGCGGAACCCCGTCGAGGCCGTCGTTTCAGCGGAACCCGTCGAGTGCTTTCATCGCGCGTTTCTCCGAGATCGGATAGGCGGTTCCGAGTCGTTGCGCGAACAACCCGACGCGCAGTTCCTCGACCAGCCAATGCGCGAACTCGTTGAACTCGTCGCGCCGTGCGGCCGGCACCTGGTCCAGACGCTGATTCCATCGGGTGACCACACGGTCGAGAGCGGCGACGCCTGCGCGGTCCCGATCGTGTGAACCCGGCAGGTCGGTCAGTCGGGAGGCGGCCGCCTGGAGATATCGCGGCAGTCGTTCGAGGTGCTGGCGCGGGGTCGCGACGACGAACCCGTCGAAGACGAGCTGATCGAGTTCTTCGGCCACATCGTCGGCGGCCAGATGCCCACTGAGTCGGTCGATCTGTCTGCGCAGCGGGGCGACGTACCGCAGGGCGTCGGTGGCGAGCTCGAAATACTCTGGTGCAGTGGCGGTGACGGTCGGCCGGACGTCGTCGAGTAAGCGCGTGAACGCCGCCGGCGTGCGCACCTTCGAGAGATCACGTCCCGCAACGGCGTCGCGTACCGCGCGCCGGGTGCAGTCCGCAGTCAGGTCGTCGGGACGACGGTACGGACTCTGGCTCAGCGCGAGCCGTCCGGCCGGGTCGAGTGTGGCGGTGATCTTCTTGGGCAACGTCGGGATGGCGCGGTCGAGCAGTGCCACGACCGCGGCGGCGGTGCGCCGGTCACGGTCGGCGGCCGAGGTGGCCTCCGCGCGGGTGACGCCGACGACGACCCCGACGTCGTCGAGGGCCGGGTCGAGCGTGGGGAAACGGGTGATCGACTGTCCGGCAACCGTTGTCGTGGTGGTGTCGGCGAGATCGCCGATACCGTCTGCGGTCCAGGCCGTGTACACAGTGCGTGGCTGCGGGGTCGTCTCGGCGCCGTCGAACCGGTCCTTGAGTGCCGTCAGGGATTTGTCGGTGGCCAGTATCGTCCCGGCCCGGTCGACGACGGCGTAGTTCATCGTCAGGTGCCCCGGGATGCGGTCCGGTGAGAAATCCGTGGGCGACACCGTCATCGTGGTGATCGTGGACAGCTCACGCGCCAGCCCAGAGATCAGGGGTTCGGCGCGTGGAGTGAGTCGTGAGAGTGCGAGGTCGGCAAAACGCTGTGCGGGTGCCATGGATTTGCGGAGCGCCTTCGGCAGGGACTTGACCAGCTCGGTGGCCAGCTCCGAACGCAGACCGGGCACCGACCAGTCGAAGCCGGCGGGGCGGACATGCTCGAGGAGGGGTCGTGGGATCAGAACGGTGACACCGTCGTCGGGCGCTCCCGGCTCGAAGCGGTAGCGCAACTCGAAACGGGTCTCGCCCTGCTGCCAGGCGCCAGGGAAGTCGGTGTCGGCGACGGTGACGTCGGCGGCGACGTCTTCGGGACGCAGATCGAGGAGGTCGGGGCGATCGCGACGGGCCTTCTTCCACCAGGTGTCGAAATGCCTCGCGGAGACCACCTCCGCGTCGATCCGCGCGTCGTAGAAGTCGAACAGTTGTTGCTCGCCGATGACCACATCGCGGCGGCGGGCGCGGTGCTCGACGTCTGCGGCTTCGTCGAGGAGGGCTCGATTGTGGTGGAAGAAGGCGTGTTCGGTGCGCCAGTCGCCTTCCACCAGGGCATGCCGGATGAACATCTCTCGGGAGGTGACCGGGTCGATCGAGCCGAAGGTGACCCGTCGGCGTGCGACGAGGGTGACGCCGTAGAGGGTGACGCGTTCGTACGCCATTGCCGCGCCACGTTTTGCCGACCAGTGCGGCTCGCTGTAGGAGCGGCGGACCAGGTCGCCGGCCAGCTTCTCGGCCCAGAGCGGGTCGATCCCCGCAACGGTGTGCGCGAACAGTCGGGATGTCTCGACGATCTCGGCGGCCATGATGAACTGCGGTGGTTTCCGGGCCACCGCCGAGCCCGGGAAGATTGCCAGCGTGGTGTTTCGTGCGCCGCTGTACTCGCGGGAATCACCTTGGCGGACAGCGATGTTCCCCAACAATCCGGACAGGATGGCGCGATGGATGGCGTCTGCGTCGCGGTCGGTGGGTGTGGTCGCCCAGTCGAGGTCGGTGACGATGCGCGACAGCTGCCGGTGCAGTTCCTGCCACTCCCTGATGCGGAGGAAGTGGAGGAACTCGCGTTCGCACATCCGGCGGAACTGATTGCCGGACAGACTCGCACGCTGCTCGCCGAGGTACTCCCACAGCGTGAGGTGTGCCAGGAACTCCGATCCGGGCACCGCGAAACGCCTGTGCGCGGTGTCGGCAGCCTCTCTGTGATCGGCCGGCCGCTCGCGGACATCGGGAATCGACAGTGCGGCGGCGATCACCAGAAGGTGATCGAGACATCCCGATTCGTGGGCGGCGATGAGCATGCGCGCCAGACGTGGATCGACGGGTATGCGCGCCATGTCCTTGCCGATGCGGGTGAGCACGGGTTCGTGGTCGTCGCGTTCGGTCACGCGGATCGCGCCGAGCTCGGTCAGGACCGCCATTCCGTCGCGGATCGCCCGCGCATCGGGCGGTTGGACGAAGGGGAACTCGGCCACGTCGCCGAGCCGCAGCGAGGCCATCTGCAAGATGACCGCCGCGAGGTTGGTGCGCAGGATCTCCGGGTCGGTGAACGCCGGCCGCGCGTCGAAATCCTTCTCGCTGTACAGGCGGATGCAGATGCCCGGGGCGACACGGCCACAGCGCCCGGCGCGTTGGCGGGCGCTGGCCTGCGAGACCGGCTCCACCGGTAGGCGGTTGACCTTGGTGCGCGTCGAGTAGCGCGAGATGCGGGCGGTGCCGGTGTCGATCACATATCTGATGCCGGGGACGGTCAACGAGGTCTCGGCCACGTTGGTGGCGAGCACGATCCGATGGCCGGACGACGGGGCGAACACACGTTGCTGGTCGGTGATGGACAGCCTTGCGTACAGCGGCACGATCTCGGCCCCGGCCTGGGCCCGATGTCGCAGCGCGTCGGCGGCTTCCCGGATGTCGCGCTCGGTGGGCAGGAACACCAGGATGTCTCCGCTGCCGCGGCCGGCCCACAACTCGCCGATCGCTGCGTCGATGCCCTGGATCTGGTCGAGGTCGCGGTGGTCGTCCTCGGTGTCGTCGGAGGCCAGCGGGCGATACCGGACCTCGACCGGATATGTCCGGCCCGAGACCTCCAGGATGGGTACGGTCGGATCCGGTCCCGCGCCGGTGGAGAAGTGCCGTGCGAATCGATCCGGCTCGATGGTCGCCGAGGTGATGATGACCTTGAGGTCGGGCCGACGAGGCAGGAGTCGCTTGAGATAGCCGAGGATGAAGTCGATGTTCAGACTGCGTTCGTGTGCCTCGTCGATGATCAGCGTGTCGTACTGACGCAGCAGGGGATCGGTGCCGATCTCCCGGAGCAGGATGCCGTCGGTCATCACCTTGACCAGGGTGTCGGCGCCGGCACGATCGGTGAATCGCACCGAGTATCCGATGGCGTCGCCCAGGCGGGTGCCGGTCTCGTCGGCGATGCGGCGTGCGACCGAACTCGCCGCGATCCGCCGCGGCTGGGTGTGGCCGATGGCGCCGCGGATGCCTCGGCCGAGTTCCAGACAGATCTTCGGCAACTGAGTCGTCTTCCCGGAGCCCGTCTCGCCTGCGATCACCACCACCTGGTGCTCGGCGATCGCGGCGGCGATCTCGTCGCGAGCGGCCGACACCGGCAGTTCGGGTGGGAACTCGATGGTCGGAACACTGCGCCGACGCCGCGCGATGCGCGTCTCGGCGGCACCGATGTCGGCGAGCAGCTTGTCCCGGGTGGCGGCTTTCGGCGACCCGCCGAGCTTGTCGATCCGCCGCTGTAGGCGATGTGCGTCGACGATGCTCAGTTCGGCGAGTCGGTCATTCATCGCGTGTCGGTCGTCGGCGGTCGGGGCGGGCATGATGTCTCCAGGATAGATTGGCCCCATGGCAGGTTCACTGTGGCATGGTTTCGCCGACATGGGCGCGGTCGAGTCGACCGGTCCCTTCGTGGTGGCGCGCGGTAGCGGCGCGCGGATCTGGGACTCCGAAGGGCGCGAATATCTCGACGCGACCGCCGGGCTCTGGTTCACCAACATCGGGCACGGACGGACCGAGGTGGCGCAGGCCGTGGCCGCCCAGCTCGGCCGCCTCGCGCACTATTCGGGCTTCGGCGACATCACCGCCGACGTCACCGCCGAACTCGCCGACCGGCTCGCCGCGATCGCGCCGGTGCCGGACAGCAAGATCTTCTTCACCTCCGGAGGTAGCGACTCGGTCGACAGCGCGGCAAAGCTGGCGCGCCGCTACTGGCACGAGATGGGTAAGCCGGACAAGCGCATCATCGTCGGGCGCACCAAGGCCTATCACGGCATGCACGTCGCGGGCACGGCACTCGCGGGCATCCCGGGCAACCGGGAGGGATACGGGGTCCTGATGCCCGACGCCGAGTCGGTGGAGTGGGACAACGCCAAGAGTCTGCTGGGGCTGATCGAACGCCTGGGTGCCGACCGGATCGCGGCCTTCTTCTGTGAGCCGATCATCGGCGC
The DNA here is from genome assembly GCF_048537895.1 of Gordonia sp. CPCC 206044. Classification (NCBI taxonomy): domain Bacteria; kingdom Bacillati; phylum Actinomycetota; class Actinomycetes; order Mycobacteriales; family Gordoniaceae; genus Gordonia; species Gordonia sp. CPCC 206044. The sequence goes on from NZ_JBCLVL010000005.1 coordinate 231,890, forward strand.
GGGCGGTATCTACCTGCCGCCGGACGGGTACCTCGACGAGGTGCGACAGATCTGCCGCGACCACGATGTGCTCTTCGTGGTCGACGAGGTGGTGACCGGATTCGGCCGCATCGGCGGCGACTCGTGGTTCGCGTCCGGACGATTCGATCTGCAGCCGGACATGATGACCACGGCCAAGGGGTTGACGTCCGGGTACGTCCCCATGGGGGCGGTGTTCATCTCGCCGCGGGTGGCCGAGCCGTTCTACGGCGGTGGCGTCTGGTGGCGGCACGGTTACACCTACGGCGGTCACGCCGGGGCCGCGGCGGCGGCCATGGCGAATCTCGACATCATCGAGCGCGAGGGCCTGCTCGCAGAGGCCACGCGCCTGGAAAGCGATCTGGCGCAAGCGCTGTCGCCGCTGGTCGAACTCGATGCGGTGAGCGAGGTGCGGACCGGCCTGGGGGCGGTCAGCGCCGTGCAGCTGGCCGATCCCACCCAGGGGCCGGCCGCAGTGGCGAGGCTGCGTGAACACGGGGTCAGCGGACGGGCCGCAGGCCAAGGCGCGCTGCAGATCTCGCCGGCATTCGTGATGACGACCGCCGAGGTGAACGAACTGGCGCAGCGACTGCACGCCGGATTGTCCTGACCGCAGTGTTCCACTTGGCCGGTAGCGACCAGGCCGTCGGTCGGGTGGTGCCTTGGCCGCTGATCGAGTCGTGCTTTCGCCGCCGGTCGGGTGATGTTGTCGCCGCTGATCGAGTCGTGCTCTCGCCGCCGGTCGGGCGGTGTTGTCGCCGCTGATCGAGTAGCCCGAGGCGCTAGCCGAGGGCGTATCGAGATCTGCTGTGCGAGGTCTCGATACGCTCCCTCGGCTGGCGCCTCGGGGGCTACTCGACCGGCGGTCGGGTGCCGCTCAGGCGGTGGCGAGCACCTCGGTCGTGGCGATCGCCTGGGCGACACCGGCGACGATCGAGGCGACCTTGAGGGCCTCGAGGATCGCCTCACGGTCGACGCCCGCCTCGCGCAGGGTGTTCTCGTGGGCGGCGACGCAATGGCCGCAGCCGTTGATCGAGGACACCGCGAACGACCAGAGTTCGAACAGCGCCTTGTCGACCCCGGGGTTGCCGATGATGTTCATGCGCAGGCCGGGACGCAGGTCGTCGTACTTGCCGTCGAGGAAGCCGCGACCCCGGTAGAACACATTGTTCATGCCCATGATCGAGGCGGCCCCGAGTGCGCCGTTGTAGGCCTCTGCGGACAGGGTGTCGGCGGCTTCTGCCGCGATCTCACCGAGCACCTTGGCATTTCGCGTCGCAGCCGCGGTGGCCAGCAGGGTGCCCCAGAGCTGCTCTTCGTTCAGCACGGTGGTCCGGCTGATGGTGCCGAGGTTGAGCTTGAGGTCCTTCGCATACTCGGGAAGGACTTCCTTGAGGTTGTCGATGCTCATCGGTTCTCCTCTCAGACGCTGGCGGTCAGCAGTTCGCCTGCATCGATGGTCGGGTCGCCCTTGCGCCAGTTGCAGGCACACAGTTCGTCGGACTGCAGGGCGTCGAGGACGCGCAGGACCTCGTCGACGTTGCGGCCGACCGAACCGGCGGTGACCGAGACGAACTGGATCTCGTTGTTCGGGTCGACGATGAAGGTGGCGCGGTCGGCGACCCCGTCGGCGTTGAGAACGCCTGCAGCGGCGACGAGTTCACGCTTGAGGTCGCTGAGCATGGGGAACGGGAGGGTCTTCAGGTCGTCGTGCTGTGCGCGCCACTGGAAGTGCACGAACTCGTTGTCCACCGAGGCTCCGAGGACCTGCGCATCGCGGTCGGCGAACTCGTCGTTCAGCTTGCCGAAGGCGGCGATCTCGGTCGGGCACACGAACGTGAAGTCCTTGGGCCAGAAGAAGATGATCCGCCACTTGCCGGGGTGATCGTCGCTCGTGACGGTGGTGAAGTAGTCGTCGGGCTGCTGGGCGTCGACCTTGGAGAGGTCACCGCCGATGACCGCGGTGAGGTTGTATGCGGGGAACTGGTCGCCGATTGTCAGCAGAGCCATTCTCGTTTCGCTCCTTGTTGATCGAGTCACTGGGTACGTCGTGTGCGGATGAGATGTCATCACCAGACATGCACCATCGTGCCGGAATTCGAGCAAAAGCGAAACGTGATGATTGGCACTATATTAATAGCTATGGCCAATAAGAGTTATCAGCCTTCCACGACCGCCCTGCGGGCCTTTGTCTCGATCGCGCACCGTCGTCATTTCGGTTCTGCTGCAGAGGAATTGGGTATCAGTCAACCGACCTTGTCGCAGGCGTTGTCCGGGCTCGAGCAAGGACTCGGGCTCACGTTGGTGGAACGCACCACGCGGCGTGTCTTCTTGACACCAGAGGGGCAGAGATTGCTTCCCAGGGCAATTGCCGTGATCGACGCCGTCGACGAACTCATGGGGGAGGCGACGGGTAACGGCGACCCGTTGACCGGGACGGTGCGATTCGGCCTGATACCGACTGTGGCGCCGTACATCTTGCCCACCGTGCTCAGTGGGCTGGCGGATCGTCTGCCATCGTTGACGCTACAGGTGGTCGAGGATCAGACGGCGCGACTGCTACGGCAACTGCGAGAAGGGTCACTCGATGTCGCCATCATGGCGTTGCCCACGGGCGAACGCGGTTTCAGCGAGGTGTCGATGTACTCCGAGGATTTCGTGCTCGCACTGCCGGAGGGGCATCCGTTGGCCGGCCGTCGTCGGATCGCGCCGGCGGCTCTGACCGATCTGCCGCTGCTGCTGCTCGACGAAGGGCATTGTCTGCGCGACCAGGCTCTCGAGGTGTGCCGGATCGCCGGCGCGCAGCCGAGGGTGGGTCAGACGCGCGCCGCATCATTGGCGACCGCGGTGCAGTGTGTGGAGGGTGGTCTCGGCGTGACGTTGATCCCGCAGACCGCGGTGGCAGCCGAGACCGGTGGTGGCACACTGTCAACCGCGACCTTCGCGCGACCGCGCCCGGGGCGGGAGATCGGATTGGTGTTCCGCGAGTCGGCAGGCCATGCGGAGTCGTATCGAACGTTGGCCGCGATGATCGCCGATCTGGTGGCCGAGCACGCCGACGTGCGCCGTACCCGGTCGTGACTCACGCCGTGGTGAGCTCTTCCCATTCATCGAGCAGGCTGGAGTCGACCTCCCGCACCATCGTGCCGACCCGTTCGGTGATCTCGACGATCTCAGGTGTGCTGACGGTGTGCGGAAGTCCCTGTCGCAGTACGCGATAGCAGTCGGTGAGATAACGCAGCACCACGCCCTCGCTGCGTGCCAGACCGTAGACCGAGATGAGCTCGGTGAACGTCATGGCACGTTCGAGCATCTCTCGGAGCACCGATTTGGGTGATGGCGGATAGGGCGACACCCAGGGGTGCCCGCGTCGGTACACGCCGTAGGCGTAGTCGATCTCCTCGGCCAGTGGTCGTGGCCACGTGATCTCCTCGAGCCGGGCCATTCGCTCCTCGTACTCGACGCCGTCGGCCTTCATCTCCGCGATCGCGGCGTCGCGGGCAATCTTCCGCTGTGCGAACAGCAGCGGTCGCGGGTCGTCGAGGGTGGCCTCGAGTACCGAGACGACGTCGAGCGCATACGTGGCGCCGTCGGGGTCGAGGATCTCGAAGGCGGCGAGCGCGAACGCCGACAATGGGTTGGTGAGTGCGAAGTTCTCCGGCATGTCCACCGAGAGTGCGACATTCTTGCCGTCGGCATCGGGCGAATCGAGCTGCACCACGATGTCGGACGCGCGTAGGCCTCGGTAGAGCTCGATGGTGTGCCGGATGTGTCGCAGCTGCCGGTTACGGGGCTCGTGGCTTTCCTCGAGGAGATGACGGAGCGCGGCAAAACAATCGCCGGGTCGCGACAACACCTCCATGAGGATCGCCGTCGTCATCCGGAAATGTGACCGCAGGGGCTCGTCGGGCGCTTCGACGAGCTGGGTGAAGGTCTTCTCGCCCCACGAGACGAAGCCCTCGGGAGGTTTCTTGCGCACCAACTTTCGGAGCTTCTTGGGATCGTCGCCGGCCTTGGCGACGGCTCGGGCGTTCTCCACGTCGTGCTCGGGTGCCTGGGCGACCACGTACCCGACGGTGTCGAACCCGGCCCGGCCGGCACGACCGGCGATCTGGTGGAACTCGCGGGCGCGCAGTCGGCGTACGCGCGTCCCGTCGTACTTGCTGAGCCCGGCGAACAGGACCGTGCGGATGGGCACGTTGATGCCGACGCCGAGGGTGTCGGTGCCCGCCACGACCTTCAGGAGTCCCTGTTGGGCAAGCCGTTCCACGAGACGGCGATAGCGGGGCAACATTCCGGCGTGGTGGACACCGATCCCGGCGCGCAACAGTTTGGACAGGGTGGCCCCGAACCCGGTGTGGAAGCGGAAATCCCCGATGGCGGCGGCGATCTCGGCCTTCTCCGCCTTGTCCGCAATCTTCGCCGACAGCAGGGCTTGGGCACGTTCCACCGCGGAGGCCTGGGTGAAATGCACCACATAGATCGGGGCGCGACCGGCCTCGATGAGCTGTTCGATCGTCTCGTGCACCGGCGTCATCGCATACGAATGCTCGAGTGGCACCGGTCGTTCGGTGCCGGTGATGGCCGTCGTGTCGCGACCGGTACGACGACGCAGGTCGTCGACGAAGAACGTGACGTCGCCCAGAGTGGCCGACATCAACAGGAACTGGGTGTGTGGCAGCTCGATGAGTGGCACCTGCCAGGCCCAGCCGCGGTCGGCCTCGCCGTAGTAGTGGAACTCGTCGGCAATGAGCACGCCGATGTCACTGGCGGATCCGTCACGCAGCGCGAGGTTCGCGACGATCTCGGCGGTGGCGCAGATGATCGGCGCGTCCGCGTTGACCGCGGCGTCGCCGGTCAACAGACCGACCGATTCCGCTCCGAACATCGCGCACAGGTCGAAGAACTTCTCGCTGACCAGGGCCTTGATCGGTGCGGTGTAGTAGGCGCGGACACCCCGCCCCCGGGCGAAGTGGATGGCGCCGGCTGCCACCAGCGACTTGCCCGACCCCGTAGGGGTGGCGAGGATGACGTTGTTGCCCGAGATCAGCTCGAGCAGCGACTCCTCCTGATGGGGATAGAGTTCGATACCGCGGTCGTTCCACCAACTGGTGAAGGTCTCGAAGGCGGCATCCTCGTCGTCGACCGGGGTCAGCGGCGCCTGCGTCGTCTCACTCAGATCGGCGATGACCGACCGCCGGCGTCGTCGTCGCCACCGTCACGCAGTTGTTCGGCCAGGAATCGCTCCAGTTCGGCGCCGAGCTCGTCGCCGGTGGGCAGATCCTCCTCGGCGGCGAGCAGTGAGGCTCGCTCCTCCTGGGCATGCGTGAAGGTGTCGTACTGGGTCTCCAGCGCGGCCACGACGGACTCGATCTCGGCGTTGCCCGACACCTCGTTGTCGATCTGGACGCGGACCTTGTCCGCGGCGTTGTCCAAGGCGGTGACCGGCAGGTTCAGGCCGGTCAATTCGCCGACGGTCTCCAGCAACCGGGCGGCGGCCGCCGGGTAGTCGGTCTGCGAGAGATAGTGCGGCACATGCACCGACAGGCCCGCGGCACGGTAGTCGTGCTCACTCATCCGCAGCTCGAGCAGCATCGACGCGCTCGCCGGGAGCTTCATCTCCGAGCCCCAGCGGGGGAGTTCGCCGAGCCGGTCGGCATCGCCGTGCGCGGTGATCGACGGCGGACGTGTGTGTGGCACGGCCATCGGGATCGCGTTGAGGCCGATGACGTCGGTGACACCGAAGTGTTCGGCGAGACGTCGAACCGCCTCGACGAACTGTTCCCAGCGCAGATCGGGTTCCGACCCGGCCAGCAGGAGGAACGGGCGTCCGGCGGTGTCGCGGATGGCGTGCATCGTCAGCGACGGCATCTCGATATCGGTGAACTTGTCCCCGCTGAACGTGATGGTCGGTCGGCGGGAGCGGTAATCGATCAGCTCGTCGGTGGAGAACGTCGCGACCAGCTCGGAATCCAGCGCGTCGCGCAGATGTTGTGCGGCGAGCGCCACGGCGTGACCGGCGTCGGCAAACCCGTTCAGGGCGTGCAGCAGCACCGGCCCGGTGCCCTCGTCGTTCGACACCCGGGGCGCGGGAAACTCGAGCGAGTACAGCGAACTGTGCTCGGCGGGTCTCTCGTCCATTGGGTCGTCCCCTCTCATGTCCACTCTCATTCTCGCGCATCCACGGTCCACACGGCCAATCCCGGTGCGGATGCAGCGACCACGACAGTTCAACAACCTCCGTGCGGTGAGGATTCCCCGGGTGTCGATCCACGGCGGTCGCGTCCCCGGATGGCAGGGTAGGGCCCTGTGACCGAATCAGTACGCCGTCGGGTGGCGTGCCGGGTGATGGGCCCGGTCGTGGGGATCGTCGCGGGTCTGATGGTGCTCGGATGCACCGTCGACGGCGAGGCGACCGCAGGCTCACCCGACCTGTCGTCGCGATCGTTGACCGCAGCGGACTTCCCCGACGGGGCGGCGAGCCGGGTGCCGGCGACCGCCGTCGCCGACGCACTCGCCGACCTCACCGGGCATCGGATGCACGGTGACGTCGTACCGCCCGACTGCATGCCCTACGCCGTCTCCGCCGAAGGCGCTGCGGTGATGGTGGGCCCGGACCCGCGGACCAGTACGGCGACGTTCACCTCCGCGGTGGTGCGCGCCGGGCGCGGATTGTCGGATGTGGCCTCCCAGGCTCGGCGATGTCCGCGGTATCTGGCCGGTTCCGCGCCGACCGCGGTGTCGACGGTGACCACCCGGGTGGTACCCGCGCCGACACAGAGGGGCATCACCACGACCGGGCTGCAGCGCGATATCGCCACGGGAGGTGTCGAGGCTGCCGGCTCGTCGTCGACGACGACCGGTACGACCACGCTCATGGCGCAGCGCAACGGGGTGCGCGTCATCACCGAGTACCGCCACCAGGGCGGTGGCGCTCCGTCGGCGACCACTCGCAAGCAACTCGACGCGTTGTTCGACAAGGCGGTCGACCGCGCCTTCCGGTGACATCGGTGCAGGTGGATCTGGGGATGGCGACGGGTTTGTGGACAAGTGGGCCACGGGGACCCGCTGCGCCGTGAGTCGACGGTGTGGCCGTCCACGATGGCCGCATGTCCGCATCCTCGCGTCCTCGTCCGCTCACCCCGTCGGCGTTGATCACCGCCGTGCCCGCGATGCTCGGCTTCCTGCCCGAGCGATCCGTGATTCTGCTCGCCTTCGACACCGATCCGCGGGTCGTCGCGGCGACGATGCGTCACGATCTGGTGCTCGACGACGACGGCAGCCCCGTGCCCGGTTGGGCGGCCGTGCCCGCGGGCCTGGCGGCGATCTGTGCGCGTGAGGACATGGGCGGCGTCGTCGCCGTCATCGTCGACGACCGCTATCCGCCGGGTGACCACAGATATCACGAGATCTGTGCACTCATCGACGAACAGTTCGACGAGATAGGTGGTCTCACAGGGGGTTTCATGGTGCCGGCCTTCGTCGAGGGCGCCCGATGGGTCAGCGTGTGGACATCGCGGTCGGGGCCCACCCGGGGAAGGATCGGCGATCCACACACCAGTCCGACCGCGATCCATCATGCGGTGCATTCCGGACGACGGATCCTCGCCCGGCGTTCGGAGATGGAGAACATGCTCGCCCCCGCCGAGCACTGCGAGGGGCCGCACGGAGAGCCCGCAGACGACGTCATCGAGGGCCTCGAGGATGCCGAACTGCTGCGGGCGATCCTGGTGGAGGTCGCCGGGGTCGGACCGGGTCGTCGGGACAGAGATCGTGCCACCGGCTTGCATCTCGACTGCGAGACCACCACGCTGCTCGGTGCCGCGCTGGTCCGCCTACCGGTTCGCGACGCCGCACTTGCGCTGGCGGTCACCGGACTCCGGCATCGCGCCGAGGCGTTGTGGCGGGAACTGACACGTCGGCTGACCGGTGCGCAACGTGCCAGTGCCGCAACCATGCTCGCCCATCTGCACTACATCGGCGGCGAGGGCGGGTATGCGGGTGTGGCCCTCGACTGTGCTCTGGAAGCCGATCCGAAGTGGTCGCTGGCCGTTCTGTTGGACACGGCGTTGCGCAACGGCATCCGGCCGCGCGAACTGTGGGCGATGATCGACGACTGCTACGAGATCGCCCGGTCGCTCGGGGTGCCGATTCCGCAACCCATGCCCGACCTCGAGGCGGGCTGAGGGGCGAGAGGCCCCGGCGCTCGACCCGACCGTACGGTCAGACCTTCTCCACGAACACCGAGTGGGCCATCTCCTCGGCGAGTTCCAGCCCGTCGTGTCCGGGTGAATGGACCACCGCATGCCCGTTGGTGATGGTGACGGTGACACGCGCGTTGGGCACCACGCCTGCCTCGCGCAGTTCGGCGATCAGACCGGTGTCGGACTGTGCGTGCTCGGAGAGGCGTCGCACGATCACCACGACCGGATCGCCCTGCGGCAGGTCGGAAAGCCGGGTCGCGCTGTCGATCCGCGGCGCCTCGGAGGCGCCGAGCAGTTCGAGTCCCGGGATCGGGTTGCCGTAGGGCGACGTGGTGGGGTTGTCGAGGACGGAGAGCAGACGTCGCTCGACGTTCTCGCTCATCACGTGTTCCCAGCGGCACGCCTCTTCGTGTACCTCGTCCCACGGCATCCCGATGACGTCCACCAGCAGACGCTCGGCGAGGCGGTGTTTACGCATCACCGCCACGGCCAGTTCGCGGCCCTTCTCGGTGAGCTCCAGATGGCGGTCGCCTGCGACCCGCAGCAAGCCGTCGCGTTCCATGCGCGCGACGGTCTGCGAGACGGTCGGGCCACTCTGCTCCAACCGTTCCGCGATACGCGCGCGGAGTGGCACGATCCCTTCCTCTTCCAGGTCGTAGATCGTCCGCAAGTACATCTCGGTGGTGTCGACCAGATCGTTCACTGTGCGCAGTCCCTTCGTCACCGTCAAGGGTACCTTGACCTGGACAGCGACCCGGTTGCCCGCGTGTCGCGGGAGACGGCCCCGGCACGTGTCGCCGACGCCCTAGCCTGTTGTGGTGACGCAGAACAGTGCCGACGACGCGGCAGCGGTCATCTGGAGCGAGGATTTCCTCTCGTACCGGTGGGCGCACACCCATCCGATGAACCCGATCCGGCTCGCACTGACGATGAGTCTCGCGCGCAGTCTCGGTGTCCTCGACGGCATCGACACCCGAGCACCGCTGACCATCGACGACTCGGCGTTGACCGTCGTGCACTCCACCGATTACATCGACGCGGTCCGTGCGGTCGGGTCGGGGACCGCGGCGTTGTCGGGTCCGCTGCTCGAGCGGTTGTTCGGCCTCGGCGACGCCGACAATCCGATCTTCGAGGGCATGCACGAGGCGGCACGGCTCCTGGTGGGCGGCACGCTGGCCGCCGCCCAGGCCGTCGCGGGCGGATCGGTGCGACGCGCGGTGAACATCGGCGGCGGCATGCATCACGCGATGCGCGCACGGGCAGCCGGTTTCTGCATCTACAACGACTGCGCCGTCGCCATCCACTGGCTGCTGGCGAACGGCTACGACCGGATCGCCTACATCGACATCGACGCTCACCACGGTGATGGCGTGCAGGCCGCGTTCGTCGACGACCCGCGCGTGTTGACGGTGTCGCTGCACCAGCATCCCGCCACCCTGTGGCCCGGTACCGGGTGGCCCACCGAGATCGGCAACGGTGACGCGCAGGGCAGCGCGGTCAACATCGCGCTGATGCCCGACGCCACCGACCGGCTGTGGCTGCGGGCCTTCCACGCCGTGGTGCCCTCGGTGCTGGCCCAGTTCCGCCCGCAGATACTGATCAGCCAGTGCGGCGTCGACAGCCATCGAGCCGACCCGCTCACCGACCTGTCGTTGACCGTCGACGGACAACGTGCGGCCATGCAGGCGATGCGCGGGTTCGCCGACACCTACTGCGAGGGTCGCTGGGTGGCTGTCGGCGGTGGTGGCTACGGCGTGGTGAACGTGGTGCCCCGCAGTTGGACGCATCTGATGGCGGTGGCCCTCGACCGTGACGTCGACGTCGACACCACGATCGGCGAATCCTGGTGCGCCACCGCAGAAGAGGTCGCCGACCAGGTGTACTCGGAATACTCGGCGCAACCCGTCGGGGTGATGGGGGACGGCGGTGACGTCGGCTACGTCGCCTGGGATGGTGACACCGGGCAGCCACCACCCGACGGCATCACCGAATCGGCGCAGCGGCAGGTGGATCGTGCCATCCTGGCGACGCGGCGTGCGATCTTCCCGTTGCACGGACTCGATCCGGAGGACCCACGTGACTGATCAGGAACAATCGCTGCAGCCCCGCGAACCGTGGGACTATCCGCGACACTGGATCGCCGACGTCCTGGCGTCCGACGGGGGCGTCGTGCACCTGCGCCCGATCGTGCCCGACGACGCGGACCGCGTGGTGACCTTCCATTCCGGACTGTCCGAGCGGACCCGGTACATGCGGTATTTCGGTCCGACGCCGACTCTGCCGCCGCGGGAGGTCGCCCGCATGACGACGGTCGACTATCAGAAGCGGGTGGCCCTCGTCGCCGTGCTCGGTGGCGAGATCATCGCGATCGGGCTCTACGAAGGACTCGGTTTCGACGGCAAGCCGGATTCCGCCGAGGTGGCCTTCGTGGTCGCCGATGACCATCAGGGCCGCGGGCTCGGTCCGATCCTCCTCGAACATCTCGCCGGGGCGGCCGCGGAGAACGGCTTCACCCGTTTCGAGGCGGAGGTGCTCAGCGAGAATCCGAACATGGTCGCCGTCTTCCGCGATGCCGGCTACCAGTTGTCCCGCAGCTTCGACGGCAGCACCGTGCACGTGGAGTTCCTCATCGATCCCACCGAGGCCCTGCTGTCGGTCCGCAACGCCCGCGAACGTGCGTCCGAGGCGCGCAGCGTCGCCAATCTGTTGCGCCCGTCGTCGGTGGCCGTGATCGGGGCGTCGACCGACCCGCACAAGGTGGGTAACGCGTTGTTGGCCAACATCATCGCCGGAGGGTTCACCGGTCCGGTCTTCCCCGTGAACGGACCCGGCCAGGCGGCCGACGACGACGAGTCACAACCCGATGCCGACCCGTACGCCGGCGTGCGGCAGACGCCGATACAACGTCGTCACACACATCCGCGTCCACCATCGGTGCGCGGAATCCGCGCCTACCCGAGTGTGCGCGACATCCCGGATCCCGTGGACCTCGCGGTGGTCGCGGTGCCCGCCGCGATCGTCGTCGACGCGGTCCTCGACGACTGCCTCGCCAAAGGGGTGCGCACGCTGGTGGTCGTGTCGTCGGGGTTCGGTGAGGCCGGTGAAGCCGGACTCGAGAGCGAGCGCCGACTGCTCGAGCAGGTCCGGGAACACGGCATGCGCCTCGTCGGCCCGAACGCTCTGGGCGTGGCCAACAACGACGCCGCCATCGCGCTGAACGCGACGCTGGCGCCACGCATCCCGGCCGCCGGGAGGGTGGGGTTCTTCTGTCAATCCGGTGCGCTGGGGATCGCGATCCTCGACACCGCGGCCCGCCGCCAGATCGGCCTGTCCACCTTCGTCTCGGCCGGTAATCGCGCCGACGTGTCGGGCAACGACCTCCTGCAGTACTGGGACACCGACACCGCGACCGATGTGGTCTTGCTGTATCTGGAGAGCTTCGGCAATCCCCGCAAGTTCTCCCGCATCGCGCGTCGGGTGTCGCGTTCCAAGCCGATCGTCGCGGTCAAATCCGGCAAGGGTGCACTGACCGCGGCGCGAGCGGCCCGGTCCACGGCGGCCGGTCTCGACGACCGCATCGCCCAGATGGTGCTCGAGCAGGCCGGCGTCATCCAGGTCGACACCATTCCCGAACTCTTCGACTGCGCAACGATCTTCGCGTATCAACCGCTGCCGCGCGGCCCACGCGTGCAGATCATCGGCAATTCGTCGGTGCTGGGCAGCCTGGCCGCCGAGACGGCACGTGGGGGAGGCCTGGAGGTCACCGGCACCATCGATCTCGGGGCGGGCGCCTCCGACGCCGACTTCGAGGCCGCGGTGTCGGCGGCGATGACCGATCCGGACGTGGACGCCGTGCTCGTGGTGTTCGTGCCGCCGGTGGCGGTGGACGTGGACTGGCATGCCCGCGCATTGATGGCCGGGGCCACCACCCCTGCCGCGGATGCGGCGAAGCCGATCGTGACGACGTTCCTGGCCGTCGAGGGCATCCCTCCCGGCCTCATGCGTCCCGGCCCGAACGGTATGCCCGACCGGGGGTCGATCCCGTCCTACGGCAGCCCCGAACGGGCGGCCGAAGCCCTGGCTCGCGCGTGGCAGTACGCGCAGTGGTGCCAGCGACCCGAATCGGAGATCCACCGACCCGAGAACACCGACCCGGAAGCCGCACGCATGTTCGTGCGGGAGGCCATGGCCGACAGCGAATCGGCCGACAGCGAACCGGCGGACAGCACGTCCGGCCGCACCCTCGGTCACGTGGACTCGGCCAAGCTGCTGGGGTGGTATGGCATCGAGGTGGTGCCGTTCCGCGAGGTCACCACGATGCACGAGGCGTCTGCGGCGGCACGCGAACTGGGTTTCCCGGTGGCCGTCAAGGCGACGTCGGAGACCTGGCGTGGCCGGCTCGACCGGGAGGGCGCGCGGCTGGATCTGCCGGATGCGACGGCGGTCGTCACCGCGTTCTCCGAACTGTCCGAACTGACCGGGGACCGGGTGCTGCACGTGCAGAAGATGGCGCCCAAGGGCATCGGCACGATGGCCCGCGTGCGCGACGACGCCTCGTTCGGCTCGCTGATCTCGTTCGGACTCTCGGGACGCACCTTCGATCTACTCGGCGATCATGGGTACCGGGCGATCCCGCTGTCGCCACTCGATGCCACAGAGTTGCTCGACGAGCCCACATCGTCGTCGCTGCTCGACGGTTACGGCGACGAACCGCCGGTGGATCGGGACGCGCTGTCGGAGCTGCTGTTGCGCATCTCGACGCTCGTGGACGACATCCCCGAGGTCCGCGAGGTGCTCTGCGACCCGATTCTCGCCTCACCCGACGGTGCAGCGGTGCTCAACGCCCAGATACGCCTCGGTCCGGTGCCCACCCGAGTGGACACCGGACCGAGAAGGCTGGCGTAGTGCGTCAGCTGGCGTAGGCGCGCAGCCGTTCGGCACGCTCGCCCTGGCGCAGCTTGTTCATGACCTCACGCTCGATCTGGCGGACCCGCTCCCGGGACAGACCGAACATCCGACCGATCTGGTCGAGAGTGCGCGGCTGGCCGTCGTCGAGGCCGTAACGCATGCGGATCACCTGCTGTTCGCGCTCGTCGAGGGTGGCGAGCACCGAACGGATGTCGGAGTGCAGCAGGCCGGCGATCACGGCGTTCTCGGCCGATGTGGCCTCGGCGTCCTCGATGAAGTCACCGAGCGGTGCTTCCTCGTCGCTGCCGACCGGCATGTCCAGGCTCACCGGGTCGCGGCTGTGGTCGAGCAGATCGGCGATCTTTTCGGCCGGGATGCCCGACTCGCTGGCCAGCTCGTCGTCGGTGGCCTCGCGTCCGAGTTGCTGATGCAGCTCCCGCTTGATCCGCGCCAGTTTGTTGACCTGCTCCACGAGGTGGACGGGCAGTCGGATCGTGCGGCTCTGGTCGGCCATACCGCGGGTGATGGCCTGACGGATCCACCAGGTGGCGTACGTCGAGAACTTGAAGCCCTTGGCGTAGTCGAACTTCTCCATGGCGCGGATCAGACCCAGGTTGCCCTCCTGGATGAGATCCAGCAGCGGCATGCCGCGACCGGTGTAGCGCTTCGCGAGCGAGACGACGAGGCGGAGGTTGGCCTCCAGCAGGTGCGAGCGTGCGAACTCGCCCTCGCGGACGATGATCGCCAGGTCCCGCTTGCGCGTGGGGGACAGTCGCTTCTTGGTCGCCAGGACGTGCTTGGCGTAGAGGCCAGCCTCGATCTGCTTGGCGAGTTCGACCTCCTGCTCGGCGTTGAGCAGAGCAGTACGGCCGATGCCGTTCAGATAGACGCGAACCAGATCTGCGGCCGGAGACTGGGCGTCGAGATCCTGCTCCGTCATCGCGGGCCGGGTACGGGTGGCGGGGTCGTCGGCGAATCCAGTTGTCGTGGTCGGGCGTGCAACTGTCGAGCGTGACATACGGCCTCCTGACTTGAGTGCATTCACGGGGTTCAACGCCGAGCAGGGGGTGAAAGTTCCCGCGGCCGTCGCGGGCCCGATCCGGTGGTATCGCGGTGACCTGCGCGTTCGACGACCAGATGTAGGACAGGAGATGAGAAGTTGCTGAGAGTGTGATCTCAGTGGGAACGATGCTTGTCGTCGGTCACCGTCGGCTCGACAGTCGAGTCGACGACCGGACCGCCGAGCCCGCGCCGGTCGGTGCCGAGCGGGGAGGGGCCGGTGGCCGGGTGGTCGGCGCCGTACTTGTACTGCGGCACCTCGCCGCGCCTGCGGGGCGGACGGTCGTTGGCGATCAGCACCGCGATCCAGGGCAGCGGGATCGACACGGCGACGATCGCGAGCGCGAGCAGACCGGAGCCGGTCGCGCTGTACACGATCCCGGCGATGATCAACGCCGGAACACGGAATGCCATGAGCGTGAGGTATTTGCGGACCCGTGCCCGCTGCTGTGCCTCGAGGGACTCCTGGGCATCGGTGATCAGGACGGCGTCGCGGGGCCGACCATGGCCGCCCCGGGCGCCGTCGGTGCCGGTGCCGCCACGTGCCCCCGTTCCGTCGCCACCCATGTGTCCACTGTCCCACTTTCCACGGTCGAACGCACCGCCGGGCCCGAGTTGTCGCACGACCGACACCGGTGGCCGCGGGTCACGTCGTTGACGCACAATGGTGGGCATGGGAACCCAGACGATCGAGCGCCCTGATCTCGATGAGAAGACCGACGTCGACGAGCGGCCGGACGCCGACAGCACCGACCAGGGCGATGACGATCGCCCCAAGTTCTTCCACTACGTGAAGAAAGACCGGATCGCCGAGAGCGCGGTGATGGGCAACCACGTGGTGGCATTGTGCGGTGAGACCTTCCCGGTGACCCGGTCGGCCAAGCCCGGCTCACCGGTGTGCCCGAAGTGCAAGAAGATCTACCAGCGCATGCGCAAGTGACGCGGTGACCCCGTTCGCCCGCCTCAGCCCGGCGGACCGGGGGGACGGGCCGGCCGCCGACGATTCGTCGGCGGCCGCGACGGTGTCGTGTCGGTCTTGGACCGTCGGATCGGGCCGGACGCGAGCCGGTCGGGCAGCGTCTTCAGCTGACCGGTGATATCGGAGGTCTGCGAGTTCACCCAGTCGCGGACCTGCGTCGAGGTCGAGGGTTTCGCCGGCCACATCGATTGCATCGCGGCATTGAACTCGGCGCCGACGACGATCGCGAATCCGAGGAAGAACGTGAACAGCAGGAACGCGATCGGTGTGGCCAACGCACCGTAGGTGTAGCCGGCCCGGGCCAGGGCGGTCAGGTAGATGCGCAGGATGTAGCTGGCCACCCAGAAGAAGATCCCGGCGACGATCGCCCCACCCACGAGCCGATGCCAGGGCAGGGGATTGGGCAGCGCCAGGTGATAGAGCGTGGTGAGCACGATGAGCAGCAACGCCGCGACAAACGGGAAGTAGCCGTAGTCGATCAGATTGGTGATCAGCGGATCCCACGACTCCGGGACGATCTCGTGCAGGTAATTGGGGCCGAGCGCCACCAACGGCAGCAAGAACACCGACACGACCAGGAAGCCGATGTAGAGGAACAGGGCGAAGAACCTCTGCCACACGGGGTTTCGCACCTGATGCTGGTCATGGGCGCGCACGATGGATGCGACGAAACACGAGACCGCCGACGATCCCGCCCACAGCGAGATGACGAAGGCGACCGACACGACGCCGACGCGTCCGCGGCCGAGCACGTTGTCCACGGTCGGCGCGATGATGTCGCTGACGACGTTCTCCGAGAAGGTGCGGTCGGCGAACGAGATGATCCGTCCGTGGATGACCTCCACGGTGTCCGGTCCGAACCACCCGGCGATGTAGCCGACACTGCCGAGCAGACCGAGGACCAGCGGTGGCAGCGACAGCGCCTGCCAGAAGGCCGCCTGGGCGGCCCAGCCGACGATGCCGTCGTCCCACGACTTCTTGATGGTGCGCCAGACCAGGCGGTGGATGTTGGGGAGTACCGGTGGTCCCGGCTCGGTCGGGATGTCGTCCTCGGGATCGTCATGACCCGGATCGTCGCGGCGGGGATCGTCGTGGCGGGGATCGTTGCGGACCGGTTCCCGAACGCCTCGCGGGTACTGCGCAACCTCCGACGACTCGGTGTCCTCGGGTATCGGTACTGGGTTGCGGTTACGACGTGCGATGGCTCTAGCATCCCTGATCGTCTGTGGAATGGGGCGACCGGTCCACGTCAGCGCGTCGGACGAGAGGTCGTCGGCGGCCACCGGTAGCATGTCTCGGGTCCCCGGAACCACGTGTACGAGGGGACGATTCATGCCCCCGAAAGCCATGTCAGGAGCAGTGCGTAGTGACTTCAGCAGCCGATGAGGTTGCCATTCCGGCCGGGCCTTCGCTGCGTGCATGGCAGCGGCGCGCCCTGACGAAGTACCTGACGCGTCGGCCGGTCGACTTCCTCGCGGTGGCGACGCCGGGCGCGGGCAAGACGACCTTCGGTCTGCGGATCGCCCGTGAGCTTCTCGACGACCGGACCGTCGACCAGATCACCATCGTCGCGCCGACCGAACACCTCAAGCACCAGTGGGCCGAGGCGGCAGCCCGGGTGGGGATCATGCTGGACTCACGGTTCAGCAACTCGACCGGACAGACCAGCTCGGATTATCACGGTGTGGTGCTCACCTACGCCCAGGTGGCCGCCCACCCGACGCGACATCGCGTGCGCACCGAGAACCACCGGACGCTGGTCGTGCTCGACGAGATCCATCACGGCGGTGACGCCAAGTCGTGGGGTGAGGCGATCCGCGAGGCGTTCTCCGATGCGACCCGACGTCTCGCCCTGACCGGTACCCCGTTCCGATCCGACGATTCGCCCATCCCGTTCGTGACCTACGAACAGGAAGCGGGCGGCGTGCTGCGATCCAAGGCCGACCACACGTACGGCTACGCGGATGCGCTGGCCGACGGCGTCGTGCGGCCCGTCGTCTTTCTCGCCTACAGCGGACAGGCCAGTTGGCGTACGAGCGCGGGGGAGGAGTTCACCGCACGGCTCGGTGAGCCGCTCTCGGCCGAGCACACGGCCCGTGCGTGGCGGACGGCGCTGGATCCGCACGGCGACTGGATTCCGAGTGTGCTGGAGGCCGCGCACACCCGGCTGCGACAGCTTCGGGCCTCGGGTGTGCCCGACGCAGGCGGCCTGGTCATCGCGACCGATCAGACGACCGCTCGCGACTACGCGGAGTTGCTGACGGCGATCAGCGGCAAGAAGGTCACGCTGGTGCTCTCCGACGATCCCAAGTCGTCGTCGCGCATTGCCGAGTTCTCCGCGTCCGACGACGAGTGGATGGTCGCGGTGCGGATGGTGTCCGAGGGCGTCGACGTCCCCCGCCTGGCCGTCGGTGTGTACGCCACCAGCGCATCGACCCCGTTGTTCTTCGCACAGGCCATCGGACGTTTCGTGCGGTCGAGGCGTCCGGGAGAGACGGCCAGCGTGTTCCTCCCGTCGGTGCCGGTGTTGCTGAACCTGGCCAGCGAGATGGAGGCCGAGCGCGACCACGTCCTCGGCAAACCGCATCGCGAGAGCGACGGTCTCGACGACGCGTTGCTCATCGACGCGAACAAACAGAAGGACGAGCCCGGGGAAGAGGAGAAGGCGTTCCAGTCGCTGCACGCCGACGCCGAACTCGACCAGGTCATCTTCGACGGTGCGTCATTCGGCACCGCGACGTTCGCCGGCAGCGACGAGGAATCCGACTATCTCGGGTTGCCGGGCCTGCTCGACGCCGACCAGGTGCGTGAACTGCTGCGCAAACGGCAATCCGAGCAGGTGACCGAACGGTCGGCCGCGGCGGTCGCAGGGCAGGCTGCGCCTGCCGCCGCACCGCGCCCGGCGGGGGAGAACCTGCACGCCTTGCGTAAGGAACTCAACACACTCGTCGCCATGCACCATCACCGCACCGGCAAGCCGCACGGAGTCGTGCACAGCGAACTGCGTAGTCGGCTCGGTGGCCCGCCGACCGCCATGGCGAGCGCGGATCAACTCCGCGAGCGGATCGCCGCGCTGCGTGAGTGGCGCTGAGCCGTCACGGACTCCGCACGCCGCACATCGTCACCGATAGAAATCGACCCGGCCGGATTATCCGGCCGGGTCGATTCACAGGTCGTCGGTTCACACCAGTTCGCCCGCTGACTCCTCGACCGTGGCGGAGAGCTCGACGAGCTTCGCCTCGTGCTCGTTGAAGTGATGGCGGCAGAAGAGAAGTTCTCCACCGGCGGGCAGCACTGCCCGTACCTTGGCGGCCGCACCGCAGCGGTCACAGCGGTCGGCGGCGGTGAGCGGCATGGAGATCGGGGGCGTGGTTGCGGTCTCTGACATGGTTCCTCCGTCCCGGTTCGACGACCGCTGCGAGATCGGTCGCCGTTCCCTTCGTGAGCCGACACATCGGTCTGATGCGTCGCCCTCACTCTTTCAGACGTTCGGGGCGTTCGTATTGTTCCGGGGGGTCGCCCGGGTGTGTCGTCACTCACCCGTAACACGACGATGGCGCATGGGCCTCAGTTGACAACACCGGCCCCGTCGGTGTTGGTGAGAGGATGACGATTCGGCGGACGCTGCTGCACATGTGTACCGAGGCCGAGTGGGCCGCCGTCCGGCGGCCGGACGGTGACGGACGCGGGTCGCCGACTCCTGGGGCTGTCGCCGCCGGCTCTCCGGCGCCTGCATCGCTCGCCCCTGCGTCTCTGGCAGAGGTGGGTTTCGTGCATCTGTCGACGCCCGAGCAGGTACACCTACCCGCCAACCGGCTGTTCGCCGGACGTGACGATGTGGTGCTGCTCGTGCTCGACCAGGATCGCCTGCCCGACGAGATCCGTTGGGAGCCAGGCGTTCCCGGCGATCCGGACTCCATGCGCTTCCCGCACCTGTATGCGCCGTTACCGCTGGCGGCGGTCACCGACGTGCGGCCCTACCGGCCCGGCGCCGACGGTTCGTTCATGCCGCCCGTGCTCGACCAGGCCTGATGTCCAGGCACGTTGATCAGCCGCTGAAGAGCGGCTGACGGAGAACCCATAGCCGGTCCGCACAGCCGACGACGACCGTGCCGGCACCGCCCCACGGAGGGCCGTCGACTTCTAGTCGAGGTAGTCGCGCAGTACCTGCGACCGGCTCGGATGCCGCAGCTTCGACATCGTCTTGGACTCGATCTGACGGATGCGCTCACGGGTGACGCCGTAGACCTGGCCGATCTCGTCGAGGGTGCGCGGCTGACCGTCGGTGAGCCCGAAGCGCAGGCGCACGACGCCTGCCTCGCGCTCGGAGAGCGTCTCGAGCACAGACTGCAACTGATCCTGGAGCAGGGTGAAGCTGACCGCGTCGACTGCGACGACCGCCTCGGAATCCTCGATGAAGTCGCCGAGCTGGCTGTCGCCCTCGTCGCCGATCGTCTGGTCCAGCGAGATCGGCTCACGCGCGTACTGCTGGATTTCCAGCACCTTCTCCGGCGTGATGTCCATCTCCTTGGCGAGCTCCTCGGGCGTCGGCTCGCGGCCGAGGTCCTGGAGCAGTTCGCGCTGGATGCGACCGAGCTTGTTGATGACCTCCACCATGTGCACCGGGATGCGGATGGTGCGGGCCTGGTCGGCCATCGCGCGGGTGATCGCCTGACGGATCCACCAGGTGGCGTACGTGGAGAACTTGTAGCCCTTGGTGTAGTCGAACTTCTCGACCGCGCGGATCAGCCCGAGGTTGCCCTCCTGGATGAGGTCGAGGAACGCCATACCGCGGCCGGTGTAGCGCTTGGCCAGGGAGACGACCAGACGCAGGTTGGCCTCGAGTAGATGGTTCTTCGCGCGGTTGCCGTCTCGCGAGATCCAGTTCAGATCGCGCTTGCCCGCGGTGCTGAGCTTCTCGCCGGAATCGACGATGCGTCGCAACCGCTCGGTGGCGAACAGGCCGGCCTCGATGCGCTTGGCGAGTTCGACCTCCTCCTCGGCATTCAGCAGGGCGACCTTGCCGATCTGCTTCAGATACGCACGCACCGAGTCCGCAGACGCGGTGAGCTCGGCGTCCTTACGGGCCTGACGGAGTGCCTCGGACTCGTCCTCGTCCCAGACGAAGTCGCCGGCGGTTTTCTCCTTCTCGGCGGCCGCGGCCGCATTGGCCTTCGCGGTTGCGGGCTTCGCCGCAGTGGTCTTCGCGTCCTGCTCGTCGCCATCGGACTCGTCGTCGGATTCGTCGTCGTCGACGTCGAGATCGTCGTCGATCTCCACGTCGTCATCGAGCTCGCCGTCCGGAGCTTCGATGTCGTCGATCGAACCGGCGTCGTCGAGGTCCTCGACGCCATCGGCGTCTGCGGAGGCACCGGCCTTCTTCGCCGCAGCCTTCTTTCCGGCTTTCTTCGGCGCGGCCTTCTTGGCGGCCTTCTTCGCAGGGGCCTTGCGCGCGGTCGCCTTCTTGGCGGCCTTCTTCGCGGGGGCCTTGCGGGCCGGTGCGTTCTCCGTGGCGGTCGTCGTCGCGTCTGTCGTATCGTCGACGTCGGCCTGGTGGGTCTGGGTGGCTGCCACGTACAACCTTTCGGAACTGACTCTCGTGAATCACTCACGGCGGCATGCGCCGACGCGGTTCAGGGCTTGGTTTTCTCGGCCTGTGACGACCGGTGAGCACCATTGTAACGACATCGCGTCGCCGGATGTGTCAATGGCCAGGTCAGCCGGGTGGCGGACGGGTGTCGTCGGTGCGATGACCGGTCATGTCCGCAGTCCCGCGTCGACTGCCATCGCGGCTCCGACGATCCCGGCCGTGTTGCGCAATGTGGCCGCGACGACGGGGGTCGAGTTGGAGAGCATAGGCACCCATTTGTCGGCCTTGCGGCTGATGCCGCCGCCGACGATGAACAACTTCGGCCAGAACAGTGCCTCGTAGGTCTCGAGAACGGTGGACAACTTGCCGGCCCACTTGTGGTACGACCAGTCCTTGTCCTCCTTGACCTTCGACGACGCCATGTGTTCGGCCTCTTTGCCGTCGATGACCATGTGGCCCAGTTCGGTGTTGGGCACCAGGGTGCCGTTGATCAGGATCGCCGAACCGATCCCGGTGCCGAGGGTGAGCAGCATGACGACCCCGTCGACATCCGCGCCCGCACCGAACCGATCCTCGGCCATACCCGCGGCATCCGCGTCGTTGAGCACCGAGACCTGCCGCCCGCCGAGCGCCTTGCCGAACAGCTCGTAGACGTCGGTGCCGATCCAGCCCTTGTCGATGTTGGCGGCGGTGCGCATGGTGGCGTCGGTGATGACGCCGGGCAGCGTGAGACCCACCGGGCCTGTCCAATCGAAATGCTCCACGACCTCGACGACACCGCCCGCGACGGCGTCGGGTGTCGACGGCTGCGGGGTCAGCACCTTGAACCGTTCGCCGACGAGTTCGCCGGTGTCGAGGTCGACGACGCCACCTTTGATGCCGGAGCCGCCCACATCGACGCCGAAGGCGAGGTTGGTCGGGGCTGATGGGCGTGCGGTGCTCGTGCCCTCCGCGTCGGTCATGTCGGTCCTTCCTGATCGAGCACGCTTGTGTGTGGGTGATCGCAGAACTGGTGTCGTCTAAGGCTATCCAGGCGCGCCGCGGTCTGCGCGAGGTCGATGCAAAGTCGTGCCGTGTGCAGCGGTGCGACGGTCCTGGCTGGGTGGGAGAGCCTCGGGTGTGCTGACATGGGGGCGTGACGAAACCTGCCGTCCCCACCGACCTCGAGCGCGTCGCCATCGACGTCGCCGAACTCGCCGCCGACCATGTCCGCCGCCGACGGCCCGAACTGTTCGGGGTCCGGCCCGGCCACGACCCGCACGCGGTCGGCAGCGGCGACGACGGACTGGCGGCGGTGAGCGTGAAATCGACGCCGACGGACCCGGTGACGCTCGCCGACACCGAGACCGAGCAACTCATCCGCTCGGCGTTGAGGCAACGCCGACCCGACGACGAGGTCCTCGGCGAAGAGGCGGGTGGATCGGTCACCGTGCCGTCCGGTGTCCGCTGGGTTGTCGACCCGATCGACGGCACGGTCAACTTCATGTACGGCATTCCTGCCTATGCGGTGTCGGTGGCCGCCCAGGTGGACGGCCGGTCGGTGGCCGGTGCGGTGGTCGACGTGGCGCGGGCGGTCACCTACTCGGCGGCGCTCGGCCATGGTGCACACATCGACAGCGGCAGCGGACGAACGCCGTTGTCGGCCAATCCGATCGGTCGTGTCGATCTGGCACTGGTGGCCACCGGGTTCTCCTACGATGCCCGTCGTCGCGCTGTGCAGGGCGAGATCATCGCGCAGATGCTGCCACGGGTCCGAGACATCCGCCGGGTGGGTGCGGCGGCGCTCGATCTGTGCATGGTGGCCAGCGGTGCGGTCGACGCGCATTTCGAACACGGGCTCAGCCCGTGGGACTGGGCTGCCGGCGCACTGATCGCGGCCGAGGCCGGCGCGGCGGTGTTCACACCGCCGCCGGAGTCACGGTCGGACGACGGGCACGTGACGGTGGCCATCGCGCCGCGGATCGCCGATGAGTTCGTGGCCCTGCTCGACGAACTCGGCGCCCGCGCAGCGATGCCGACCGACTGAGGTCGCCTGACTGAAGGCGACCGAATGACGCCGACGTACTGCAGATGACCGGGTGACGCTGATCGAGCGATGCCGTGCGAGTTGTGCGCACTGACTCATGTTGACCGGATGCGGCCGACCGACTGATGCCGAGTGCCTGATGTCGATCCACTGCGGCTGATCGACATCAGGCCGACGTACCGCAGTTGACCGAGTCAGGCCGCCTGACCGAAGGCGACCGAATGACGCCGACCGGCAGAAGCCGTCAGCAGGACGCGGAGTGGATCGCGTTCACCAGAGAGGGGTCGGCTCCGGTCTGCGGATTCTTCGGGTCGGCCGAGCGCAACGCGCCGAGAGCGGCCTGCTGGTCCTGTGTTTGTTCACGGCCCTCGTAGTACTCACCGAGGGCGACGTCCACCGCGGTGCCCTGTCGACCGTCGTCGACGAGTTCGGCGCACGGGATCGCCAGCCACAGCGCGGCGGCCCCGGCCTTGCCCGCCGGGCCGAACCGGATCTGGGCCACACACGCGAGGTCGTGGTTGGCGTACACGGTGTCGTCGGCGAACGGGGTGTCGGGGACCGGGTTGAAGCCCTGCGAGGCCAGATCGTCGGACACCGACTGGGCGGCACCGCGCTCGGATGACGCGTTGAGTACGCGGACCTGGAACGTCGACAGGGCGGCCGGGGTCACGTCGCGCATCTCGTCGGTGTCGGCCACGGTGAGTTTCGGTGTCCCGGTCCCGGTCGCGGTCGTGGGGCCGGGACCGGCGGCCTCGGCCGCGGTCGGGGAGGCCGATGGGGGACTCGGCTGGTTGCAGGCGGTGGGAACGGGGTCCGAGCCCCCGTCGACCAGGGCGACCGCCCACGTGATCAGTGCGAGCAGGAACAAGACCACCACCGCGATGACCGCGGGTCGCTGCCGGCGACGACGGAACGGACGCCCTTTCGAGTCGACCGGCGAACCCGCTGTTATCTGCGACACCACCGTGAACTGGCTCCTTCTCCGACGCTCGGACTGCCGCCCACTGTAGAGGGTGGCCGCTCTCACCACGCGCAGGCAGGCCCGGTCGGGTGGGCTTCGACACGCCCGGGAATGATCGGCGTGAGTAGGTCGTTGACCGCGGCAAGTCCGTGGACTAGGCTGCGGACGCCCCGCCCTCACAGACTGTGCAGGGTTTGTCGAGAGGATGTGGTGAAGATCACACCAATCGTCGGGGTTCTGGGCAACGAATTGCACCGGTCACGACGTTGTAGTGACGCCACCGGCAAGACAATCCCGGCGGGGTCCCGCGCACCCTACGTCGGTCCGGCCACAAGCCGGTACCGCGAGAGCGCCCCTCACACTCTCCACTAGGTAAGGCACACAATGGCTACTGATTACGACGCGCCGCGACGCACCGAGACCGAGGACATGAACGAGGACTCCCTCGAGGAGTTGAAAGCACGCCGCAGCGAAGCTCAGTCCTCGGCGGTCGACGTCGACGAAACCGACACCGCAGAATCGTTCGAACTCCCGGGAGCCGACCTCTCCGGCGAGGAGCTGTCGGTGCGGGTCATTCCCAAGCAGGCGGACGAGTTCACCTGCACCAGCTGCTTTCTCGTCTACCACCGCAGTCGACTCGCCCGCGAGAACGGCAATTCGATGATCTGCGTGGACTGCGCCTGAATCCAGGCCGTCCGCACGACATCACGGCGGGTCCGTCGCTTCCGGACCCGCCGTTGCGCTACTTACTCGGCGACGCCCGCCTGCGCTGCCGCATCCGGCAGATCGAGCGCGGCGAGCACCGCCGCCGGATTCCTGGTGGACACCAGCCAATACGGCGTCGGATCATCCGGATCGTCGAGCACCAGCAGCACCATCGTCTTCACCCACGCCCGATGCGACATGAACGCGGCCGGATCGAGCTGCCTGCCCAGTGCGGCGCTCTTCGCCGTCGCCGGAACCGTCGCGCCCCGGGCGATCACCGACCGCGGCAACCGTGCTCGGCCCGCGTGGAGCTCACCGTCGGCAGTGACCCGGACGGTCACTCGACCCAGCGACCACAGCAACCACGCGCACAGCAGGCCGATCACCACATAGCCGACGACGCTCCACACCGCGCCGTGCGCGGAGAGCTGGATTTCGTATCCCATGACGCCGGTCACGACTGCGGCCGCCAGCCACCACCACCACGGCACATACAGCCGCTCGTGATAGCGGTCGGCACCCGAGTCGTGTTCTCGCGTCGGGGGACCGGCCGGATTGTCGGGTGATGCTTGGGGAGTCACGAAACCAGCGTAGTCTGCCCTCGTGACGCCGAACTCTGCCGCCGTGGGATCCGTCGCGGTCCGCCGACTCGATCCGGGGATCGACCTGCCCCGGCGTGCGCATCCCGGTGATGCCGGGGTGGACCTGTGCTCGACGATCGATCTCGAACTGCCGCCCGGCCGCCGCCAACTCGTCGGCACCGGAATCGCTGTGGCGCTGCCGATCGGCACCGTGGGATTGATCCATCCGCGCTCGGGGCTGGCCGCGCGTGCGGGGCTGTCCATCGTGAACACGCCGGGCACCATCGACGCCGGCTATCGCGGCGAGATCAAGGTCTGCCTGATCAACCTGGACCCCGACGAGCCGATCACGATCGCGCGCGGTGACCGGATCGCACAGCTCGTGGTGCAACGGGTCGAGCTGCCCGAGTTCGTGGAGGTCGACGAGCTCGACGACACCAGTCGCGGGGCCGGCGGATACGGCTCCAGCGGTGGGCACGCCATCCTCGGCCACGCCGAGATCGACTAGGAGTACGGACATGGCACGTGAGGAACAGGGCGGCGGACTGCAAATTGGTTCCGCGCAGGGCCCCTACGACATCGAAGCCCTCGACACCTCGGTGGACGATCTGGGGAACTCCCATCTCGACCTGGGCTCGGTGCTCGTACCGGTCGTCGAGGGTGGGCAGGTCACCGTCGAGATGACGCCCGATCACCAGCCCGAGGCTGTCTATCTGGTCACACCGCACGGCCGTATCGGCGTCAGCGCCTTCGCCGCTCCGAAGTCGCCCGGGCTGTGGCGCGAGGTGGTCACCGAGTTGTCCGCGTCGTTGCGCGACGAGGGCGCCAAGGTCTCCATCGAGGACGAACACTGGGGTCGGGAGATCGTCGCGACGGTACCGGGCGCGACCCATCGGTTCATCGGTGTCGACGGCCCCCGATGGATGGTCCGGTGCATCGCCAGCGGACCCGAGGAATCGGCTGTCGAACTCGGTCGTCTCGCGCGCGCCGTGCTCGCCGAATCGGTGGTGCGGCGCGGCGATGATCCGATGCCCCCGCGTGACGCGTTGCCCATCGTCTTGCCGCCGGTGCTGGCCGAACAGGTGGCCGCAGCGCAGGAGCAGATGGCCGCCGAGCAGGACGGCGAGCAGGCCGGTCCCGCCGAACAGGGCGAGGCGCCGGACCCCGACAACGCGGCTGGCAGCGCTGGTTTCCCGCAACAGCCCTTGTCCGACAACGGGATCGGTGAAGGTGTCGATGTGGAGGACGCTGGTGAGGAGCCGTTGCCACGCTCATCGGGTTCGGCGATGCAGCGATTCCGACGTAACCGGCAGCGGTGACGAGGCCGGTCAGCCAAGTCCCGACCAGCCTCGGGCACAACCGAATCCGAGTGTCGACGGGTCGGTACCCCATTCGTCGAGGGTGACCTCGGTCAACGCGGAGCGCGGGGCCACCCGTGCCCACTCCATGCCGACCTCGTGCGGATGGACCGGATCATCGATCGCTGCCGTCACCGCCAACGGCGCACGTAGCGTTGCGATCTCGTCGACGGTGGGAGAGTGGAAGGCCGCCGCGCGGTCGAGCTGATCGACCAGTCCCGGGTGTAGCGCACGCCATGACCGGTCCAGTTCGGCGGCGAGCCAGCGCGGGCTGCTCGCCGCCATGGTCGCGATCGTCGCGTCCAGACCGTCGGTCGTCAGTGCCCTTGCGGTCGCCGACGCACTCCACGCCGCCGGCGCGTGTGCCGGGTCTCCCGACCACGCGGGCAGCGCCGCCCAGACGCCCGCGCACGGATTGTGCAGAGCCCACTCGAGTGCGATCGCAGCCCCGATCGATACACCCCCGACGATAAGCGGTCCGGCGGTCTCCGCCAGCGCGTCGAGCTGCCGTCGATGGCCCTCGACCAGGTCTGTCGTCGGCTCGATGGCGACCAGTGTCAGGCCCATCTCACGTGCCGCCGGACCGAAGGCCCGCCGCACATAATCCGCGTCCGAACCGGTGCCGGGAATGGCCACCAGTGTCGTCGGGACCCTCGGGTCGTGCCTTCGGATCTCGGGCATGTAATGATCATGCCCGACGTTTGAACAGCTGACGGGATCGGGACTACGCTGGCGTCTGTACGCAGGGCCGACCGACCCCGCCCGACTTAGAGATGAGTCACCCAGGGAGGGTGTGATGCCTACCACCGGTTATCTCAAACGGTTGACCCGCAAGTTGACCGAGGATCTCGGCGATGTCGACGCCGAGCAGATCGCCGAACAATCCCGTGCGACGGGCGCCCAGCGGGCCGCGGAATGTTGCCGTGGCGACGAGGTCAACATGCACGGAGAGCTGCGGGCCGTGGAGACGTGTTCGCGTGCCGCCAAGGTCGGGGTCAAAGCCGAGTTCTTCGACGGTTCCGACACCGTCCTGCTCAAGTGGCTCGGCCGCAATCGCATCCCCGGCATCGAGCCGGGGCGCAAACTGACCGTGCGCGGCAGGCTCGCCGAGCACGACGGTCTCAAGGTGATCTACAACCCGTCGTATGAGCTCTATGGCGACGACGACGAATGATCGAACCGTCCACGAGTGATCGGGCCGACGGGGACGCCGACGACGACGCGGGTGCGCCGTCGATCCTCGAACAGATGGGTGGCGTCTCGGGCCTGATCTATTCGACGGTCCCGATCGTGGCCTTCGTGCCCGTCAACGCGATCTGGGGGCTGCGGGCCGCGATCATCGCGGCGTTGGCGGTGGCCGTGGCCATCTTCTGTGTCCGGCTCATCCGCCGGGAACCGCTGAATCCGGCCATCTCCGGTCTGATCGGGGTCGCGATCTGTGTGTTCATCGCACACCGCGTGGGTGATGCCAAGGGCTACTTCCTGTTCGGCATCTGGACCACGCTGGCGTACGCGATCGTGTTCGTCGTCTCGATCGTGGTCCGCTGGCCGTTGATCGGCGTCGCCTGGAATCTCATCAGCGGCGACGGGATGGCCTGGCGCAAGCACCGTCGCACGCTCTACGCGTACGACATCGCCACTGCGTTCTGGGCGTTGGTGTTCTTCGCGCGCTATCTGACCCAGTCCGAACTGTATGACGACGGGCACACCGGCTGGCTTGCCGTCGCGCGTATCGGTATGGGCTGGCCGCTCACCGCGGTGGCCGTCCTGGCCACCGTGTATCTCGTGCGTCGCGCCGGGCGCAGCGAGGACGAGCTCGAGGCGCGAGCCCAGACCGACGACGAGCCCTCAGCTCAGCTGTAGGGCGTCGTGTAGCGCCGCTTCGGCTTCGGCGGGGGCGATGAAGATCAACTCGTCGCCGCCCTCGAGCGGATCGTCACTCTGCGGCACGATCACCCGGCCGCCGCGCAGGATGGTCACCAGTGCCGCGTCACGGGGTAGCGCCAGCTTGCGGACCGGTTTGCCCGCGAACGGTGTGTTCGCCGGCAGCGTCAGTTCCACGAGGTTCGCCTGCCCCTGACGGAACGTCATGAGACGCACCAGATCACCCACCGACACCGCCTCCTCGACGAGCGAGGCCAGGATGCGCGGTGTGGACACCGCCACGTCGACACCCCAGTCCTCGCCGAAGAGCCATTCGTTGCGGGGGTCGTTGACCCGCGCGACGACGCGGTTGACGGCGAACTCGGTCTTGGCGAGCAGGCTCACCACCAGATTGGCCTTGTCGTCGCCGGTGGCCGCGACCATGACGTCGTAGGTCTGCAGGGCGGCCTGCTCGAGGTTGCTCAGTTCGCAGGCATCGGCGAGCACCCAGCTCGCCTGCGGGACCGCGTCGGGATCGATGTGGCCGCTGTTGCGCTCGAAGAGCGTCACCTCGTGTGCGTTCGCCAACAGTTCACGCGCGATCGAACGTCCGACCGCGCCGGCGCCGGCAATGGCGACCTTCATGTGTGTCCTCTCCGGTGTCAGTCGGACGTCGTGTATGCGCTACGGGCGGTGCTGCGTGCCTGCGCCAGATTGTCGGTCAGCACGGCCGCGAAGACGATGTCGTCTTGCTGGATAACGGTTTTCACCTCGGGCAGGATCGGGCGGCCCAGCCGGTTGAGGAAGGCGATCCGGGCACCGGTGTGTTCCTGGAACTTGCCGACAGTGATGCCGATCCAGGACTCGTCGACCTCGAGTTGGGCGATCGCGAGCGAACCCGACGGATCTCGCCATTCGGTGGTGGTCGACGTCTCACCCAACGCGGAGACGAAACGTTCGGTGGTCCACGGCACGGTGGCCACGGTCGGGATGCCCAGACGTTCGTAGACCTCGGCGCGTTTCGCGTCGTAGATGCGCGCCACGACGCGCTCCACTCCGAAGGTCTCCCGTGCGACGCGGGCAGAGATGATGTTCGAGTTGTCCCCGGAGGAGACGGCGGCGAACGCGTCGGCGCGTTCGACCCCGGCGCGCACGAGCACGTCCCGATCGAAGCCGACACCGACGACCGTGGTGCCGTCGAAATCAGGTCCGAGCCGGGTGAATGCGTTGCGATCGCGGTCGATGACGGCGACGTCATGACCGCGCTTGCGCATCGCCATCGCC
The DNA here is from genome assembly GCF_048537895.1 of Gordonia sp. CPCC 206044. NCBI lineage: Bacteria > Bacillati > Actinomycetota > Actinomycetes > Mycobacteriales > Gordoniaceae > Gordonia > Gordonia sp. CPCC 206044. The sequence continues at coordinate 261,426 of NZ_JBCLVL010000005.1, forward strand.
AACGACGATCCCACGCGACCGCATCCCATGATGACTACCTGCACGTTCGCCCTTCCGCTGACTTGCGAAACCGTATCGGGTCCGATCGATCGCATCGAACGTACCCGCCCTGTGATGGCCTTTGTCTACTACACGCTTTAGTGTTGCGTGGTGTCCACCGTGTCCAAGGTGTCCGTCGCAACAAAACGGTTGCTGCTCGGGCGTCCCTTTCGCAGTGACAGGCTGGGTCACACCCTCCTGCCCAAACGCATAGCCCTACCCGTCTTCGCATCCGACGCGATGTCCTCGGTGGCCTATGCGCCACAGGAGATCTTCCTCGTGTTGTCGGTGGCCGGACTGTCGGCCATGACCATGGCGCCGTGGGTCGCGGTGGCGGTCGCGGTCGTCATGATCGTGGTGGTCGCCAGCTATCGCCAGAACGTGCACGCCTATCCCTCCGGCGGCGGCGACTACGAGGTCGCGACGGTCAACCTGGGACCGAATGCCGGTCTGACGGTGGGCAGTGCGCTGCTCGTCGACTACATCCTGACCGTCGCGGTGTCGATCTCGTCGGCAGCGGAGAACATCGGATCGGCGATCCCGTTCGTCGAACACCACAAGGTGTTGTTCTGCGTCGCCGCGATCCTGCTGTTGGCGGCGGTGAACCTGCGCGGGATCAAGGAATCCGGCGCGGTCCTGGCGATCCCGACCTATGCGTTCATCATCGGTGTGATCGCCATGTTGGCCTGGGGATTCGTGGAGATCTTCGTGTTGGGTGACGACGTGCGTGCCGAGACCGCCGACTTCGACATCCGCGCGGAGAACGACCACCTGGTCGGTATCGCATTCGTGTTCCTGATCGCGCGCGCCTTCTCGTCGGGGTGTGCGGCGCTGACCGGTGTCGAGGCGATCAGCAACGGTGTGCCCGCCTTCCGCAAACCCAAGTCGCGGAACGCCGCGACCACGCTGCTGATGCTCGGCACCTTCTCGATCGTGCTGCTGCTGGGGATCGTGTTGCTCGCCGAGAAGATCGGTGCCAAGTACGTGGTGGATCCGGCCGCCGATCTCATCGGCGCGCCCGATGGCTACCAACAGAAGGCGATGATCGCCCAGCTCGCGCACGCGGTCTTCGATTCGTTCCCGATCGGCTTCTACTTCGTCGCCGTGGCCACCGCGCTGATCCTGATGTTGGCGGCCAACACCGCGTTCAACGGTTTCCCGGTCCTCGGATCTGTTCTGGCGCAAGATCGCTACCTGCCGCGGCAGCTGCACACGCGCGGTGACCGGTTGGCGTTCAGCAACGGCATCCTGTTCCTGGCGCTGGCGGCGATCATCTTCGTGGTCGCCTTCGACGCGCAGGTGACCAAACTGATCCAGCTCTACATCGTCGGCGTGTTCGTGTCGTTCACCCTCAGTCAGACCGGGATGGTCCGACATTGGACGCGCCATCTGCGTACCGAGACCGACCCGCGCGCGCGGCGCCGCATGATGCAGTCGCGGGTGATCAATTCGATCGGCCTGGTGATGACCGCCACCGTGCTCGTCGTGGTGTTGATCACGAAATTCAGTGCAGGCGCGTGGATCGCGATCCTGGCCATGGTCGCCATCTTCGTGTTGATGAAAGCGATCCACCACCACTACGCGACGGTGCAGCGTGAACTCGAACGTGAAGACGTCGACCTCGTGCTGCCCAGCCGCACCCATTCGGTCGTGCTGGTGTCGACGTTGCACCTGGCGACCAAGCGCGCGTTGCAGTACGCCCGCGCGACACGCCCGGACGTCCTCGAGGCGATCACCGTCAACGTCGACGACCGCGACACCCGCAAACTCGTCTCCCAGTGGGAGGATTCCGACATCACTGTGCCGCTCAAGGTGATCGCGTCTCCGTACCGCGAGATCACCCGGCCGGTCATCGACTACGTGCGGCGAGTGCGGCGCGAATCGCCGCGCGACGTGATCACCGTGTTCATCCCCGAGTACGTGGTCGGGCACTGGTGGGAACAGATCCTGCACAACCAGTCCGCGCTGCGGCTCAAGACCCGTCTGCTGTTCGAGCCGGGAGTCATGGTGACGTCGGTGCCGTGGCAGCTGACCTCGTCGGATCGCCTCAAGAACCGAGACCTGATGTACGCGGCACCCGGCGATACCCGACGGGCCCTCGGCGGGGAGCCCGAGCAGCGGTGACCGATGTGCTGGTGGTCCGGCCCGAGCGTCCCGCCAACGGGGGCGAGGCGGTGGGACGTGTGGACGGGCGCGTCGTCTTCGTGCGCGGTGCGATCCCGGGCGAACTGGTCCGTGTCCGTGTCACCGGCGATCGCCACTCGGGGTTCTTGCGGGCCGACGTCGTGGAGATCCTGGAACCCTCACCGCACCGAGTCGAGTCGATCTGTGACGCGGCCGGGCACGGTGCCGGGTGCTGTGATCTTGCTTTCATCGAGCCGGCATACGCACGAGAACTCAAGGGCCGCATCGTCGTCGACGCGTTGAGTCGGATCGGGCGGTTCAGCGCCGACGACATCACCGCCGCCGGTGTGGACGCGGACACGGTGGTCGACCCGCTCGGCGGCGAGGCGACCGGATGGCGGGTCCGTACGCGGCTGGGCGTCGACGCGCACGGGCGTGCCGGGATGCGCGCGTTCCACGACGCGCGGATCGTGGTCGGTCACGAATGCGCTGCACCGGTGCCCGGGATGCTCGACGGTCTCGACGCGGGATCATTCACGCCCGGTGCCGACCTCGCGGTGGTCGCCGACATGGACGGCCACCGGCACATCACCGAGCTCGCGCCACCCGCGGTCTCGCGGCCCCGGCACGGGCGTGACCGGCGGGGACGGGCACAGTCGGCCCGTCGCCATCGCGACGCCCCGCGCCCCGAACGTGTCGTCGAGGGCGGGGAAACCGCCGCGCACCGGGTCGGTGAGCGGGTATGGGACATCCCGGTGACGGGATTCTGGCAGGCCCATCGCGCGGCGCCGGAGGTCTACGCGAACACCGTTGTCGATCTGCTGACGCGTGCGGATCCGCCTGGCGCAGACCGAGGCCTGGTGGCGTGGGACCTCTACGGCGGCGCCGGGGTGTTCGCCGCCGGGGTGCTCGACCACCGAACGGGCGGGTCGGTGCGTTCGGTGCACGTCGTCGAATCCGATGCGGGCGCGGTGGCGGCCGCCGAGCAGACCCTCGGCGACGACGATCGGGTGCACACCCATCGCGCCGAGGTGAGTGCCGCCGTCGCCGATCTCCCCACCCCGGACGTGGTGATCCTCGATCCGCCGCGCACAGGTGCGGGCGCGAGTGTGGTCGGTGCGATCGCGGACGCGGATCCGGCGGTGATCGTGCACGTCGGATGTGACGTCGGTCGGTTCGCGCGGGATCTGGCATTGTTCACCGAGCACGGATACCAGGTGCGCGAGATCCGCGCGTTCGACGCCTTCCCGGCGACCCACCATGTGGAGGCGATCGCCTGCCTCGTCCCGGTGAATCGACAGGCTCCACCACAGGGCCGGTGACCGCGCCGGGCACAGGCACGCCGACGCGGTCCGTAGACTGTTCGGCACAGACATGCGGTCAGTATTTTCGGGCCCGTCGCTCCGTCCGCCGACAGCCCGGCGTGCAACGTGAGCCGGACCTCGGACGTGATGGAGGATTCGATGGGGCTGCTCGACACGATCGGTTCACCGGCTGATCTGCGGACGTTGTCGGCGACCGAGATGGTCGCGTTGGCCGGCGAGATCCGCGAGTTCCTCATCGAGAAGGTCGCGGCGACCGGAGGACACCTCGGTCCGAACCTGGGCGTGGTGGAGCTGACGCTGGCGCTGCATCGGGTGTTCGACTCGCCGACCGATCCGATCATCTTCGACACCGGCCACCAGAGTTACGTGCACAAGATCGTCACCGGTCGCCGCGACGGCTTCGACCGCCTTCGGCAGAAGGACGGACTCACCGGCTATCAGGAGCGCGCCGAGAGCGAGCACGACTGGGTGGAGTCCTCGCACGCATCCGCGGCCCTCTCCTACGCCGACGGACTGTCCAAGGCGTTCGAGCTCGCCGGACGTGAGGATCGGACCGTGGTCGCCGTGGTGGGAGACGGCGCCTTGACCGGCGGCATGTGTTGGGAGGCACTCAACAACATCGCGGTGGGTGAGCGGCCGGTGGTCATCGTCGTCAACGACAACGGGCGGTCGTACGCGCCGACGATCGGCGGTGTCGCCAGCCACCTGTCCGGATTGCGTCTGCAGCCCGGCTACGAGCGTTTCCTCGACGAGAGCCGCCGAGTGGTCAAGCAGGTTCCCGTCGTCGGCCCGCCGACCTACGCGGTGCTGCACGGTATGAAGAGCGGGCTGAAGGATCTGCTCGCACCGCAGGCGATGTTCACCGATCTCGGTCTGAAGTACGTCGGCCCGGTGGACGGACACGACATCGGCGCACTGGAGTCGGCGTTGAGCCATGCCCGCACGTACGGCGGCCCGGTCATCGTGCACACCGTGACCCGCAAGGGTATGGGCTACGCGCCTGCCGAAAACCACGAGGCCGACCAGATGCACTCGACGGGGGTCATCGACCCGCGCACCGGTCGGGCCACCAGCGTCTCCCCGCAGGACTGGACGTCGGTGTTCTCCGCGGCACTGGTGGAGGCGGGTGGTCGGCGCAACGACGTCGTCGCGATCACGGCCGCGATGCCCGGCCCGACCGGTCTGTCGGCCTTCGCAGACCACTTCCCGGAGCGCATGTTCGACGTCGGGATCGCCGAACAGCACGCGATGACCTCGGCGGCCGGTCTGGCGTTGGGCGGCATGCACCCGGTGGTGGCCATCTACTCGACGTTCCTCAACCGTGCCTTCGACCAACTCCTGATGGACGTCGCACTGCTGCGCCTGCCGGTCACCCTGGTCCTGGACCGTTCGGGTATCACCGGCCCCGACGGCCCGAGCCATCACGGCATGTGGGATCTGTCGCTGATGGCGCTGGTGCCCGGTCTGCGGGTCGCTGCACCGCGCGATGCGGTGCGTTTGCGGGAGGAGTTCGACGAAGCGCTCGCCGTCGACGACGGGCCGACGGCCCTGCGCTTCTCGAAAGGTGCCGTACCCGAGGACATCCGGGCGATCGAACGTCTCGACGACGGCGTGGACGTGCTGGCCCGGGCGAAACCCGGTATCGGTGAGGCGGCCGGTGACGTGCTGATCGTCGCGGTCGGCGCCTTCTGTGGGCTCGCCGTGGACACCGCCGGGCGGCTCGAGCAGCAGGGCATCGAGACGACCGTCGTCGACCCGCGCTGGGTGCTGCCGGTACCGGCATCGGTGGCCGGGTTGGCCGCTCGGCATCGTCTGGTCGTGACCCTGGAGGACAGCGGGGTGCGCGGCGGTGTCGGTTCGGCGGTCGGTGACGCGCTCTCCGAGGCAGAGGTGATGGTCCCGGTGCAGCACCGAGGAATCCCGCAGCAGTTCGTCGAGCACGCGTCGAGGGGGGAGATCCTCGCCGAATTCGGTCTGACCGCACAGGATCTCGCGCGGAGCATCACCGCGACGGTCGCCGGGATGGAATCGGCGCCGGGCATCGACGACACCTCGGACCTGTCGTCGGACACCTGATCGGAGATCAGCCGAGCGCGTCGAGTGCCGTCGCGATCGGCGCGGCCACCAGGGCGCGTTGCCACGGGCGGGCCCCGTCGGCGATCAACCGGCGATCGACGGCTTCCGCGGTGACGGGAGGATCGATGCCGTCCCAGCACAACTGACGGACCAGATCCGGTGCGAGCAGGTTCTCCACGGGGAGCTCGTTGGCCTCGGCGATCTCGCGGATCACCGGTCGCACCGCGGCCGCCCGCGCGGCGGCCTCGGGATTGCGTTGATCCCATCGGTTGATCGGTGGCAGGCCCACCGTCGGTGCCTTGCGGGCCGGTAGCTGATCGTCGGGCAGCTCGCGGGCACGATCGAGTGCCGCGAGCCAGAGACGAGCCTGACGGCGTTGTCGGGGACCGCCGAACACCGGCAGCCGGGTGAGTTCGTCCTGGGTCGTCGGATTGGCCGTCGCCGCGGTGACGATCGCCGAATCGGGGAGGACCCGGCCCGGCGCGACATCGCGTCGGCGAGCGAGGTCCTCACGCGCCGTCCACAATTCGCGGATCGCGGCCAGGGTGCGGACATCCTTGACGGTGTGGATGTTGGACGTCTTGCGCCAGCGGTCGGGACGCGGCGCCGGCGTGGGCCGCGTCAGGATGTTGCGGAACTCCTCCCGAGCCCATTCGGCCTTGCCGGACTCGACCAGTGCCGCGTCCATCGCGTCACGCAGTTCGACGAGCACCTCGACGTCGAGGGCCGCATAGTTGAGCCACTCGTCGGGCAGTGGTCGACGAGACCAGTCCGCGGCGCCGTGCCCCTTGACCAGACCGAGGCCCAGGAACTCGGCCACCATGGCGGCCAGATTGACCTTGTGGCATCCCAACAGCCGCCCGGCCAACTCGGTGTCGTAGAGCTCGCGCACCACGAAGCCCAGCTCGACCAGGCACGGCAGATCCTGATCTGCGGCGTGCAACACCCAGGAGGGGCCGTCGAGCGCCTCCACGACGGGGGCGAGCGCCTGCGGTTCGGGGATCGGGTCGAGCAGGAATGTGCCCGCGCCGGCCCGACGGAGCTGGATCAGATAGGCGCGTTGCGAGTAGCGGTACCCCGAGGCGCGTTCGGTGTCGACCGCGATCGGTCCGTCACCGGCCGCGAGTTGTTCGGCCGCCTCGGCGAACTCGCGGGCGGTGCTCAACACCGGCGGCACGCCACCGGCCGGGTGCAGCAGCGGTGTGGTGGTGGGTTCGGGCCGATCCTCGGGGGCGTCGGTCATGGTGGTCGGCGCTCGACTCAGGCCGGACCGAGCTCGGTGACGCCGACCGGCGGCAGCCCGGACGCCGACGACAACACATCGCAGAAGGCTTCGAGATGTCCGCCGAGCTCGGTGCCACCGGCGGTCCAGGAGGCGCGCAGTTCCAGCTGGTGGGCGCGTGGGGGACCGGCGATGTCGCCGTAGCGAACCGATGTCGTGGATGTCACGGTGCCGCCCAGGGCGGTGACGCTGATCGGTCCGGAAGGGCCGGCCGCGGTCTCACCCGCCGGCACCCCCAGGGCGTCCGACAGCCAACTCCAGGCGACCTCGGGCAGCAGCGGATCCATGGCGAGCGCCGCTTCCACCTCGGCCTGGATGAAGGCGACCATCCGCATGGTGCCGTTCCAGGCCTCCTGCCCGGCAGGGTCGTAGAGCACGATCAGTCGGCCGAAGGAACTGCCGGTCGAGTCCACCGGGATCTCATCGGGATCGTCGCCGCCGGCCCGGACCTCGGCCCCGACCGCGTAGCTGTACGGCGCGAGCCGCTGTGGTGGACGGATCGGACCGACCTCGATCTCCGGCCGGATCCGCGCGGCGTGCAGGGACGCGACCGCGGCGCGGAAGTCAGCAGGCTCCGTCGGAGCTCCAGAAGAGGTCACGCCTCGACGGTAGGTCTGGCCACCCCACCGTGGTCGGAGGCGCGCCGACACGTGGCAGAGTAGCTATCGATGTCCGAGTCAATCCGATCCCGCGCCCGTCGTGCCGACCTTCCTCTGGTCGCGGCGGCCACCGGCGGGACCCCCAGTCGTCGTCCGGTGTGGTTCATGCGTCAGGCGGGCCGGTCGTTGCCGGAATACCGCGCCATCCGCGCAGACCACGGCATGCTCGAGTCGTGTTTCGACCCGGAGCTGGTCTGCGAGATCACCATGCAGCCGGTGCGCAGGCACGACGTGGACGCGGCCATCCTCTTCTCCGACATCGTGGTGCCGTTGAAGGCGGCTGGTGTCGACCTCGACATCGTCGCGGGGACCGGTCCGGTCATCGCCGAGCCGGTGCGTTCGGCGGCCGATGTCGCGGCACTGCCCAGATTGGAACCGGAATCGGTCGGTGCGATCGGTCGCGCCGTGGAGTTGCTGCTCGACGAGTTGGGCGACGGCCAGGCATTGATCGGTTTCGCCGGCGCCCCGTTCACTCTGGCGTCGTATCTGATCGAAGGTGGGCCCAGCCGGAACTACGAGCGCACCAAGGCACTGATGCACGGCGACCCGGATACGTGGAACGCCTTGATGGGCAGGCTCGCCGACATCACCATCGCGTTCCTGCGGGTGCAGCTCGACGCCGGAGTCGACGCGGTGCAGCTCTTCGACTCGTGGGCGGGCATGCTGTCCGATGCCGACTACCGCACGTACGTGGCGCCCCACAGTCGGCGCGTTCTCGCCGAGGTCGCCGCCTACGAGGTGCCACGCATCCACTTCGGTGTCGGCACCGGCGAACTGCTCGAGGTGATGGGGGAGGTCGGCGCGGATGTCGTCGGCGTCGACTGGCGTGTGCCGCTCGACTCCGCGGTGCGCCGGATCGGCCCCGGAAAAGCCGTGCAGGGCAATCTCGATCCGACGTTGCTGTTCGCCGGCCCGACCGTCGTCGAACGCGAGGTACGGCGCGTGATCGCCGACGGCGAGCGCGCGATCCGGGCGGGCGCCACCGGCCACATCTTCAACCTCGGCCACGGCGTCATGCCGGGCACCGACCCCGACGTCCTGACCCGCGTCGTCGAACTCGTCCACTCGATCTGATGTCCGCGTCGCGTCGTGTCGCCGTCGTCGGCGGAGGGATCTCCGGACTGACCGCGGCTTTGCGGCTGCGGCAGGCACTGGGGCCGGACGCGACGATCGACGTGTTCGAGGCCGCCGGGCGCACCGGCGGCCACCTACGCACGGTCGACGTTGGTGGCCGGGCCGTCGACGTCGGTGCCGAGGCCTTCATCGTGCGGCGACCGGAGGCACGCGACCTCGTCGCGGAGCTCGGACTGTCGGATCGGATCACGTCGCCGACGTCGCGTCGGCCCGCGGTGTGGTCGCGCGACACGCTGCACGATCTCCCCACGCCCGCGCTGATGGGCATCCCGGCGGATGCGCGCGCCGTCGCCGGTCTCGCCGACCCCGACGACGTCGCCCGCATCGCCGCCGAACCCGAACGCGAGTGGCACTGGGATGCCGAGGGCGACCCGAGTGTGGGGGAGTTGGTCGCGGAGCGGTTCGGCGCATCGGTGGTGGCGCGCTGCGTCGATCCGATGCTCGGCGGCGTCTATGCGAGCCTCGCCGGCGACATCGGATTGCGTGAGGCGGTGCCCGCGTTGGCCGCGCGACTGGACGCGGGGGCGTCTGGCCTGACCGCCGCTGTGTCCGAGGTACTCGCCGCACCGTCCGGTTCGGGGCCGGTGTTCGGTGCCCTGACGGGCGGGTACGCGGTGCTGCTGGCGGCGTTGGCCGACGCCGCCGGGGTACGTCCCGAATTCTGTTCGTACGTACGGGGACTCGAATCCCGCACCGACGGTTGGACGGTGGATCTCGGCGATCGCAGCCCCGACTACGACGGTGTGGTGCTCGCGATCCCGGCCTGGTCGGCGGGTCAGATCCTGCGGCGCACCCACCCCGACTTCGCGGCCCCGCTGCGACAGGTCGAGCACGCGTCGTCGGTGGTGGTGTCGATCGCGCTGGCACCCGGCACTGCGCTGCCCGACCATTCCGGTGTCCTCGTCGCGACGGGAGACAGCCTGCGCGCCAAGGCGTTCACCTTCAGTTCGCAGAAGTGGCCGCATCTGGGCGGCGACGACGGGCCGCTCTCGGTGCGCGCGTCGTTCGGACGGTTCGGTGCTGCGATTCCCGATGATTGTGTCGAACCCGGTGTCGACGACCGCATCCGCACCGAGGCGCTCGAGGATCTGGACAGGGTGTGCCAGGCAGCGGGGGTGCCGGCACCGTCGGGTGAGGTCACCGATGTCTTCGTCCAGCGGTGGACGCGCGGACTGCCGGTCTACCAGCCCGGACATCTCGCGCGGATGGCGCGTCTCCAACGGTCTCGTCCGGCGCGTCTGGTGCTGGCCGGGTCCGCTTACGCGGGCGTCGGTGTGCCCGCGTGCATCGGCCAGGCCGGACATGCGGTCGCGCAGCTGGTCGCAGACCTGACCTGACTGGTCTGGGCCCGTCGAGCGGTGGCACCATGAGTGTCATGAGCCGCTTGGACTACGCAGAACTCAACGCCACCGTCCGCTACCTGATGTTCTCGGTGTTCGCCGTGCGCCCGGGAGAATTGCCCGCCGAGCGGGATCAGGTGCGCTCGGACCTCACCGATTTCCTCAAGACACTGGAGGATTCCGGTGTCGTGGTGCGTGGTGTCTACGACGTGTCAGGTCTGCGTGCCGACGCCGACTTCATGATCTGGTGGCACGCGGAGAAGATCGAGGACCTGCAGGCCGCCTATGCGCGATTCCGACGGGACACGCTGCTCGGCCGCGCCTGCAACGCCGTGTGGAGCAATGTGGCGCTGCATCGTCCGGCGGAGTTCAACAAGAGCCACATCCCGGCATTCCTGGCCGGCGAGGAACCGGGCAACTACATCTGCGTCTACCCGTTCGTGCGGTCCTACGACTGGTATCTGCTGCCCGACGAGGAGCGGCGCAAGATGCTCGCCGACCACGGCATCGCCGCCCGTGCCTACAAGGACGTGCGCGCCAACACGGTGGCGTCGTTCGCGCTCGGCGACTACGAGTGGCTGTTGGCGTTCGAGGCGCCGGAGTTGCACCGCATCGTCGACCTGATGCGCGACCTGCGTGCCACCGAGGCTCGACGCCACGTCCGGGAGGAGACCCCGTTCTTCACCGGTCCGCGAGTGGAGCCGACCGCACTCGTCGACGCTCTGCCCTGAGCAGCACCTTTCCCTGAGCGGCGCCTGACCTGAGCAGCGACCCGATCAGTCTTCGGCGGGCTCGAGCCGGAGACTGATCGAGTTGATGCAGTACCGCAGGTCGGTCGGGGTGTCGTACCCCTCACCCGAGAAGACGTGGCCGAGATGGCTGCCGCAGTTGGCGCACAGCACCTCCACCCGCCGCATGCCCAGCGAGTCGTCGGCGCGCTCGATGATCGCGTCTCCGGCGAGTGGGGAGAAGAACGACGGCCAGCCGCAGTGCGACTCGAATTTCTGTTCGCTGCGGAACAATTCGGCGTCACAGGCCCGACACCGGTACACGCCCACCGTCTTGCTGTCGGTGTACTCGCCGGTGAAGGGCGCCTCGGTGCCGGCCTGCCGGAGTACCCGGTACTCGGCGGGGGTCAACCGCTCACGCCACTGCTCGTCGGTGACCTCGGCGGCGTCGGAACCCTGCGGGATGTCGGTGCTCATTTCTCCACGGTAGCCACCGCGTCTCGATCCTCGCCACCATCGGCGGACGCGGTCGGTGCGGGGTCCGGGGTCGGCCCGCCTGCATCGTCGGCCAAACCGGTCACCCCGTCACGGCGCATGTCGAGATAGCGGAACAGCAGCGAGCAGAACACGGCGATCATCAACAGCGACCAGCCCCAGGTGACCTTGTTGTATTCCAGCCACCAGCCGAACGGCGTCCAGCGATTCGAATAGAACGAGTCGAACGTCATACATCCGTACACACCGAGCCACGCAGGCCAGTTACGCATCGTCGACCCCGGCAAGAAGACCGTCATCAGCAACGGGAAGAGCAGCATCGAGTAGTAGCCCTGTCCGAGGGCGCCGACGAGGAACTCGGTGACCAGCAGGACACCGGTGGAGGTGGTCAGCCACAGCAGTTCGTCTGTCTTGCGGTAGTAGCGGTACAGGAACCACAGCGAGAAGACCGCCATCAGGACGAACGCGATACGCAGCAGAAGCACGAGCCAGTCGGCGACACCGAAATAGGCGCCGTTGCCGGCAATCGAACTGTTGTAGTAGTCGCGGGCCTCGGACAGGTACGGCAGTGTCCGCGAGATGAACGACCCGGGATCGACCGACAGCGGCCACGCCACCGCGGTCAGCACCACCGGGATGGCGATAGCGCCGACGAAGACGCGCCACTGCCGGTTCAGCAGCGGTAACAGCAGCAGTGGCAGCAACACCGGTTTGACCGCCACGGTCAGTCCCAACGGCACCCCGGCCCACAGATCGTGCCGTTGTCTCATCAAGAGGAGGAAGGCCAGCAGGCCCAACAGGACGAACGAGTTGAAGTTCGTGAAGACCAGCGTGTGCGAGACGGTCTCGGTGCTGAAGAAGAAGAACAGGATGACCGGGATCACCCAGGAGCGGGCGCCGAACCCGAACAACTTCGCCAACAGGTAGGCGCAGGCGAGCAATGCCAGGACGCTCACCACGATGAACAGCCACCGTGACCGTTCCGGATCGATCAGGGCCAGCGGCGCCATCAACAGGGTGCCCGACGGCGGGTAGAGGTAGTGCGGGTCGACCGTGTTGAGGTTCTCCCCGTACACCGGCTGCCGGTTCAGGAACTGCAGCGCAGCGTCGTAGACGGGCCGGAAATCGTCGGTCCGGTCCCCGTTCACGCCGAGGATCACCGACCGATGGAAGACCATCAGGATGGAGATCGGCCACAGCACCATCGGGATGATCCGCTCCGCGGACATCTGCGGGTGAAGATACCTGTCGAGAATCGCCACCCGCGAACCGTACTACGTCGCGCTGTGGGTCAGGTGGGGCATCCGCGTTCGGTGGGTTCGCCGAGGGGCTGGTTGCCCAGATACTGCCCGACGATGTCTGCCGCGCACGCGCTGCGCGCCATCACGGAATAGCCGAGACCGTCCCAGGTCACGGTCGTCGGACGCGCACCCGCCTTGATGAACAGTGCGCCGAGGGCATCGGCGCCACCACCGCCGTTGATCGGGTCGTTGGCCCCGTCGAGGACGAGCGGATCGGTCGGGAACCCGCTGGGCGGGTTGGTGGGGTTCGACGACGACCAGGCGTTGCAGCGCATCAGCGACAGCGCGGCGTCGGCACCGGTCAGCGGGTTCTGTTTGGACCACGAGTCGATGAGACCGGGGATCTCGTTCTGCCCGACCGGACCGTTCACGTCGTTGCAGCGGGAGACCAACTGCCCGTCGGTGGTGCGCAATTCCTGCGCGCTCGACACCAGGTTCGCGAGCCCGGACGTGTCGCCACGGTTGGCCGCGGCCACGGTGCGCGCCAGAGCGACCAGGTCTCGGTTGTCGTTGGGGTTCACGGCGAGCGCGGTGGTGATCGCCGACAATGCCTGGGTGTCGGAGATACCGCCGAGCCGACCGGTGCGCCCCTTTGCCAGGACGTCGCCGATGGTGGCCGTGCCGTCGGCGCCCAGCGGACAGGCTCCCGCCGCCGCACATCGTTGGGCAAAGGTGCGCAGGGTGGCCTGGACGCCGGTGGCCTGCTGGCCGGCGCGGTCGCGACTGTTGGCACCGAACGGTGTCGGGGTGTCCAAGATCAGGCGACCGGCGCGCCCGGCGTAGTTGCTGGCGTAGGTCAGCGCCACGTCGGATCCCTCGCCCACGCCCAGGAGAGCCAGATGCTCGACGCCCCACCGGATGCGCAGCGCTTCGACATCGGCGGCGGCGAACGACGCCCCGAACGACAGCTGATAGGGCGTCAGGGTCTCGGTGCATCCGTCCGACGCCGATGACGCGGCCCGGGCCAGACGCGCCACCCGGTCGGCCTGGGGGACCGACGGGGCGCCGGCGAGACCGTTGCTGGCCATCGCCGAGCGCTCGGCACGGGTCATGCAGTCGAGTTCGCTGCTGGCGACGATCCCGCGACGATCGACGGCGACCACCGGATGCTGCGCGAGCAGGCCGCGGGCGGGACCGTCGGCGACCATCAGGAGCGCCCGCGAGGACGGCAGGTCGGAGCCAGCGGTGAGCACGATCGGTGCAGCCTTCGCCGGGGTGGCTTGCACGCGGGCCCGGGTCACCGCGACGGTCACCGTGTCGCCGGAAGGTTGGTTCGGGTCGACCGGGACGTCGAGGTCGGCGCATTCGATCGTCACCCCGCCGGGCGCACCGACGCCGTAGCGCGACGCCGTCTCACGGGCACACGGCCTCCAGGCGAGCTCGTTTCGGGGCGCCTCGACGGACGGCAAGGCGGGTGGCGCCGACGACGACGGGGCCGCGCCGTCGTCACCTCCGCCTCCGGTGACGATGTCGGGGCCGGTGTCCGGCCCGACCGCACACCCCGCGAGGACGGCGGTCGACACCATCGCACACAGAAATGCGGCCGGCCTCGTGTGCCGCCGGGGTCGCAATCGCATGAGCGCGAGCCTAGTCACGTCCCGGGGCGATCCGATCGCCGACGCGGCACCAACGGGTGAACACGAAGCCGTCGTCGTCGGTGAGGATCGTCGTCGGCCGCATGGCATGCAGGCCGGCGGGGGCGGGGTGATGGGCGATCCGGCCCGCACTGCCGGCCACGGCGTTCGGACTGGTGGTGACGCACAGTTCGTCGAGGACATCGGCGTCGATGAACGAGCCCAGCAACGACGGACCGCCCTCGCTGAGCACGTCGACCCAGCCGCGTTCGGCGCACAGGTCGAGCACCGCGTCGACGTCGACGGTGTCGGCGCCGCAGTCGACGACGGTGGCACCCACGTCGGTGAGGGCGGCACGGCGTTCGGCGGATGCCGCACGGCAGGTGATCACCACGGTGCCGGGGTCGGTCAGCGGTGCGAAGTCGGTCGGGATCGACAATGTGCGCGACAGCAGCGCCAGGGCAGGGGCGGGAGTCTGATCGTGGGCTGCGCGGGTCGCGGTGAACACGTCGTCGGGCGACGGCGTCCGGTAGCCCTCGATGACGGCGGTGCGGGCGCCGACGACGACGACGTCGGACAATGCCCGCAGCACTCGGAAGACTGCTTTGTCGCCGGCACCGGCCAGCCCGCCCGAACGTCCGTCCTGGGTCACCGCACCGTCGATCGAGCTGACCATGTTGACCCGCAGATAGGGCCGGGGCAGACACGGGGGCGATGCCGGACGTTCGGGATAGGCGAACTGCGCGGCGAGCCAACGCAGGGTGGCGGGGTCGTCGACACCGGATGTGACCTGAGTCGCTTTCTGCAGACCGAACATGACTCCATCATGGCGGAGGTGGCTAGGCTCCCGGTATGGCGGCACGACTCTGCGACCGGACACCGATGGTCGCACCCGAAGCACTCATCGACGAGATGGTGCCACCGTCGACGTTCGACTCGGTGAGCTTCGACTCCTACATCCCGGACCCGGCCGAACCCTCTCAGGCCGAGGCGGTGGCCAAGGCCCGCGACTTCGTCGCTCGTGCCGGCAAGGTCCGTGGCGGCAAGAAGGGGTTCTTCTCGCGGAAGTCGTCCGGCGGGAACGGTATCGGGCTCTACCTCGACGGCGGGTTCGGCGTCGGCAAGACCCACCTGCTGGCGTCGATCTACCACTCGTTGCCCGGGCCCAAGGCGTTCGCGACCTTCGTCGAGGTCACGCATGTGGTCGGCGCACTGGGCTTCATGAATGCCGTCGAGCGCCTGTCGGAGCACACCGTGCTGTGTATCGACGAGTTCGAGCTCGACGACCCGGGCGACACAATGCTGGTGTCGCGCTTGCTGTCCGAACTGACCGCGAAGGGCGTGTCGGTCGCGGCCACCTCCAACACGCTGCCCGGGCAGTTGGGTGAGGGGCGATTCGCCGCGCAGGACTTCCTGCGTGAGATCCGCAAGCTGTCCGGGATCTTCGAGACCATCCGTGTCGACGGTCCCGACTATCGTCATCGCGACCTGCCCCCGGCCCCGGAGCCACGCACGGATGCCGAGCTCGACGAGTTGGCCGAGTCGACCTCGGGCGCCACACTCGACGACTTCGACGCCCTCTGCGATCACCTCAGCACGTTGCACCCCTCGAAGTACAAGGCGCTGGTGGACGGGGTGTCGTTGGTGTGCATGCGCGGTGTGCACCCGGCGAAGGACCAGTCGGTGGCGCTGCGCCTGGTGGTGCTGGCCGACCGGCTCTACGACGCCAACATTCCGGTGACGGTGTCCGGTGCCAAACTCGACGAGATCTTCACCGACGAGATGTTGGCCGGCGGCTACCGCAAGAAGTACCTGCGCGCGACCTCGCGGCTACTGGCGCTGTCTCGGTTCGCCGAGACGACCGTCTGAGAGTCACGGTCGCGGCTTGCGCGACCGTCGGCCCGAGCGACGACACGGCGGCCTACATGCTCAGTCGAGCCGCTGCGCGAACACGTAGTCGTGCTCGACGGACCCGTTGAGGTCGAAGGTCTTCACACCCACCCGGGCGAATCCCATCTTGGTGTAGAACCGTTGTGCGCGTTCGTTTTCCTGGTTCACGCCGAGCCACACCACCACACTCGCGTTGGCTCGCGCGCACTCGATGGCGGCGTCCATCAGCGCACGTGACGGCGCGACGGACCGCCCCCGTGCGTGGTGATCGGGCACCACGTACATCTTGGACACCTCCGACACCGGCCGATCGGTGATCACCGCCGCGACGTCCGGATGGGTGGGTGCGTCGTGCTTCACCAGGCAGTAACCGATGATCGGGCCACCGACCACGTCGCGGGCGACCAGCACGTCGCTTTCGGCACGCAGGATGTAGCGGGCGAAGTTCGACGGCGCCAGATTGTCCCGGATGAACCCGGCGATGTCCTCGGGCGTGGAATGCGGCGGGCAGGCGAGCGGAAAGGTCGCCGCGGCGACCTCGGCCACGTCCGGAGCGTGACCGAGGTCGGTGATCAGTTCGATCATTCGCCTGCGAGGTCGGCCGAGAGGTCGGCTACTTCCACACCTTCGGGGATCTGGACTTCGGTGATCCGTTCGGGGACGTCGTCGAACTCCAGTTTGAGGGCCCGGCACATCGTCGCGTGCATGTCGTAGAGCGCGGTGATGTAGGTCAGCTGCAGGATCTCCTCGGGGTTCAGGTGCTCTTGCAGCACCTCGAACACACCGTCGGGGACACGGCCGCCGTCGTAGACGAGGGCGTCGGTGTAGGCGAGTACGGCTCGCTCCAGCGGCGTGAACAGATCACTGACCTGCCAGGCCGGAATGGCCGCGATCTTCTCCTCTGGCATGCCGAGAGAGCGCATCTGCTTGCAGTGCTGGGAGAAGACGAACTGGCTGCCGCGCGCGAAACCCGCTCGGCCCTGGCCCAATTCGCGCAGGAGTGGGTCGATGGTGGCGTTGCGGTAGAGCGAGAAACCGCGCACCGCGTGCCGAAAGACCGCGGGGGACTGCGCGAACACGGTCCACCAATCACCGGGTGTCGCATGGATGGTGCCGTGATCGACGGCCGGGTCCTTGTCGGGGCCGAAGAGATGGTCGTAGAAGTAGAGGATCTTGTCGTCGGTGACGTCGGCGCGGTTGACCTCGGGGAGACGTGGCATCAGGAGTTCGCCCCCACCTTGCGGTCGGCCGCGGTCTTCGGTTCGTGTGCGACGTCGGCCTCGGTGAACTCGCGCGTCCAGCAGGCGAATTCGAGGAGAACACCGTCTGGGTCCTGGAAGTAGAACGACCGCACGAAGGTGCCGGGGTGGACGTGGCGGGACACGCCTGCCGGGCTGTCGTCGTGGTTGAGGACGGGACTGACGGCGACCCCGGCGGTTTCCAGGCGGCTGCGGTACTCGTCGAACTCCTCCGGCGGCACGGCGAACGCGACATGGTTCATCGAACCGATCGCGCTCGCGAGTTCACCCTCGTCGGGACGTCCCTTGGGGGCCGCGATCCCGGGTGCCGCGTCGGGGGAGTCGGCGAGCCAGAAGAAGGCCACCGTGTTGCCGTTGCCGCAGTCGAAGAAGAAGTGCTGGCCCAGCCCGCCGGGCAGATCGAGAGTCTTCACCAGCGGCATGCCGAGCACCCCGGAGTAGAAGTCGATCGTGCGACGCATGTCCGAGCACACCAGCGCCAGGTGGTTGATGCCGCGGAGGTCGAATGTCGTGTTGGTTGCGGTCATGATTGCCTCTCGAAGTTGACTTGACTGTCATGTCAGCTTGTTGGATAGTGTGGTTCGTGGCGAAGTCCTCTGTCAACACCTCGACGGTCCCGGCCCCGGTCGACTCCCTGTCGCCGCGCGGCAGGGCGACTCGTGACGCGTTGCTCGATGCGGCGCAACGGGTATTCGAAAGGGTCGGTTTCCTCGACGCCCGGGTGGAACTCATCGCGCAGGAGGCCAATGTCTCCTACGGGACGTTCTACCGGTACTTCGAGTCGAAGGAGGACGTTTTCCGGGAACTGAGCACCTGGCTTTTCAGCGAGATGCACCGCCGGGAGCCCTCCTCGTCGGAGATGGGCCCCGCGGAGCGGTTGATCGCCTCGAATCGTGCCTATTACCAGGCATATCGGCGTAATGCCGCGATGCTCGCGATCGTGGAACAGGTCGCGACGTTCAACGACGAGTTCCGCGAACTGCGCCACCAGCACCGGGCGCAGCTGATCGAGCGTTCCGCGGCCGCGATCACGAACTGGCAGGCCGAAGGTCGCGTGCGGTCGACGTTGGATCCCACCATGGCGGCGCGCGCGATGGCCGCGATGGTCGATCACACGCTCTACCTCTGGCTGGTGCAGGGCGAGGACGCCGACGAGGCGGCACTTCTCGACACCCTCGACGAGATGTGTTTGGGTGCTTTGGGTTTGACCGATTCGGGTGTGACCGAGGAGAACGGTGGACGATGACGATCGAACAGGTGGCGGACCGCTTCTTCGCGGCGATCGAGGCAGGTGACATCGATACCCTGCGGGCGCTCTACGCGCCGGGGGCGGTGATCTGGCACAACGAGGACCGCACCGAGCAGACCATCGACGAGAACCTGCGGGTGCTGCGCTGGTTGTCGCGCACCGTCGGTGACCTCGCCTATCGCGATGTCCGGCGAATCCTGCACGACGACGGATTCGTCCAGCAGCATCTGCTGACCGGTACATTGCCCGACGGCGCGCCCCTCGAGGTCCCGGCCGGGCTGTTCGTCACGGTCGCCGACGACCACATCGTCCGGATCGACGAGTATGTCGACTCTGCCCACATCCAACCGCTTCTCACGATCTGAGGGTCACCGGTGAACACACCCGACAACGCGACATCCGGCAGCACGACAGCCGAGGTGGCCGATCTCCGAGTGCGCATGCGCGCCTTCATCGACGGCGAGGTGATCCCGCGCGAGTCCGAACTCGTCGCCGAAGATGCCGCGGCGGGCCAGATTCTCGACGAATTACGTTCACGGGCAAAAGAACTCGGCCTCTGGGCGCTCGGTCATCCCGCCGAGGTCGGTGGCGGTGGACTGCCGTTCATGGACTTTGTGTATCTGAACGAGATCATCGGGCGCTCGGAGTTCGGCCAGCTCGCCGTCGGCTCGGTGACCATGCAGGACACCATCATGCTGCACAAGCACGGCACCGACGAGCAGCGGCAGCGGTGGGTGACCGGCATGGTGGCCGGCGATGTTCTTCCGTCGGTGGGTCTCACCGAACCCGAGGTCGCCGGGTCCGACCCCACGCTGATCGCCACGCACGCCGAACTCGATGGCGACACGTGGGTCATCAACGGACACAAATGGTTCACCACCGGAGTCAACGTCGCGGCGTACTGCACGGTGTTCGCTCGTACCGAGGACGAATCGGTGCCGCGCCATTCGCGGATCAGCTCCATCATCGTGCCGACCGACACGCCCGGCTTCGAGATCGTGCGGTCCATCCCGACCATGGGGCACGACCCGAGTGACCATTTCGAGGTGAGACTCACCGATGTCCGGGTACCGAAGGAGAACCTCCTCGGCGAACGGGGCAAAGGTTTCGTCATCGCCCAGGACCGCCTGGGTCCCGGACGCATCTTCCATTGCATGCGATGGCTGGGTCAGGCGCAGCGCGCATACGAACTGATGTGTGAGCGTGCCAACAGCCGATACGTCCACGGTTCGTTGTTGGCCGACAAGGGTGAAGTGCACCGCTACATCTCGGAATCGGCGGCCGAGATCCAGGCGGCCCGGTTGATGACCCTGGATGCGGCCCGGGTGATGGACACCGGCGACGACGCCCGTATCCAGATCGGCCTGATCAAGTTCTGGGGTGCGCGGATGCTGCACAACGTCGTCGACCGTGCGATCCAGGTCCACGGTGCCCTGGGTCTGACCGCCGATACGCCGCTGGAGCGGATGTACCGGCAGGCTCGCTACGCCCGCATCTACGACGGTCCCGACGAGGTGCATCGCATGTCGACCGCACGCCGGTTGCTGCGCGACCCCGACGCCGCGCCCTGGCGATGAACGACACGACGACCCCGACGGTCGAGAATCTGGCCACCGGGATCGCAGCGGTGGTCGGCACCGCACTCGACGAACCCGGCACGGTCTCGGACCTCACGCGGTTGACCGGCGGAGCCAGCCGTGAGACCTGGTCTGCGCGTGTGCGGTTCGACTCCGGAGCGGCGCGAGACGTGGTCTTGCGCCGGGATCCGCCCGGACTGGGTGAAGTCGAACGTATGGCCGCCGAGGCCGCCTGCCTGCGCGCGGCCGCGGCGGCGGGAGTCCCGGTGCCGGAGCTCATCGCCTCCGGCGACGACGCACCCGGCATCGACTCCCCGTTCCTGGTCACCGAGAAGGTGGCGGGCGAGGCGATCCCGCGAAAGCTGCAGCGCGATCCCGAATATGCGGACGCCCGAGCGCATTTGGCGCAGGAGATGGGTCGGGTCGTCGGACTGATCCACCGCACCGATATCTCGACGCTCGACATGCTCGATCGGCGCGACCCGATCGACGTCCTCGAGCAGATGTATCTCTCGTTCCACGAGCCGCGCCCCGTTGTCGAGTCGGGACTGCGGTGGTTGCGTGATCACCGCCCGCCGCGTCGCCCGGCCACGTTGGTGCACGGCGATTTCCGGCTCGGAAATCTGCTCGTCGACACCACGGGCATCCGAGGCGTATTGGACTGGGAACTGGCACATGTCGGTGATCCGATCGAAGACCTGGGCTGGTTGTGTGTGCGGGCGTGGCGATTCGGGCGTGCCGAACCGGTGGCCGGAATCGGTACCAGGGCACAGCTGCTCGATGGCTACGAGGAGTCGACCGACACACGGCCCACCTCCGACGAACTGCACTGGTGGGAGGTCTTCGGCACGCTCCGTTGGCTGGTGCTGAGCAGATACCAGGCTCAGCGTCACATCAGCGGGGCCGAGCACTCACTGGAGTTGGCTGCCATCGGCCGACGGGTGTGCGAGTCCGAGTACGACCTGTTGTCGGTGCTCGACATGCTCGACGGAGCGGCAGTCGCGGCAGCACCCCCCGTCGTCGCACCCTCGACGCTGCACGACCGTCCATATCTGACCGAACTCCTCGATCTGGTCACCGAAGCGCTCGGCTCCGACATCCTCGAGGGGCTCGGTCCGGATCAGGCGCGCAGGCGCTATCAACTCCGGATCTGCCTCAATCTGTTGGGCATCGCCGGCCGTGAGATCGCACACGGCAGCGACGACGAGGCCGAGCTGGCTCGAGCCCTGATCGCGACGGGGCAGGGGAGCGAGGCCGAACTGGCGACCGGGATCCGGTCACACGCGGTGGATTACGCGGATCCGTCGGTGCGGTACGCGATGTCGGTGGCCGTGATCGGCCGACTCCGTGTGGCCAATCCGCGTCATCTGAAGTGAATTCGTCCCTCTGAACATCCGAGGCCACCATGTCTGAACTTCTCGGCGACCGTTCGCCGGTCCGCGCCCGACTGCGGGCTGCCATCGGCGGGGACCGTCCCGTCGTCGTCCCGGGTGCGTGTGACGCCCTGTCGGCCAGGATCGCCGAATCGGTGGGGTTCGAGGCCGTGTACATGAGCGGATTCGGTGTTGCCGCAAGTCTTCTCGGCCGCCCCGACGTGGGGCTCGTCACCGCCTCGGAGATGGCCGACACGGCCCGTCGGATGGCTGCGGCCATCGACGTGCCGTTGATCGCCGATGCCGACACCGGATACGGCAACGCGATCAACGTGATCCGTACCGTTCAGGAGTACGAACGGGCCGGCGTCGCAGCGATCCAGCTCGAGGATCAGGTGGCGCCCAAGCGATGCGGTCACATGGCGGGGAAATCGGTTGTCCCGGCGGGGGAGA
Source organism: Gordonia sp. CPCC 206044 (assembly GCF_048537895.1). Lineage (NCBI taxonomy): Bacteria > Bacillati > Actinomycetota > Actinomycetes > Mycobacteriales > Gordoniaceae > Gordonia > Gordonia sp. CPCC 206044. Next base: position 283,304 of record NZ_JBCLVL010000005.1, read on the forward strand.
TGGCGGCCAAGATCCAGGCTGCGGTCGACGCGCGGATCGATCCCGATCTCGCGATCATCGCCCGCACCGATGCGGTGGCGGTGACCGGTGTCGCCGACGCCATCGATCGTGCTCGGCGATACGCCGATGCCGGAGCCGATCTGCTGTTCGTCGAGGCGCCGCGCACCATCGACGAGATCGAGGCGGTGGCCGCGGCCCTCTCCGATCACCGGCTGGTCTTCAACTGGGCCGAGGGCGGTCGCACACCCGGATTGGGCCTCGACGAGATCGCAGAACTCGGATTCGCGATGGTGCTCTACCCGATCGGCGGGCTGCTCTCGGCGGTGCGTGCCATCCGCGGCTACTACGAGGTGCTCGCCGCCGACGGTGCGCCGACGGCTGTGCTCGGCGACCTACCCGCCTTCGACGAGATGACCGACTTCCTCGGACTTCCCGAGATCAACGCCCTGGGCGAGCGTTTCGCCGATCGGTAGGACCCCGGACACACGGGTCCGCCCGTCAGTCGACATCGGGACACGACGACGCGGCCGCACTCATCGGACTCTGAGTGCGGCCGCGTCGTGTGTCATCAGACGAGCGTGTCCACGAATTGCTGTCGCAGATCCTTCTTGAGGATCTTGCCGGTGACGTTCTTGGGCAATGCGTCGACGAACTCGACCCGTCGCGGAACCTGGAAGCCGGCGAGTCGTTCCCGACACGAGGCGATGATGGTGTCGGCGTCCGCGGTGGCACCCGGACGCAGTGCGACCACGGCACAGACGATCTCGCCCCAGGTGTCGTCGGGGATACCGATCGCGGCGGCCTCGGCGACCGCCGGGATCTGGTACAGGGCCTGCTCCACCATGAGCGACGCGACGTTCTCTCCGCCGCTGATGATGAGATCCTTCTTGCGATCGACGATGTAGACGAAACCTTCCTCGTCCTGACGTACCAGATCGCCGGTGTGGAACCACCCGTCGGTGAACGACTTCGCCGTTGCCTCGGGGTCGCGCCAATAGCCGGTCATCACCTGATCACAACGCACCAGCATCTCGCCGATCGACCCGGTGGGCAGATCGACGCCCTCGTCGTCGACGATCCGGATGTCGGCCAACCGCATGGGCTTTCCGGCCGCGGCCAGCAACCCGGTCTCGCCCGCGGCGGCACGTCGGTGCGCCGCTTCGTCGAAGTGCAGCACGTTTCCGCCGACCTCGGTCATGCCCATGCCCTGGTAGAAATCGACCTTCAGCCGTTCCAGGCCCTCGCGCAACACGGCGGCCGGGATCGCCGACGATCCGTAACCGATCTCCTGCAGGGTGCCCAGATCGTGGTCGTCGAGGGCCGGATCCTGGAGCAGGAAATTGATCATGGTCGGGGCCAGGCCGGTCTGGGTGACCTGCCAATCGTCGACCAACCGCAAGAAGGTGGCGTTGTCGTAGGCACGCAGGATCCCGACGGTGCTGCCCATGAAGTGATTGAGCACCGCGACGTAGCCTCCGACGTGGCACAGCGGGAAGCAGAAGAGGAACACCGTGGCCTCGGGGAGATTCCACTCCACCGCAGAGGAGGTGACCGCGCTCATCAGGTTGCGGTGGCTGAGCATGACGCCCTTGGGTTTTCCGGTGGTCCCGCTGGTGTAGACCAGCCATGCCATCGTGTCGTCGGCCGGCCGATGGGCCGGTAGCGCAGCGGACGCCGAACCGACGAAGCTCTCCCACGGTGTTGCACCCTCGGGCGTGTCGGTGGCGGCGCCGATCACGACCACCGTCTGTACCGACGGGATGCGATCACGGATCGTCGCCAGCAGATCGGCGAACTCTGCCGCGATGATGAGGACGGAAGCCTCCGAGTCGTTCACCAGAGCGGCGATCTGGTCGGGGTGCAGACGGAAGTTGAGGATGGTCAACGCCATCCCCGACATCGGCACGCCGTAGTAGCAGTCGAAGTACTCGGTGCAGTTGGTGGACAGGACGGCCACTCGGTCGCCCGGTTCGGCGACGTCCGACAACGCATTGGCCAACTGTCGGCACCGGTCACGTAGCTCGCGGTAGGTGATGGTCTCGTCCTCGAATCGCACCGCGAGCCGATCGGGATGCTTGCGAGCGCCGTACTCGACGATGTCGCTGATCAACATCAGATGACCGCCGCGTGTGACTGGTTGTTGAGCGCCAGGCCGGGACGCGGCCATTCGAAGCGCAGGAGCTTACCGGTACTCGACGCGGTCACGAACGCGGTGCGCATGTCGTCGCCGCCCCAGCAGATGTTGGTGATGCCGGGATCGCCATCGGTGTCGATCGCCACGAAATCGACGAGGTCGCCGTCGGGGCTGATGACGCAGATCCCCGGCGTGGCCAGCGATGCGACACAGACGTTGCCGTCTGCCTCCACGCCGAGCGAGTCGAGGTAGCGGAAATCGCCGGAGCCCCACAGGAAGTTGGCGTCGCCGGAGCCGGCGAGCGTGCGACCGCCGGTGATCTCGCCGGGCGCGACGACGTCCCACCACCAGACACGGGCCGTGTAGGTCTCGCTGACGTAGAGTCGGCTGCCGTCCGGTGAGAGCCCGATTCCGTTGGGGGCGTTCATGTCGGACGCCACGAGAGTGATCGACGATCCGTCGGCGGCGCAATAGAAGATCCGGCCGCGGTCGGCCACCACACCGTCACTCTTGCCGTGGTCGGTGATGTAGCAGCCGCCGTGCGCGTCGAACACGATGTCGTTGGGCCCACGTAACTGACTGCCGTCGCACTCGGTGTAAATGGTCTCCACAGCCCCGGTGGCCAGGTCCACGGCCTGCAGGCTGCCCGTCACGTAGTCGTCCGGGGTGCCACCCGCGAACGCATAGGGGCCGACCTCGAAGCGGCCGAGACCACCGCTGTTGGCAATGTAAACCCGTCCGTCGGGTCCGATCGCGGCCCCGTTCGGTCCGCCGCCGACTTCGGCGACGACGGTTCGGGTGCCGTCGGTGCCGACTCGTGTGAGTGTCTTTCGATGGAGTTCGACGACGAGTGCGTCGCCGTCGGGGAGCGCGATCGGCCCCTCGGGAAACAGGAGGTCGGTGGTGACGACGTCAAAGCTCGGTTGGCTCAAGGCAAGTCGCTTTCGTGTGAAGAAGGGCATGACCTGACAGTCATGTCATGTTAGCCGCCGTTATTGTGACCTGGCACACTTTGAGATGTCAAGCCCTGATCGGCGGGTGGTGAAAGTGCGGCCTCCACCACGAAGAAACCGCCCCGAGGGCGGGGCGGTTTCGGTGGGCTGGGGACCGGTGGGTCGGTCGGTCAGGGTGTGCGTGACCAGCGACCGTCGGCGCAGAGCAACGCCTTGCCCTTGGGGGTGCGCGCGACGGGGAAGGTCCCCGAACACGGCTGGCCCGCGCGACGGATGGTGGGGTCGACCCGTCCGGTGCGCACCCACCTGAAGGCGCGGCCGGTGTTGGCGCACACCGTCGGCTTCTTGGCCGTGGTGTAGCGCAGGTTGCCGCTTTCGGAAGCGCTGCAACTCTTTCCGATGGCGGGGGTGGAGGCGTGGGCGGCGGCCGGGGTGAACGCGATGAGCGCGCCGGCGGCGGCAAGGGCGGAGAATCCGGCGACGAATCGTGTCTTCATGGTGGTGAAGTGTATCGGCCGACGATGACATGTCCCGGAACGTCGTCTGAATGATCGACGGAAGGAACCCGGGGTTCGGTGACGGTGGAGCGGATGACGGGATTCGAACCCGCGACCCTCACCTTGGCAAGGTGATGCGCTACCAGCTGCGCTACATCCGCATGGTCGGGAGTCGTCCGACGACGTGCGTCGTGGTGATTCCTGACCGCTCGCAAACAGTATGCGATGACGGGCCCAAAGACCAAATGCGGCAGGTGCCTACGGCCCGTAGACCCAGCGTCCGCCCGAGCACACGACGGCTTTGCCGCGCGGTGTCTTGGCCACCGGGTACTTGTTGTTGCATGGGCTGCCCAGTTTGCGAACCTTGGGATCGACCCGTGCGGTGCGCACCCACTTGTGGCCACCGTGGGCACCCATCCATGCGCAGACCGTCGGCTGATGACGCGCCGTGTAGCGCAGATCGTTGGCCTGTTTGTTGCTACACGCGGTGCCGATGACCGGGGCGGCATCCGCGGTGGCCGGTGACACCGAGATCAACGCGCCGGCAACAGCCAGGGTCGCGAAGCCGGCGGCGATACGAGTCTTCATGGGCGACAAGTGTATCGGGGTGGGGTGACAGATCCGGGCCGGTTGGCCGGCGCGGTGGACGTGCACACGCGGTGGAGATGCAAAGCAGGTCGGGCACCCTCGTGGGGTGCCCGACCTGCTGTGGTGCGCGATACTGGGATTGAACAATTCTCAGAAGCATTCAGCGGTCAGGCTGTGACCAGCGAGATTATCTCTCTCACGTGCTGGTATGTCGGACAGTATCGTGTGAACGGCGCGGAAGCAAGCGGAAGATTTGATAGGTTCATTCCGCACGTATTCTGCACGAAAGGCGTCAGATGGCGAACACTCGCTCGCGCGGTAAGCGGTCGTTCGGGGGCCTACGACAGCTTCCGTCAGGCCGCTGGCAGGCCAACTACACCGGCCCCGACGGGCGGCTCTACAAGGCTCCCGCGACGTTCGGCGCGAAGGTTGACGCCGAGGCATGGCTGACTGACCGTCGTCGCGAGATCGACCGCGACCTCTGGTCGCCGCCAGTTGATGCAGTTACCCAGGAGACCCGCCGGCGCACGTTCGGTGAGTACGCCGAGAACTGGCTGACGCGGCGCGAGGTCGGAGGTCGGCCGATCAAGCCGCGCACCAAGGCTCACTACCGACGCATCCTCGACGCGCATCTGCTGCCGCGGTTCGGATCGCTGCCGCTGGCCTCGATCACCTCGGCCGAGATCCGCGACTGGTACGCCGAGCTGCTGCCGAATCGTCCGACGATGCGTGCCCACACCTACAGCCTGTTGCGCACCATCATGGCCACCGCCGCCGACGAGGATCTGATCGCCGCCAACCCGGTCAAGGTCAGGGGAGCGGGCGCCGTCAAGCGAACCCACAAGCCCAAGCCCGCCACGCTCGGCGAGCTGGACGTGATCGCCGAGAACATGCCCGAACGCTGGCGGCTGATGGTCCCGCTGTCAGCCTGGTGTGCCTTGCGATTCGGTGAAACCGTCGAGCTGCGAGTCAAAGATCTTGAGCTGCCCGACGCCAGGGACGAGCCAGGTCTGATCCGTGTGCGGCGTGCCGCGGTGCGTGCCGCGGTGCGTGCCGAAGGTGGCACATTCGTGGTGTCGACACCAAAGTCTGATGCGGGCGTGCGTGACGTGGCGATCCCGCCGCACCTGCTGCCCGAGATTCGTGAGCACCTGGCCCGCCTCGACCCTGGCCCCGAGGTACTGCTGTTTCCGGCCGACCATGGCGGGCACTTGCAACCCTCGACGCTGTACCGGCACTTCTACCGTGCGCGCCAGGTTGCGGGTCGCGAGGATCTGCGCTGGCACGATCTGCGGCACACAGGCGCCGTGCTGGCCGCGGGCACCGGCGCGACGCTGGCCGAACTGATGGACCGGCTCGGCCACTCCACACCCCAGGCTGCCATGCGCTACCAGCATTCGGCGCAGGGCAGAGACCGTGCGATCGCCTCGGCGCTCTCGAAACTCATTGAGGGATAGGGTGAGTCGCTTTGCGGAAGCTGTCGGAACCATTTGGTAATCTCTAGTCAGTACACGGAGACGTAAGCGCGTAACCCACGAGCGTATTTCTCCGGGCCACTTCGACGAGGTGGTCGACCACTTGATGCTGCACAACTTGATACAGAGTCTTGCTTCGTGGTGACACCGGATTCGTGGGTGGTGCTTCATCGGTGGCGGTCGATAAGGAATCTCAATCCCTCGTCGTCGGAGCCACCTCCATGCCTACCTCCACGTTCTCTCGTCGCCGTTACGCGACAATCAATCAGACTGCCGACTACCTCGGCGTCACCGACCGAACCGTTCGGCAGATGATTGCCGACGGACGTCTACGCGGATACCGCAACGGGCGCCTGATTCGCCTGGACCTCAACGAAGTTGACGCTTCGATGCAGCCGTTCGGTGGTGCCGCTTGACGGCCCTCAACGGCGAAGAGGCCCCCGCGCCACACAGGGACCTCTCCAAGTCAGTCGCCACCAAGCAATCCGACGCTCTCGATTCTAGCGCCTACGTGCTGCCCTGCCCGCCCGGTTCGGACGGCGAGTTCTGGCAATGCCTGCCCTACCTCCGGCAGATCCGCGACATGGCGCACCACCGCTACGTCTCGCCGTGGTCGGTCCTGGGCGTGGCCATAGCGCGTGTTCTGGCCACGATCCCGCCGTGGATCACCTTGCCGCCCATCATCGGTGGTAAAGCCTCGCTCAACACGTTCATCGCCATCGTTGGCATCTCGGGCATCGGCAAAGGTGCATCCGAAGCTGTCGGCGCCGAACTCGTCACCTTCGACACCGACGACAACATCGGCGTCCTGCCCGCCGGGTCCGGCGAAGGACTCGCCCACGCCTACGTGCACCGCGCGACCACCGGCGAGGACAAAGGCAGCATCGTCCGCGACCGCAACGCGTGCCTGTTCTCGGTGCCCGAAGTCGATACGCTGACGTCGGTGGCCGGCCGCCAAGGCTCGACGGTCATGTCGAAACTACGGTCCGCCTACAGCGGCGAAGAGATCGGATTCTCCTACGCCGACCCCAGCAAACGACTTCTCGTCGGTGCCCACAACTACCGTCTCTGCCTCGTCCTCGGCGTGCAGCCCGAGCGGGCCGAAGCGCTGCTTTCGGAGAGCGCAGGCGGCACACCCCAGCGATTCGTCTGGCTGCCGGCGAACAACCCGCAGATCATCCCTGGACGTGGACGAGAGCGCGAGCCGATCGCCTACAGCCGCATGGCCAGTTGGGGAGCGTACGCGCGTTCGCTCACGATCCCGCAGGTAGCCGAACAGACCGCCATCGAGGCTCATGTTGCGCGCCACCGCGGAAACGCGGACGCGCTCGACGGGCACGCGTTGCAGACCCGACTCAAGGTGATGGTTGCGTTGGCCGCGCTCGACGGGCGCACCGAGCCGAACGAACAGGATTGGATGCTGGCCACGTACGTGATGGCCAAGTCCGACGCGACGCGGGCCGACGTCGTGGCCGCGGTCGAGGCCGCAGAGGAAGCAGACGCCGAAAAACGTGGCAGGCAGCAAGGTGTCGCACGGGACGCTGCCACCGTGAGCGCCCAGGGCAAGAAAGTCCAGCGCTACATGCGCAGGATCGCGCGGAAGCTGGCGAAAGACGGTCAGGTCACGCAGCGCGAGCTACTCCATTCGTTCAACTGGGCTGAGCGTCAAGACACGGCCACGATCAACGACGCCCTCACCCAACTCGCCGAGGACGGTTTGCTCGCAACCGAGCGGGATGTCACCGAAGCGGCCAATCAGCACGTCGAACTCACGCGGACAGGCCGCGACTGGCTCGTCAAAAACGGGGGATTGGTGTCATGACGGCCACCGCGACGATCCGTCCCCAGTGGGGACGAAATTTGTCCCTGGGGACAGTTTTCGGCTGGGGACAGTCCCCATGCGTTACGCCTGAAAAATCACAATTCACCTTGGAAAGATTTCTATCCTTCCTGGTCAAATACATGAACTTCACAACGATTTTTCGTCCGTGTGCAAAAAGACTGTCCCCACTGTCCCCTTTGTCCCCGGCCTCCAACTCAGCCCTCGACGCTGGCCGTCAGTCAGATCGACCTGCGTTTCTCACAGCATTCACCGAAGGAGATCGACGATGAGCAACGGCATCGCCCCCGCCATACGCCCCGCCTATGTCATGTGTGCGCTCACCAACGAGAACGAGACCCGTCGCGAGTACTACCCCGTTCACGCCTGGGTGGCCTACGACGACTACGACATGCACCCGTTGATTCTGATCGACGGCGAATCCAAGACGGTCACCACCAGGTGCGTGAGGTTCCACGATGGCCGCGCCGAAGTCTGGACAGTCCATGACGGATCGGCACCCGACAACCACAACGGCCCTCGTGACGAGGAAGCGTGGCTGTCCTATTGCACGCACACCGGCACCAAGTACACCCGCCAGGCGCAGCGATGAGCGGGCGCTCACGCCAGCAGCGCGTCACCAAACGCGTCTACGCGCTGGCCACGCTCGTGCGCAACGGCCACTACAACGACGCCCAACTGCGCTACCTGCAAGCCGTGCTCGACCACTACCACCACGCCATCAAGGAGATGACCACCGATGACCACGCCTGACCTTGACCACCGCGACAGCATCAACCACTACCTCGCCGTGTGTGCGCTCGTCGCCGACGGCAAAGCCTGCGACGCACACACATTCATCGTCGGCCTCGACGACGACGAACGCGCCGACATGTGGCTCGCCGGATGTTCCATCACGCTCGCGTTCGCCAACGACTGCCGACAGCACCACCACATCCCCGATGACCTACCCGGCTGGCTGCGCCACATGGCCGCCACCAACGTGGACGACGCCCTGTGATGCGGCCATGCGTCGACTGCGGTGAGCCTTCCGAGCACACCAGGTGCGACGAGCACACCGTCATCTACCGTGCCGCCACCCGCGCACCGGAAGTGAAGGCGCCCACCAGGGCACGCGGCTACGGCACCGCGTGGCGCAAGCTGTCCCAGCGGGCACGTGCAGCGCAGCCGTTCTGCTCGGACTGCGGAGCGCGCGACGACCTCACCGCCGACCACACGCCGCAGGCGTGGGCACGCTACAACGCCGGAAAGCCTGTGCGCCTGTGTGACATCGACGTCGTCTGCCGGGCATGCAATGCACGCCGAGGCCGCGCCAGACCGTCCACGTCGCCCTCAGCCCCAGGGGGAAGCCCCCACACGCGGGGGGATCGACCCGACTGGGGGGAGTCGAAATCTGCGTCTCACATCGTGAGATCAGCGCAATTCGAGAGTCCAGGACCCTGCGTAGACGGTGACCAGGTTGGCGCCGTTGTACACCTCGAGAATGCTGCCCTCCCGCAGTGCCCAACTGTGTTCGGGCATCCGATACGTACGCGCACTGTCGCCCGTAGGTCGAACAGAGAATTCGGTGCCCTGGTCCGTGCTCGTTCGAATGAAGTCAGCCATGGACGGAGTCTCTCATGAAGGCCGGCCCCAAGGGGATGCTCGACGTCGAACCCCTCGACCTGAGCGACTATCCGGCTGACAGGTCTGCACGTATCGTCCGGTTCATCGAGGACTACCTCGTGATCCCGAAGGGCGTGGGTGCCGGTGATCCGGTGCGCCTGCCCAGCTTTCAGCGCGAGATCATCGACGGCGCATTCGGCGACGGTATCCGTCAGGCGCTCGTGTCCATCGCGAGGGCCAACGGCAAGACGGGTTTGGCCGCGATGGTCGGTGTGGCCGAGTTGTTCGTCGGTGGCGAGTCACCCGAGGTGCTCGTGGTGGCCAGTGACCAACGGCAGGCGAACATCACGCTGCGTGTGGCCCGTCGCATGATCGAGATGGTTCCGGCGCTGGCCGAACGCTGCCACATCTACGCCGACAAGCTGCAGACGCCACACAATGGGGGCCTGCTGCAGCCGTTGCCGGCCGATCCTGCGGCCCTACATGGTTGGGACCCGACGCTGTTGATCGTCGACGAGCTTCACGTGGTGACCGAGGAAGTGTGGGAGGCCGTCACCTCGATGGTCGGTAAGCGGCCGGTGTCGACGACGCTGGCGATCTCGACGCCGGCCACCAGCATCGAGTCGGTGATGTGGCGGCTGGTGCAGCACGGCCGAGCCGGCGACGATCCGGCATTCTTTCTGCGCGAGTTCGCCGCTCCCGAGGGCTGCGACATCGACGACCGCGATGCCTGGCGTATCGCCAACCCGGCGATGGGGTTGTTCCTCGCCGAGGACGGCATGGCCGCGGCGCGTCGCACGTTGCGCGAGCCGGTGTTTCGTCAGCTTCGACTCGGCCAGTGGGTCGGCCAGGTCGACCGGTGGCTGCCGTGGGGAGCGTGGGAGCCGCTGGTCGATCTGGGTCGCACGATCGGCAAACGTGAGCGTGTCGTCCTGGCGTTCGACGGTTCGGCGTCGGGTGACTCGACCGCGCTGGTCGGCTGCACCGTGGGCGCCGATCCGCACCTGTTCGCCGTCGAGGTGTGGGAGAACCCCGGCGATCCTCGCTGGCGTGTGCCACGCGGTGAGGTCGACGCCACTATCGGCCGGGCTTTCGACCGGTTCGACGTGATCGAGTTGGCGGCCGACCCGTGGGGTTGGCGTTCCGAACTCGAGACGTGGGCGCAGCGCCATGGTGAGCGTCGCGTCCTCGAGTGGAACACCGCGAACGCATCTCGGATGGCACCGGCCACCGACCGGCTCTATCAGGCGGTCGTCGACAAGACAGTCAGCCATGACGGCGACGAACGCCTCGCCTCCCACCTCGGCAACTGCGTCGCCAAGGCCACCCCGATGGGCGACCTGGTGAGCAAAGACAAGAAGGGCAGCAAGAACAAGATCGACGCCGCCGTCGCGGCGATTGTGGCCCTCGACCGGGCCGCATTCCACACCAACAAGCCCCGCAAGAAAGCGAGATCCTTCAAATGACCAACGATCTGCACACCACTCTGCTGCAACGCATCGACGAACCTGCCGCCCGCTACGCGTCGCTGGACCGCTACTACCGCGGTGAGCAGCCGCTCGCATTCCTGGCGCCCGAGGCTCGTATTGCGTTGGGAGACAGGTTCGGTCGCATAGCCTCGAACCTGTGCCGGCTGGCTGTGACGTCGATCGCCGAGCGTCTGCGAGTCACCGGATTCGACGGCGTCGCGGTGTGGCCGGACTGGCTGCGCAACGACCTCGACCAACTGGCCCCCGTCGCGCACCGCGAAGCCCTGCTACTCGGCTCGTCCTACGTTGTGGTGTGGGCCGACGCCGTCGGCCGCCCGCAGGTCAGTGTCGAGTCGGCTCATCAGATGTCGGTAGTACGTGATCCCGGCACCCGCCAACTCGTCGCGGCGTGCAAACGGTGGACCACCGACACCACCACCGAGGCAACGGTTTTCGAGGCCGACAAAATCACCCGACTGCGCGCCAACAACACCGGCGCAACCACCGCCGGATTCGCCACCGTCGAGGTACTCGACAATCCGCTCGGCGTGGTGCCGGTGGTCCGGCTGGCCAACACGGACCGCATCATCGACCCCCATCCACACCGACGCCACGGCACCAGCGAGATCGACGACCTCGTGCCGCTGGTCGACGCACTGAACAAGATCCTCGCCGACATGATGGTCGGCTCCGAATACTTCGCCCGGCCTCGACGGTGGGCGACCGGTGTCGAGCTCGTCGACGAACCTGTCCTCGACGACGAGGGCAACCCGGTCCTCGACGACGACGGCGAACCGGTCACCGAGGAGGTCAACCCGTACCCCGAGGGCAACCGCATGATGCTGTCGGAAGCGGCCGAGGCCAAGTTCGGTCAGCTCGACGCGTCGGGGCTGGCCGGATACGAGACCGCGGTCAAAGTGCTGCTCGAGCAGATCATGGCTGTCTCGGCTCTACCAGCCCACTATGTCGGCATCACCGCGGCGAACCCGGCCAGCGCAGATGCGATGCGGGCCGCCGAGGCGGCACTGACCGCGCGCGCCGAAAGCAAACAAGCCCTGTTCGGCCGCTCGTGGGAACAGGTGGCCCGACTGATCATCGCCGTGCGCGACAATATCGACCCGGCCGACGTCGAGGCTCGCGTGCAGTGGGCCGACCCGAGCACCCGCAGCATCGCCCAGGAAGCCGACGCCATCACCAAGCTCTACGCCGCCGGCCTGCTGCCCGCCGACTACGCATTGAAACGCCTTGGCTACACCGACACCGAAATCGTCGAGATCCGCGCGGCCCGACGCATCGAGGCCCTCGACAACGCCGGCACCGACCTGACCGCACTCGTACCGTGACCGGCTACACCGACACCATGGCGGCGCTGGCCGCCTCGACCGACGAGCGTGTGCAGGCGCTCTATGGCCGGTACACATCCGGTGAGATCACCGCGGACGAGTTCGTTGCCATGGCCATCGGCATCCTCGCCCAGGGTGAGAGCCGAGCGGTCAGCCTGGCAGACCTTGCGCTCGCCGGGGCGCTCACCGCCGCCACCGGCCGTGTCCGCACGCCGGTGGGGCTGCTGCCGGATCATGGCGCCGAACAGCGTGCCGCCCAGGCGATCCGCGAAGCGTTCGACGACTTTGAGCCGCCGGCCAAGCTGACGATCAATATCCGCGACGCGGTACTCGAGACCGCCCAACGCAGCTACGGCACCGCGATGCGCCGGCAAGGCGTCGAAAGGTGGACGCGCAAGCTCAACACCGGCGCCTGCGAACTCTGCCACGACCTGGCCGGCGACACCCTGCCCGCGTCTGCCGACATGTACCGACACAAGGGCTGCGGCTGCAGCCAGAAACCCATCATCGAAAGCGAGAAGCCATGACCGACACCACCGCCGACATCACCGAGAACGAGACCGAGGTCGTTGAGGCCGCCGTGACCACCGAAACCGAGCCTGTCGAGACCATCGACGACACAACCCAGGGCAGCGAGCCCGACACGTTCCCCCGCGCCTACGTCGAGGACCTGCGCAAGGAGAACGCCGACTACCGCAACCGCGCCAAGGCCGCCGACGGCCTCGCCCAGCGCCTGCACACCGAACTCGTCCGCGCCACCGGCAAGCTCGCCGACCCGACCGACATGGCATTCGACGCCGAGCACCTCGACGACCCCGACAAGCTGACCGCGGCGATCGACGACCTGGTGGCCCGTAAGCCGCATCTGAAAGCGCGGCGAGTTGTCGGTGCCGTCGGGCAAGGTGAATCCGGCACCAACACCGGTGTCGACCTGCTCGGCATCATGCGAGGCCGAGCCTGACCTATCGGGAGGCCCCTTAATGTCGCTCCACGCGAACAACTACGCGAAGAATGCAACCGACGCGTGCAATGCGGTAGCGAAAGGCAATATCGACGACGACCGCAAGAAGGAACTACTGGCGATGGCCCAGGTTCAGGCAACGTTGGCAGTAGCCGAGGAGCTACGGCGCTGGCTCCCCTCGAAGTAATCGACAACCGTTGTCATCTGGCCTGCATCCTGTCATCATGGGTGCAGGCCAGATGCCTGCCTGTAGACGTTGCGAGCCGGGCGCTCGACGTGAATCCATTCATCTCACGTAGGAGCCCCTCATGGCCGAAACCACCACCGCCAACCCGGAACTGCTGCAATCGCAGGTCTCTCAGCTGCTCGTGCAGCCCCTCGAGGCCGCCTCGGTCGTCCTCGCCGCCGGCCCGCAGATCTTCGACACCGCCGGCGTGCTGCGCATCCCGCGCCTCGTGTCCGGCGCCACCGTCGGATTCGTTGCCGAAGGTGCACAGATCCCCGACACCGGTGACGTCGACTTCGACGAGGTCACGCTCATGCCGACCGAACGCACCAGCCTCAAGATCATCCTCAAGTACACCAACGAGTTGGTCCGGCAGTCGGTCCTCGGTGTCGACGCCGTCCTCAAAACCCGGTTGGTGACCGACGTCGCCAACGCACTCGACTCGGCACTGCTGTCCGGCGCCGGTACAGCCAACGCCATCACCGGCATCACCGCGCAGACCGGCGTGCAAACCGGCACCCTCGACGTCACCGACCCTGACAGCCTGCTCGACGCCATCGCGTTGTGCCATGCCGAAGAGGTCACCCCCAACCGATGGTTCCTCAACTCGCAGGACTTCATAGCCCTGCGCAAGATCAAGGACACCTCCGGCAAATACATCCTCCAGGCTGACCTCACCGCGGACGCCACGTACACGCTGTTCGGTATCCCGGTGACCGTCACCAACAAGCTCGCCGAAGGCAAGGCGATCCTGGTCGACATGAATCAGATCGCCGTCGCCCGCGACGTCGACCCGAGCGTCACCGTGCTCACCGAGCGCTACGCCGAGTTCGACATGGTGGGCCTGCGCGTGGTCACCCGCTACGACCTTGGCCTGCTGCACCCTGAGGGGGTCGTCGTGCTCACGGACGCAACCCCGTGACATCTGCCGGCGATGTAGCTGCCCTGCTCGGCCGCGGTGACGACACCGACCTCGTCGCCGTGGCCGGCCAGGCGCTACCCATTGTCACCGCCCAGGTGCGCGGCTACACGCGTGGCCGCGGATTCTCCGGCGACCAGCCGGCGGCCGACCTCGACACCGTCATCCTCACCTCGACGGCTCGCCTGGCCGCCAACCCCGAGAACCTGCGATCGGAAAAGATCGGCGACTACGAGGTGCAGCGCCAGGTCGTCGACGGCTGGACGCTACCCGAGCTGGCCATCCTCAACCGCTATCGCAGGCGTGCCCGGTGATCCCGAAACGTCTGCTGCCGCAGACACTCACCTACCGGCCGATCCTGGGCCGCAACTCGCTCGGCATCATCTACGGCGACCCGGTGACCGTGCCGGCGCGTGTGCAGTTCGGCAACAAGGTCGTACGTGACGGCAACGGCGCCGAGATCGTATCCTCTGCCACCATCTACCTACAGCCAGCCGAGACCCTGCCCGGCCTCGGCGACAACGTGACCTTGCCCGACGGCACCATCCGACCCGTGATCGCGACCAGCGACCACGTCGGTGCGCGCACGGTCGAGCTGGTCACCCTCGACGTGTCCTGAGGGTTACCAGGACACAGAACGACCCCGGCCCCTGATCTGCGAGGGAGGGACCGGGGTCGTTCGCCGTCTGTCAGAGTTCGCGCGCGTAGCGCCTCTCCGCTGCAGGGTTGGCCTCCCACAACGGCTCGACAGTCTCGATCGCCCTCGCGAGCATCGCCTGCAGTTCGTACGCCTCACGCAGGCACAGGTTGCCGAACGCTGACCCGTCTGCTGAATCGACGCTGATGCCGATGAGCGGCACGTCGTCGCGGCCCGGCCAGTAAGCGGTGTCGACGGCCACCACGGTGCCCTCGACGCGGTCACCGCTCGTGCTCATAGTTGCCTGCACACTCTCGACGTGACTGTGGTCCTCGTGCTGGCCGGTCATTGCACACCACCGGAAGACAGGGCACCGGCGGTGGCGGCACTCGCACCGGCTGGCATCGCCGTTGGCATCGGCGTGAACACAGGAAACAACGAATCGGCTGGTGGTCATGGTGGTGCCTTTCGTGCGGAATCTGGACGGCACGACCTGACCGCATTCTGCACGTATTCTGCACGGCAACAAGAAAGGCCCCCTCGAAAGGGGGCCTGACCTGCTATTTCTTTGGTGCGCGATACTGGGATTGAACCAGTGACCTCTTCCGTGTCAGGGAAGCGCTCTCCCGCTGAGCTAATCGCGCGAGTATTGAGTTCGGAGTGCTTTGGAGGTGGCGACGGGAATCGAACCCGTGTGCACGGCTTTGCAGGCCGTTGCCTCACCACTCGGCCACACCACCAGATGCGAGAGGACTCGCCTCGAGCGGATGACGGGATTCGAACCCGCGACCCTCACCTTGGCAAGGTGATGCGCTACCAGCTGCGCTACATCCGCGTGGTCGGGAGCGATCTTGTGGATCTTTTGTGCTCTCGACGCGATGCAGAACATTATCTGACCTGAACAACCAACACCAAATCGCCTGGTCAGGGGCCCTGATTACACGCTTGTAGTTCATCGGCGCCGCGACGACATGCCGATTTGGGTAAGCGAGGCATCTGTGTGTAATCTTCTACCTCGTGCACAGGCGCCGCAAGCGCCTCGCGCGGTCCCGTGGCTCAGTGGAAGAGCGTCCCGTTCACACCGGGGAGGTCGCTGGTTCGATCCCAGCCGGGACCACCATTTTTTTGCCCGCTTCGAGGTCGCCGGGCGGCCAAGGGTGCAGCACGTCGGATTCGACGTCCGAGTGGGCCTGCCAGGTCATCCTGTTGTCGATGCTCCGCGGCCGATTTGCGCAGTGCACCGTCCGACGCGGTGAACACGACCCGTTCGGTGAAAGTCGTTGACTGAGGAACCCACGCCAGTACTGTGTTATATGTCACAGATATCTGGAGGTAGGGCCATGATGACGACGGCCGAGATGAAGGAACTCCACCGCAGCATCGGCGTGCTGCGACATCACATCGCCACCCTCAAGACGCAGTATGGGGATGCTGATGCCGTTCGCCGCATGACCAACGATCTCGATCGGCTCGATATCGACGTGCACGATTTCGAACAGGCGCCACCGCCGCTCGTGCACGCGAAGGCGGGCCGAGAAGACATCGTCTACGTGCCCGATAGCAAGTCAGACGAGTTGGCGTGGCTCGGTGCGCAAGACGAAGGGCTGGGCTTTCATTCGCGTGAGCGAACGAAGTGAGCGCCCCCGCGCGTGAGCGGGATGCTGTCGGGGTTTTCTCTCCCGGACGGGCGCGCATCGCCGCCCGTACCCTTCGGGTCGACAGATGGTGGTTGTCGCCACTCTTGACTTTTCTCGGGCTGGCGATCTTTGTCGTTTACGCAACGATTCGGTCGTTCGTCCGCAGCGCCTACTGGGTGGCCGACTACCACTATCTGACGCCGTTCTACTCGCCATGCCTGAGTGAATCGTGTGCGCCGGGTTCCAGTCACTTCGGGACCCCATTCCCCGAACTGCCGATGTGGATACCACTCGGGTTTGTGGTCCTTCCCTTCCTTCTGGGGTTTCGCCTGACCTGCTATTACTATCGCAAGGCCTACTACCGGTCGTTCTGGCTCGCGCCGCCGGCCTGCGCAGTGGCCGAGCCTCATTCCCGCTATTCCGGTGAGACGCGTCTACCGCTGATCATTCAGAATTCGCATCGATACTTCTTTTATGTGGCCGTCGTTGTCTCGGTGATCAACACCTACGACGCGATTACCGCATTCCATGGCAAGGATGGTGGTTTCGGATTCGGCCTGGGCAACGTGATCCTGGTCGTCAATGTCGTTCTGCTCTGGACATATACGGTGTCGTGTCATTCGTGCCGGCATGTCACCGGTGGTCGTTTGAAGCACTTTTCGGCTCATCCGATCCGATACCGGATCTGGACCTACGTCTCCGCACTCAATACGCGTCACATGCAGTTCGCGTGGATCACGCTCGGCACTTTGCTGCTGACCGATTTCTACATCATGTTGGTGGCCAGTGACACGATTTCCGATCTGCGGTTTGTGGGCTGATGCGGGCAGCCATCGCCGAGTCGATTGTCGTTCAGTACGCGACGTGTGAATCAGGGGGAGCGTCATGACCGAGCCGGAACGCCACAAATACGATGTCGTCGTGATAGGTGCGGGTGGCGCCGGTCTGCGGGCGGTCATCGAAGCCCGTGAGAAGGGCTATTCGGTTGCCGTGGTGTGCAAGTCGCTGTTCGGTAAGGCGCACACCGTGATGGCCGAGGGTGGTTGTGCGGCGTCGATGGGAAATGCCAATTCGAAAGACAATTGGCAGGTGCACTTCAAAGACACCATGCGCGGAGGAAAGTTTCTCAACAACTGGCGCATGGCCGAACTGCACGCCCAGGAGGCGCCGGACCGGGTGTGGGAATTGGAGACATATGGTGCGCTGTTCGATCGAACGGAAGACGGGCGAATAGCGCAGCGTAACTTCGGTGGCCACACATACCCGAGGCTGGCCCACGTCGGCGACCGAACGGGCTTGGAGCTGATTCGGACGATGCAGCAGAAGATCGTCTCGCTGCAGCAGGAAGATCACGCCGCCACCGGCGACTACGAATCACGGATCAAGGTGTTCGCCGAATGCACCATCACCGAGTTACTCAAAGACGGGGACGTGATTTCGGGGGCTTTTGGCTACTGGCGTGAGTCGGGTCGCTTCGTCGTCTTCGAGGCGCCCGCAGTGGTGGTTGCGACGGGTGGCATCGGCAAGTCGTTCAAGGTGACGTCGAACTCCTGGGAGTACACCGGCGACGGACACGCGCTGGCACTGCGCGCCGGCGCGAGCCTGATCAACATGGAGTTCATTCAGTTCCATCCGACTGGCATGGTGTGGCCGCCGAGTGTCAAAGGGATTCTGGTGACCGAAGGTGTTCGGGGAGATGGCGGGGTACTGAAGAACACCGACGGAAAGCGCTTCATGTTCGACTACATTCCGCCGGTGTTCAAGGGCCAGTACGCCGAATCAGAAGACGAGGCCGACAAGTGGCTCGCGGACAACGACAGTGCCCGCCGCACCCCCGACCTGTTGCCGCGGGACGAGGTTGCCCGGGCGATCAATGACGAGGTCAAGGCGGGCCGCGGCACCGAACACGGAGGCGTCTACCTCGACATCGCGTCTCGGATGTCGGCAGAGGAGATCATTCGCCGGCTGCCGTCGATGCATCACCAGTTCAAGGAACTGGCCGATGTCGACATCACAGCCGAGCCGATGGAAGTGGGGCCCACCTGCCACTACGTGATGGGAGGCATCGAGGTGGACCCGGATACCGGTGCTTCGCGTGTGCCTGGCCTGTTCGCGGCCGGCGAATGCTCCGGCGGGATGCACGGTTCCAATCGGCTGGGCGGAAACTCGCTGTCGGATCTGTTGGTGTTCGGGCGGCGGGCCGGGCTCGGCGCGGCGTCCTATATCGAGTCGCTGGACAGGCGGCCGACGGTCGCCCAGTCCGACATCGATCGCGCGGCCACTGTCGCGCTTGCACCGTTCGACCCGGTCGCCGACGGGCAGGCCGAGAATCCGTACACCCTCCATACCGAGCTGCAGCAGTCGATGAACGACCTGGTCGGCATCATCCGGAAAGAGTCCGAGATGGAGGAAGCGATCGCGAAGCTCGCCGAGATGCGCTCCAGGCTGGGGAACATGCAGGTCGAGGGGCACCGGCAGTTCAACCCCGGATGGCACCTCGCTGTCGACCTCCGCAACATGCTGCTGGTCTGCGAATGTGTTGCGATGGCGGCGCTTCAGCGCACGGAGAGTCGTGGCGGTCATACCCGAGACGACCACCCCGCGATGGATCCCGACTGGCGCAACACTCTGTTGGTCTGCACGGCAGACGTCGACGGCGACTCGCCGGTCCCCGCCGTCACCGTTGCGGTGGAGGCGCAGACCCCGATGCGCGCTGACCTGCTTGCGCTGTTCGACTTCGGCGAGATCGAAAAGTATTACACCGCACAAGAAATCGCCGGTCATCCCGACGCCGGAGGTACGAAGGAGAGCTGACATGGGCTACGACGCGACGTTCCGGGTGTGGCGTGGGAACCACACGGAAGGTGGCCTCGAGGACTACACGGTGCTCGCCAACGACGGCGAGGTGGTCCTCGACGTCCTCCATCGTCTCCAAGCGACGCAGACCCCGGACTTGGCGGTGCGCTGGAACTGTAAGGCCGGCAAATGTGGGTCCTGCTCGGCGGAGATCAACGGCCGACCGCGACTGCTGTGCATGACCCGGATGTCCACCTTCGCCGAGGACGAGGTCGTCACGGTGACCCCGATGCGGACGTTCCCGGTGATCCGCGACCTGGTCACCGATGTCTCCTTCAACTACACAAAGGCTCGCGAGGTCCAGTCGTTCACACCTCCCGAAGGCCTGAAGCCGGGGGAGTATCGGATGAAACAGGTCGATGTGGAGCGGTCGCAGGAGTTCCGCAAATGCATCGAGTGTTTTCTGTGCCAGGACACGTGCCATGTGGTGCGTGATCACGAGGAGAACAAACAGAACTTCGCCGGACCTCGGTTCCTGATGCGGGTCGCTGAGCTCGACATGCACCCCTTGGACGTCGCCGAGCGCCGCGATGCCGCCCAGTCCGAGCACGGCCTCGGGTTGTGCAACATCACGAAGTGCTGCACCGAGGTATGTCCAGAGCACATCAAGATCACCGACAACGCGCTGATCCCGATGAAGGAGCGGGTGGTGGACCGCCGCTACGACCCGCTGGTGTGGTTGGGCAACAAGCTGTTTCGCCGGTGAGTCGCGACGACATCGGTAAGGGACCGTTGGTGCTCGGGTGCTGCGCGCCCGTCAGTTCTTGACCAGCCCGCCGTCCACGATGAGATTCTGTCCGGTCACCGCACGTGACCACGGAGACAAGAAGAACAGCACTGCATCGGCGAACTCGGCCGGTGTGGTGACCGACCGTAGTGGAGTCGCTGCGGCAATCGCATCGAACACGTCAGCGGGTGTGGCGGCGCTGGCGTCGGTCGTGCGCAGCAGTCCACCCGAGACCATGTTGACGGTGATCCCGTCGGGTCCGAGGTCGTGGGAGAGGGTTCGCGTGAGCGCGAGCAATGCTGACTTCGCAGCGGTGTAGTCGTGATACGGGACCACCGGATTCTGGACGAGGTTGGTGCCGATGTTGATCACCCGGCCACCGCCCGCAGCGCGCATACCCGGCAACGCGGCCTGCGTGACCGTGAGCGCCCCGCCCACGATTCCGCGCAGCTGTGCGTCGACCTCGGCCCAGGTGAGAGAGTCGGCATCCGAACGCGCGTCGCCGTTGAACGAGTAGTCGGGCAGCGCGTTGTTGACGACCGCGGTGACCGGTGCGCCGAAATGGTCGGCGGCGTCGACGAACATCGTGGCGACCGCGGTCGGATCGGTGACGTCGGCGCCCAGTGCGATGGCACGATCGCCGAGTTCCTCGGCGAGCCTGTGTGCGGAGTCGGTGCTGTGGCGGTAATTGATGATCACCCTGGCGCCCTGGGCTGCGACCGCTACGGCGATGGCAGAGCCGAGTCCTCGACCGCCGCCGGTCACCAGCACGACTTGTTCGGACAGGGGCATCTCGGAAATGCGATGTGTGACAGACATGGACTGACCATCCCTTCGCCAGTGCTAGCTGGAGCAGGTTCTACGGGTGTGATCTCAGCCGGCCGATCCGGCACCCCGAGTCAGACGTCATCTGACCCCATCGGCCCCGCAGATGCAAGCCCTCGCGTGGCCCACTTCTCTGGCCGAGCCGCGTGGGTGATCGAGAGCTCCACACCGCCGACGACCTCAAGCACTGACGTGCTCAACCGCTGAAATCTGAACCACCGAGTGTTCGGGCGCCCGTTGTGGCCCGGTCGGAACGGGTCCGGGCCGTCAGACCGGCGGTGTTCGCGGCCCGTTAGCACCCGTACTGATGTGCGGCGCTGGTGGGGAGCCCGGCATCGCTCGGGGCATGCCGCATGCCAGGGCGGATCCAAGCAGATAACTGCTGTGTCCGTGGGTGTTTCGTGTCATTGGTGTAGCCGGGATGGACGGAGACGTCCATCGAATGTTTCCCGGACGTAAATGTTGCTTCTACCCATTGCGTCCGTCGGGCGGTGTGTGCATACTCACTGAATACAAAAGTGTATCCAGTTTTGGAGGCAGTGAATGGCGTACGGAAGCGAGACGGTGGTGGCGCCGCGGGCCCTGCGGGTCGACGACAGCCGATACGTGGATGCGGTGGACTTTCTCCACTCCGAGGCGGAACTGCTCGACGATCTCGAGGAGCGTCGATGGTTGTCCGAACTGGTCAGCCCCGACATCGTCTACCAGGTGCCGGTCCGGGAAACCGTGGAACGGGCACGCGGACGCGGGTTCTCGGCCACCACGTTTCACCTCGACGAGACCTGGGGGTCGCTCGATTCCCGGGTCACCAGGGGAGAGACGAAGTACGCCTGGGCCGAGGACCCGCCGTCACGGGTACGGCATTTCGTGACCAACATCCGTGTGCGTCCGCACGAGGCCGGCGACGACCACCTCGAGGTGCGCAGCAACATCCTCATCTTCCGCACCCGTCAGGAGCAGACCACACCTCAGCTGCTCTCCGGTGAGCGGCACGACGTGCTGCGGCGCGAAGACGGACGGTGGCGGCTGCTGAGACGCGTCGCCTATCTGGATCTGACCGTCATCGGTACCCACAACTTCTCCCTCTTCTTCTAGATCCCTTCCCTCCAGGAGTGCAGCCCGCATGAATCCTCCTATCTCACAGGAATCCTCGACACTCGATCCCAAGGTCCGTGACCTCATGGACCGCATCGACGACGGTCTGGCCGACGGCCGCATCCCGTCGCAGATCTTCGGGAACCCCGCCGTCTACCAGGCCGAACTCCGCCGCGTCTTCGGCCGTGCGTGGGTGTACATGGCACACGAATCCGAGATCGAGGCCAACGGCGATTACGTCGTCCGCAAGATCGGTGAGGACAACTTTGTCGTCACGCGCGACGAAAGAGGTGGCATCAACGTCCTTTTCGACGCCTGCCGGCATCGCGGCGTGCAGATCTGTCGGGCCGACTCCGGGAATTCTTCGCACTTCCGCTGCCCGTACCACGGGTGGACGTACTCCTCGGACGGGTCACTCGTCGGCGCGCCGTTGTGGAAGAACGCCTTCGGCAACATGGGCAAAGAACGCAACGGCCTCGCCCGGGCCGCGCAGGTGGAATCGTTCCACGGTCTGATCTTCGCGACGCTCGATCCCACCGCTCCGCCGCTGCGCGAGTACCTCGGCGGGATGGCCTGGTACCTCGACCTGGTGTTCGGACTCGACCGTGACGGTGTGGAGGTCCTCGGCAAGCCGCAGCGTTTCGTCGTCGACGCCAATTGGAAGTCCGGTGCGGACAACTTCTCCGGCGACGACTACCACCTGGGCACCCTGCACAAGTCGGTGTGGAGCATCGGGGCATTCCCGGTTCCGTTCAGCGAGAACATGATGGGCTATCACATCCAGGCGTCTCCGGGTCATTCTCTCTCGTTTTCGATGGCCGAGTACGCCGACGAGCCGGGCCCCAACTTCTTCGGATTCCCGGAGACGTTGGCCGAACACTTCGACAGCATCAACATCTCGCCCGAACAGTTGGAGGTGGCGCGGCGGTCACGAGTGTTCGTGGGCAACGTGTTCCCCAACTTCTCCATGCTCGCCCTCCCGATGACCGAGGACGGCGCCCACCACGCACCGACCGGCATCCTGACGATCCGCACTTGGCAGCCCAAGGGGCCCGGACAGATCGAGATCTGGAACTGGTTTCTCGGCTACAAGAACATGACCCCGGATCAGAAGGAGCGTGCTTATCACGCGGCGCTCGGAACCTTCTCTCTCGGTGGATCTTTCGAGATGGACGACACCGAACCATGGTTGACCGTCACACGCACCGGTTCGTCGGTGGCCGGTGAACTGCTGGACTTCGAACTGAACTACGAGATGGGCATGCCCGGGATCGGCATGGCCACCCCGGTCGCCGACTGGCCGGGCCCGGGCAAGGTCTTCTGGACCCGCTACGAGGAGGGCGTCCAGCGCAACCTCTACCAGTTCTATGCCGACATGATGCGGGCCGAGCCCGGACAGTGGCCGGAGTTCGAGTTTTGAGCGCGGCGAACGGGATCCGTGAGCGATATGCGGCCGGTGGTCTGTTGGGCAGGCTGACACCCGGCGCACGTCCCGGCATCGTCGTGGTGGACCTGCAGTACGGCTTCACCGAGAGTGGATATCAGCCCGGGTTCGATCTCGACGACGTCGTCGCCCACACCAACACGCTGATCGATGCAGCCCGCGCGGCGGGAGTTCCGTTGTGGTTCACCATGATTGCCTTCCCGGCCGAGGGCGACGGCATCGGCGGCACCTGGCTGACCAAGATGCCCGCCATGAACTGCCTGCGCGACGGCGACCGGAGCGTCGCGATCGACGAACGACTCGGCATGCGCGACGACGAACCACTGGTGGTCAAGCAGACGGCTTCGGCGTTCGCCCACACGGATCTGTGCACACAACTCGAGGCGGCAGGTGTGGACACGCTCATCGTCGTCGGGGCCACGACCTCCGGATGTGTACGCGCGACGGTGGTCGACGCGTGTGCTGCCGATCTACCGACCTTCGTGGTGCGTGAGTGTGTCGGGGACCGCGAATCCGGACCGCACGAGGGCGCACTGCTCGACATCGACGCCAAGTACGGCGACGTCATCTCGCTCGATCAAGCCCTGTCACTCATCAAGAAGCGGTCACTCATCAAGAAGCGGTCACTCGTCAGGGGGTTGTCATGACACTCGCCATCGCCTCGGCACTGCATCGGGCACCGGCGCCAGAGGTACCGGCCCAGGTTGTTGCAGGCTCACCGGCCCGCCTCGTGGTGCCGGGTGTGGAGGGTCCGACGTGGGGTCTGGAGTCCGAACGGGCACTTGGCTTTTTCGCGAGGTCGCACGATGGACCCACCATCATCGACGAACTCGAACGGTCCGGTCTGCGGGGCCGCGGCGGTGCCGGCTTCCCGGCGCACCGCAAATGGGTGAGCGTCGCAGCCGCACCGGGTCCCAAGGTCGTGGTGGCCAACGGACACGAGGGTGAGCCCGCGTCATCGAAGGATCGCTGGCTGCTGACCCGCCGCCCGCACCTCGTCCTCGACGGGCTACTGCTCGCGGCCCGGGCGGTCGAGGCCGAGGAGGCCATCGTCTATCTGTCGGATACGGCGGTGGCGGCGGTCGTGGACCGTGCGATCGGTGACCTCGCCGCTGCAGACCTGATCCCGCAGGGGCTCACGGTGCGTACGCATGTCGCCGAGCACACCTACGTGGCGGGCGAGGAGTCTGCGGTGTGCCGGTCCATCAACGGCGGACCGGCCAAGCCGTTGAGCAAACCACCACGTCCATATCAGGCCGGGGTCCGAGGACTCCCGACGTTGATAAGCAACGTGGAGTCGCTCGCGCATGCGGCGTGGACAGCGGTGCACGGGGCCGATGCATTTGCCTCGGTCGGCAGCGCCACATCGAAGGGCACCGCACTCTTCACGATCACCGGGGCGGTCGAGACGCCCGGCGTCTACGAGATGTCGCTGGGCGCGACCGTCGCCGAACTCATCGCCGCGGCGGGTGGCGGACCCGGCAGCACCGGACTGATGGTCGGCGGGTGGTTCGGCGGCATCCTGCACGGCGACCACACCGACATGACCTGCTGCTACGAGGCGATGCGCGCGGCAGGTACCGGATTGGGCTGCGCGGCGGTCACCGTGCTCGGCCCCGACGACGACGTCCTCGACATCGCCGCCGAGCTCGCCGACTGGTTCCGGCAGGAATCGGCTGCGCAGTGCGGGGTGTGCGTCAGCTCCACCAATGCCATCGCGCGCGCGGTACGCCAAGTCGTGCGCGGCGACGACCCCACCGCGCATCGGCAGAATCTGCTGCGCTGGGGCGGCGACATCTCCGGCCGTGGTGCCTGCGGATTCGTCGACGGCGCAGCGACACTCGCGCGGACGGTGGGTGCCGAACTCGAGCGCCGCGCGCAACACAACCACGATTCCGAAGGAGGCCCGCGATGAAGGTCACCGTCGATGCGACGAGATGCGACGGATACGGCACGTGTTTCGACGTCTGCCCGTCGGTGTTCCGATCCGACGAATGGGGCTATGCCGCCGCCGACGGCGACGGCACGGTTCCCGATGCCGACCTCGACAAGGCGAGGCGGGCGATCTCGCTGTGTGCCGAGCAGGCCATCCGCGAGATCTGATGCCCGCCCGCCGAACTCCCCGCACACGTACTCACGAATCACCACGCAGGCCCACACGAAACCAGGAGTGAACACATGTATCTCGGACTCGAGAAGGGCGTCGCACTCGTCACCGCGGCCTCCCGCGGCATCGGTCGCGCGACCGCCGAACGGCTTGCGCTCGAAGGTATGACGGTGGTGGCGGCGGCGCGCACGGTCGGCACAGACGTCGAAGACCTCGGCGACGGGCGCATCGTGCCGTTCGAGGCCGACCTCAGCGACACCGAAGCGACAGCAGCGCTGGTCGCCTCCGTCGTCGAGATGCACGGAAGTCTCGATGTCGCGATCCTCAACACACCGGGACCGGTGATCAAACCGGCGCTCGACCTGACCTGGACGGAATGGCAGGCGGCACATGATCTGCTGTTGCGCCCGGTGATCCAGCTGGGCACCGCTGCCGGCCGCCAGATGCGTCGGCAGGGGAGCGGGTCCATCGTGCTGCTGTCCTCGACCTGGGTCCGACAGCCTGCAGCAGGGGGCGTGTTGTCGACGTCATATCGCTCGGCGGCCTCCGCATTCGTGAAGTCGCTGGCCGGCGAACTCGCCGCTTCCGGGGTGCGGGTGAACCAACTGCTGACCGGAGCGACCGGAACGGACCGGATGCAGGGGATCGTCGAGATGAAGTCGCGCAACAACGGCACCACCGTCGAGCAGGAGATCGAGAAGGTCGTCACCGACATCCCCATGGGCCGGTGGGCGGAGGCCTCCGAAATCGCCGATGCCGTCGCTTTTCTCGCCTCGGAGCGGGCGTCCTTTGTCACCGGATCGGCACTGGTCGCCGACGGCGGAGCCGTGCGCGCCGCCCACTGAGGCTGCGACACAAACGACTTCGACTGCGCCACCATCACCGCGCCAACAGAACAGCGCACCAACACAACGAAGTGAACAAGGAGTAATGCACACATGCCAAGAACACTGACCGAGAACTTCGTCGAGCAGTTCACACTGTGCAAGGTGACCGCCGACGAAACCGTCGGCATCATCGCCGAACTGGGACAGAAGGACGAGTACGTCGCGGCCGCGGTCGCCGCAGCCCGCCAGCTCGGTGCCGGTGCGCTGGTCCTGCACGCGTCGAGCCTGTCCAATCCGAATCTGCCCCCGTACGCGGCCGACGGTCGGGAGATCGCCCCGCTGCTCGCCGCCGCGGGTGAATGCGATTTCGTCGTCGACGTGACCGTCGGCGGGCTCATCCACTCCGACGTCCGCACCCGCATCACCGGCAACGGCAAGCGGATGCTGTTCGTCGCCGAGCCGAATGACGTGCTCGAACGCCTGGCCGGCAACGCGGACCTGCGTGGACAGGTCGAGTCGGGCGGCAGCAAGCTGCGCAAGGGCTCGGTGCTGCACGTGACCAACGGCGCCGGTATGGATCTGACCGCCGACATCTCCGGCGAGGACCTGCCGATCACCCACCAGTGGGGCTACGTCGACGAGCCGGGCCGCTGGGACCACTGGCCGTCGGGGTTCGTCGCCTGCTTCCCGAACGACCGAACCGCGGAGGGGACCATCGTGCTGCAACCCGGCGATGCGCTGATCCCGTGGCAGCGTTACGTGCAGGACACCGTGACCATCGAGGTGGAGAAGGGCTTCATCACCGCGGTGTCGGGCAAGGGCACCGACGCGCATGTGCTCAACGACTACTTCGAGGCCTGGGAAGACAGCGAGGTGTGGGCACTGAGCCACATGGGCTGGGGTTTGCTGGAGCGGGCCCGCTGGTCGGCCTTCGACGTCTACGACCCGCGCAGCCTCTACGGCCAGGAACTGCGTTCCACCGCAGGCAACTTCATGTGGTCGACCGGTTCGAACCGCTTCGCCGATCGCGAGACCCCGGCACATCTGGACGTGCCGATGCGCGGCTGCACCGTCGAGATCGACGGCGTCGCAGTGGTCCGTGACGGAAAGCTCGTCGTCGAATAAGCGGTGCGAGCCGAGGACAACCCAGGGGTGACCAGAATGGACAAGAGCTCGATCGAGAACGCGATCCTCGCGATGGCGCGGGACGCAGAACTGCTCGCAACCGTGAAGAATGCGCCCGAGCGGGCGCCGGAACTGCTCGGAGTGGACCGAGAATGGGCCGAGACGATCCTCACCGGCAACCGTGACCGGTTGCGGGCCATCGGCCTCAACGACGGTATGACCATTCTGGTCAGCCGCTGGTTCAACGACGATCTTGGGGATGCATCAAGTGCAGGCGCATTCGTCGTGGACGACTCGATACCGCTGCCGGCTCCGGATGTACCGGACAACCTCGTCTTCGCGGGCGGTTGTTCGCATGTCCCGGATCTGTTGGCGCGCCCGGAGATCGATCCCGAGGATGCGGTGGCGAGATTGCTGGCGGGATACGAGGCGCTGGCCCGCGACCTCGCCGCAGCCGAGCCAGACGTGGTTCTGGTGTCGGCCGACTGCCACTTCCAGAGCTTCGAGACGGGACACTTCGTGCTCGGCGTCGGTGAGCACCACAAGGGTTCGATGGAATTCTTCAAGCGGCCCGACCTCGACCTGGAACTGACCGGCGCCCCGCAGTTCGCGAATGCGCTGGCCGACGCGGTTCGTGCCGCCGGCCAGGAGGTGGAGGCCGCGCCGGTGGTGGAGCTCGACCACGGCCTGATCGTTCCGCTGCGGTTGGTGCTGCCGCGGCCGGATCTACCGGTCATCCCGGTCATCACCCAACCAGCGCGTACGTTCTCGCCGTTCAACGCACAACGCTTCGGCGAGGCGATGCGAACGGTCATCGCCGAGTCGGGACTCAAGGTGGCCTTCCTCGCCACCGGCGGCCTCTCGCACTGGCTCGACCCCGGCCACTTCGGCGGCGTCGACACCGAGTTCGACACGTACATCCTCGAACTGCTGCAGGCCGGGCGCGGTCTGGACATGTGTTCGCTGGAGCCCTTCCCACTGCTCGAGCACGGTCAGTACGAGATCATGAACTGGATGATCATGCTCGGCGTCGCCGGGCCCGCCGTCCACGGCAAGGTGCACTGCTACGAGCCGATGGAGGCATCCGGTGGCGGCTGGACCGCGGTCACCATGGATCTCGACGACGCCCGACGCCGGACGCCGGCCGCCACCGCGCAGGTGGCGTCGTCGTGACGGCGGGGCGGACCTTGCGGATCGGTCTCACGCAGTGGCACGCAACCACCGATGTGGCAGCCAACGTGGCGGTGGCGGTGCGCTGCATCGAACGTGCCGCCGCCGACGGCGCGACCGTCGTCGTTCTCCCGGAGAACGGGCTGATGCTCGGTACCAACACCGAGATGCGGGAGGCGGCAACCGGAGTCGACGGTGAGCAGGTCCGGCGACTGCGTGACGCGGCTGCCCGGTGTGGGGTCACGGTTGTCCTCGGCGGGATGAAGAACCGCACCGACGACGGAGTGTTCAACTCGGCGCTCATCATTGACGCGACGGGCGCGGTGGCCGGTCGGTACGACAAATTGCACCTCTTCGATGCGAATATCGGGGGCCAGTCGTTCGAGGCGTCCACGGTGGAGAAACCGGGCACCGAGCTGGTTCTCCTCGACGTCGACGGTGTGCGCATCGGCATGACGATCTGCTACGACGTCCGGTTCCCAGAGGTGTCGCGGGCACTGGCGGCCGCCGGTGCCGAGGTGCTTCTGGTGCCTGCGGCGTTCGTGCGTTCCACCGGGGAGGCGCACTGGCACACCCTGTTGCGCGCCCGTGCGATCGAGAACCTCGCCTATGTGATCGCCCCGGCGACAGTGCATTCGCCGACACCGGATTACCAGGATGCGTTCGCCACCTATGGTCACGCGCTGGCCGTCGGACCCTGGGGCGAGGTACTCGCCGACCTCGGGGAGAGCCCGGAGGCGGTGACCGTCGTCGAACTCGACCTCGACACGGTGGCGAGGGTGCGCGGCACCCTCCCGGTTCTGGCGGGTCGACGCGATGCCGAGATCTACGGCGCGGCACCGACAGTGGTGACCGTGGGCCGGCCGGAGCCGGCAATCGTCGGGACCTCGAGAGGGGAGCACCAGTCATGACCGCCGCATCGCATTCCGCCGCACCGCCGAGCGCAGACCCGTCAGCGTCCGAGGATCTGCCGCCCGGTGTCGTGGACGCGGACCCGTGGTCGGGGATCGGCAACGAGTTCACCGGGGTGCGGTTCCGGAAGGTGTACACCCGCAACGGGGAACGGCTCGAACTGTTCATCCCGCGCACCGAGCGGCGGGTGCTGCTCGATCCGATGGCGTTGGAGGTGGTCGCCATGCAGGAGGCCGACTTCTTCACCCACCTGATCGCGCGCCAACTCGGTTCGGCGGACGATTGACATGTATGTCGAACCCGACACCCGTGTCGTCCGGCGGGGGAACGCTGTGGAGGACACCTATCGCACACTGCGCGAACGGATCATCTCCGGGCAGTATCGACCCGGGGTGAGCCTGTCGCAGGTGCGTCTTGCCGACGAGTTCGCCGTCTCGCGTACCCCGCTGCGGGAAGCGTTGCGGCGGCTCGAAGCCGAAAATCTGGTGATCAGTCAGGCCAATCGGGGAGTGATCGTGGCGCCCATCGGTCTGGAGGATGTGGAGGGTTCCTATGCCATCCGGTTGCTGGTGGAGCCTGCGCTGTTGTCCGCGATCGTGCCCGAGGTCTCCGACGACGATCTCGCGGACATGGCCGACGCGCTCGACCGGATGCAACGCACGACGGTCTCGCCCACCGATTTCCAAGTGGCCCACTGGGAGTTCCACCGGGTCATGCTGGCCCGATTCCCGCTCGGGGTCCGCACGATGATCGAAGAACACCTGACCGTCATCGATCGGCACCAGCGGTTGTACTTCCAGCGCCCGGCGGTCGTCGACGATCTCACCGGCGTCGACGAGCAGCTGCTCGACGCGATCCGTGCCCACGAGCCTCGGCGGGCGCGCGGCCTGCTCGAGTTCCATCTGCTCGATACGGCGCTCGGTGTGATCACCGCCGTCGAGACCGCGCACGAGTTCTCGGCTCTCCCCATCGCGTTGGCGGGCATCGGTATCGAGACAGGCGACTTCGGTCGACTCGACGACGGCCTACCGGTACCCGTCGCCTGGACGCACGAATCGGGCTCCGGCGGGGGACCGGGCCCACTGCACACCTCGAATCTCTACTCGACAGGAGAAACACCGCCATGACGGACAGCACCTACCGGATCGGCATGATCGTTCCCAGCTCCAACACCACGATGGAGACGGAGATCCCGGCGATGTTGCGCGCACGCGAGGAGATCGCCCCGGAACGCTTCACCTTCCACTCCTCCCGGATGCGCATGCAGCACGTCACGCCGGAGCAACTCGCGGCCATGGACGCGGACTCCTTGCGGTGTGCCGCCGAACTCGCCGACGCCCGCGTCGATGTGATGGCCTACGCATGTCTGGTGGCGATCATGTCGCAGGGGCGCGGCTACCATGCCGAGTCCGAACCGAAGCTGGCGTCCATCGCCGAAGAAGAAGCGGGCGTGCCCATTCCGGTGTTGTCCTCGGCCGGTGCGCTGACGGAGGCGCTCGCGCACCTCGACGTGAAGAACATCGCTGTGGTCACGCCCTACATGAAGCCGTTGACCGCGACCGTGTGCGACTACATCGAGCACGAGGGATTCAACGTCGTCGACTCACTGTCGCTCGAGGTACCCGACAATCTGGCGGTCGGCAGGCTAGATCCGACGGAACTGCTCGATCATGTGCGCCGCGTGAACACCCAGGGCGCCGACGCGCTCGTGCTCAGTGCGTGTGTGCAGATGCCGTCCCTGCCGGTGCTCGATCTCGTCCAGCAGCAATTCGACATCCCGGTGCTCTCGGCCTCGGCCGCCACCACCTGGCGCATTCTCAACCGGCTGGGCCTGGACCCGGTCGTACCCAGAGCGGGTGCCCTGCTCGCACCCTGATCGACGCAGATCACCGTCTCGTCAGCCTGCTCTGTCCCAGCTCCACTGTCCTACAGCCCCTTTGGAGACGACATGCATTACCAAGCCCTGTTCAGTCCCGGCCGAATCGGTTCACTCGAGATCGACAACCGGGTTCTCAAATCGCCGCAGTCGACCGCAACCTGCAATCCCGACGGCACCGTCAGCCAGCGCACAGTCAACCACTACAAGCGTTTGGGTGAGGGTGGCATCGGACTCGTGATGATGGAGTACAGCTACGTCGACGACGATGCCAGCAAGGCGATCCACAACCAGCTGGGCAATTCCCGGCGCGAACACACCCCGGGCCTCGGTTGGGTGGTCGACGAGGTGCATGCGACGGGGGCCCGGATCGGTATCCAGATCGCGCACGGTGGACGCCAGAAGTTCCTCGGTACGGCGCCGATCAAGTCGGCGACCGACTCGTCGTGGTCGGATGTGGAGGGCCAGTACGGGGTCGTGCCGACTCCGATGACGATCGATGAGATCGACGGGGTGGTGAAGGCTTTCGGCGAAGCCGCTGCCCGCGCCCACAACGCTCGGTTCGACATCGTCGAGGTACATGCCGGCCACGGTTATCTGATCACGAATTTCCTTTCACCACACACCAACTGGCGTGATGACGAGTACGGCGGGAGTTTTGCGAACCGGTCCAGACTGTTGTTGCGCATCGTCGACGAGATCCGGGCCTCGGTGCCGCGTGAGTTCCCGCTCAGCGTGCGGATTTCGGTCACCGACTACGAGGCGGACGGCATCCCCATCGAGGAGACGGTGGAACTGTGTCGCCAACTCGAGGCGCACGGAGTCGACGTCATCCATGCCTCCGGTGGACACCACGCCGGAATGGAGTGGGAGGTCAGTCCCTGGTATCAGGTGCGTGCGCCGCATCGGTGGGGCTGGGAGCAGATCAAACCGGCGCTCACCATCCCGGTCATCGCGTCGGGCTCGCTGGTGACGCCGGAGATCGCGGAGGAGGTCATCGCGTCGGGCTCGGCCGATTTCGTGTCGCTGGGGCGTGCCATGCTGGCCGATCCGGACTGGGCGCGCAAGGCGAAAGAGGGACGGCTGCTCGAAATCACTCCGTGCATCCGGTGCAACGACGGCTGTCTGCACCGCGGACTGAACATGGGTCGCAGTGCAGGTTGCAGCGTGAACCCGAGTGTGACCGAAGAAGGGCGGTTCCCGATTCTGCCCGCCGAGACACGCAGGCGGGTCGCGGTGGTCGGCGGCGGTCCGGCCGGCCTGCGCAGTGCCGCAGTGCTGCGTGAGCGTGGCCACGATGTGACGCTCTTCGAATCTGGCGAACTCGGTGGTCTGTTGGCACATGCGGACGGTTCGACCGTCAAGCAGGACCTCGCCGGACTGCTCCGTCATCTGGTGCACGAGGTGCGACGCACCGGGGTTCGGATCGTCGAGGAGCAGGCCGACAGCGCGACGCTTACGGCGGCGGGCTTCGATGCGGTGGTGGTGGCGACAGGAGCCCCGGTGCGTCGCGCCCAGTTCCCTGTCGCGGGTCGTCGCCCGGTTCTCTACGCCGCCGATGTGCGGGCCGGAAAGCCGTTGTCCGGCAGGGTTGTCGTCGTCGGGGGAGGGTTGCACGGCAGCGAGGTCGCGCTGCGTCTGGCAGAGATGGACGGGGTGAAGGTCACGGTCGTGGATGCCGGTTCGACACTGCTCGGTGGCGACGAGGTCTTCACCGATGTCGAACGGCTGCCGCGATTCCTCGATGCCGCGGGCGTCGATGTCCGGTTTCGAACCGAGGTCGTCGGAATCGACGACGACGGAGTGCGCACGGTGTCCCCGGAAGGGGAGGAGTGGCTGGTGGCCGACGCCGTGGTCTTGGCGCTGGGGCGCACGACCGGCGATCCCCGGCTCGCCGACGAGTTGCGCGACGCCGGTGTGGACGTCCATGTTGTCGGCTCCGCGCAACGACCGGGACGGGTGTTCGACGCGATGCACACCGCGTTCTTCACGTGCCGGACGATCTGAGACGGTAGGTGGCTCAGTGGGGTTCGCGTCCGGGCGGGTAACGCAACTCGAGATTGCTGGTGACCGTGTCGGGCAGCACCGGATCGGAATCCAGCCAGTAGATCGGCGCCGGGCGGCTGATGTGGCCTGCGGCATCGTGCTCGATGACGATGTCGCGGCCCCGCAACGCCGTGAGCAGGGAGTCGAACGCATGATCGGGATCGGCGTCGAGGACGAGGCCGACAGCGGCGTCGATGAGGTGGAACTCCAGGATGCGGCGGGCCGATCCGGCGTTGCGCGCCGTGATCGCACGGAGCAGGTGCTCGTCGACCGCGATGAAGTCGTCCGGAGTTCGCTGGTGGGAGAGATAGACGCTCTGATGTCGGTGGATTCGCGTGTGCATCGACATGGTGAGGTCGCGGAACTGCGCCGGATACCGGACCAACGCCGCGTCGTGGAACTCCTGGTGCGCCCGTTGGAAATTGCGGCTGTGGTTGCGATGGCGGCGCATGTCGTCGAGCGCTGTGGTCATCGCCGCGATGTCATCAGGGGTGATCGCATCGATCACTGCAGCGATCGTCGGCGGCTCGACGAGGAGGCGCAGCGCGTAGCTCTCTTCGGTCTGGGAGTTGACGATGGGGGCGACGTGCATGCCGCGGTTGGCCTCGGCCACCAGGAGTCCGTCCGCCTCGAGACGTTGCAGCGCCTCACGCAGCGGAGTGCGGCTGACCTTGAACTCGGCGGCGAGTTGCTCCTGCGACATCCGCTGGCCCGGCTGGTAGACCCCGTCGACGATGCGCTGGGCCAGCGCCGCATGCAGATCATCCACCGTGGTGCCTGCCCGCACCCGTCGGGTCGGTGCCCCCACTGCGTCCCCGTTCGTCGATTCCGCACGCACTCGATGTGCATACAGTTCTTGAACTGTACCCGCAGGGGCGGCGAGATCGGTGCACGCCGTGCACCTCGACCTGCGGTGGGCGGTCGCCTTCACGGAAGATGCTGCGCCCCAACGATCTTGGAAACCTGGAAGTTACCGAAAGTGACATCACGGTGATGTCGCGAAACCTATGCTCATCCATAACTGTATTCAGTTCTGAACACAAAACTCCTCACCGAGGGCGAGGCCCTCACTCACGAATGGAGGTCGGCCCATGCCGGCTGTACCCGTGCAGCATTCCGAGAACGCCGAAGACGGCAACTTCAGCACCACCGCGGTGCCGCTGACCGCACGTCTGGGTAGGTGGCAGGTGACCATGTCGTATTGGTCACTGCTGTCCGCGATGGTGTGGCTGTTCTACGGCGCACTCGCCGCAAACCTGTACGGCACGAAGGACGCGATGATCGCGATCGCGCTGTCGACGGTCGTGTTCGCCTGCGCCAACATCGTCATGACACGGCTCGGCATCCGTCTCGGTCTCAACGCGACATTGCTCACCAAGACGATCTTCGGACGCTGGGGATCGATGTTGACAGCATTGCTGCTGGGTGTCACGGTGCTCTACTACGCTGTCTTCGAATCCAGCACTCTGGCAGTGGCTTTCGAGAGCTACATCGGGCACGGGGACATACGTTTCTGGTATCTCGTGGTGGTCGTCGCGATGTTGCCGTTGATGTTGGGCAGTGTCCAATCGTGGATGGCCAAGCTCAACGGTGTGCTCCTGCCGTTCTACTTCGTGGGACTGGCCGCAGCGCTGATCGCGGCCTATATCCGATTCGGCGGCGACGCCGACGTGTTGTCGAACACCGGTGTGGTTCCCGACCAGGCGCGGGCCCTACCGGGCTGGCTCCTGGGCTTCATCCTCTACATGGGCATCTACATCACCATGCCCACCACGGTGGAGTTCGCGCGCTTCGGCCGGGTGCAGGACCGCAGATTCCACGAGGTCGTCACCTTCGGTTGGGTGTTCTACGCAGTGCTGTTCGTGGTCAACGGATTCGCCGGGATCTATCTGGTGCAAACCGCGTTGAACGGGGCCGAGGTGTCCGAGACCGGAGTGGTACAGGCGATCCTGGCCAGCCTGGGATTCGTCGGCCTGCTGTTCATCCTGATCTCCCAGACACGGATCAACACACTGAACTATTACGCTTCGACGACCAACTTCGAACGGATCCTCAGCTCGACGACCAACGTCCGGTTGCCGCGGTGGGTGTGGGTGGCGGCCGTGTCGGTCGTCGTGTTCGCAATGATGCTCACCGACGTCTTCAGCTATCTGCAGACCGCCCTCAACTGGCAGGGCGTCCTCGTGATCGGCTGGGTGGGA
The DNA here is from genome assembly GCF_048537895.1 of Gordonia sp. CPCC 206044. Taxonomy (NCBI): domain Bacteria; kingdom Bacillati; phylum Actinomycetota; class Actinomycetes; order Mycobacteriales; family Gordoniaceae; genus Gordonia; species Gordonia sp. CPCC 206044. Next base: position 318,799 of record NZ_JBCLVL010000005.1, read on the forward strand.
GTGGTGTTGACCCACTTCGCCTTCACGGTGCGCGATCGGCGAGACGGGCCACGCATCGACGACGACATCCCCCGGGTCCGTGCCGGACTGATCGCCTGGATCGTGCCATCGGTCATCGGCATCGGGTTGATGGAGATCTCCTCGGTCCCGGCGGTGATCGGCCAGTCGACCCAGCTGATCGTCCTGGCGCTGTCGGTGATGTCGTACGCGGCGATCTGCTTGGTGGGCCGATCCGAGCGCACCGACGAGGTGTCGGTGGTCGCCGAGAGCGTCGTCGAGCGTGATGACGCGATGCCTGCCCGGTGATGCGGCGAGAAGTGAAATCGGCTGTCTACCAAGGCTCGTCGGAAGGGAATGAATCATGAAGATCTACGGAATCAGGTGGGTGGGTTCGCGCACGACGAACTACCAGGCGATGCGGGACTTCGCCGCCGACACCCTGGGACTCACGGTGGTCCAGGATCAGCAGAACGCGGTCGTGTTCGCGTTTCCGGACGGCTCGGCGCTGGAGGTCTTCAAGCCCGGCGACGACGACCATGCGTTCTTCGATCATCCGGTGGCCGGCCTCATCGTCGACGACGTGCGCGAGGCTCGCGCCGAGCTGGAGGCCCGAGGAGTCGAGTTCATCGGGGAGGTGCACGACGGTGTGGCGGATTCGTGGGGCTCGGCGTGGTCGCATTTCCGGGCGCCGGACGGGCATGTCTACGTCCTGATCAGTAGGCCTGCACTGCATCCCGCGGACACGCCGCGTCGATTCGACGAGCTGAGGTTCTGCCTCAAGGTGAAGGATCTCGACGCGGCGGTGGAGCTCTATCGGGACGGACTCGGTATGCCGATCGTGGACGATTGGACCCATCCGGGCGGTCAGCGAGGGGTCCTGTTCTCGGTCGCGCCGGCGGCCATCGAGTTGTTCGACGAAGCCCAGTGGGATCTGGTGGACACATCGGAGCTGGGCAGCTCAACCGGCACCGATCATGCAGTGCGCGTGGAGGTTCGTGATCCCGATGCCCTCGAGGCACTGGCGGCCCACCTCGGCAAGGCGGGCGCCCGGCGCGACGGTGTCGTCACCGAGACACCGTGGCAACAGACATGCCTGCGGATGAGTTCGTCCGACGGAGAGCAGTTGACACTGTTCACCCTGCCGGCCGACGAGCAGCCGGTGCGCGAGCGCGCCCGGTCGTTGCTGCCCTACTGATCGACCGACTCAACACACACGACACAAGGAGCTCGTATGGATGCACTGGCCGGACAGGTCATCGTCTTCACCGGGGGCGGCGCGGGCATCGGCCGGTCCGTCGTCAGCAGATTCGTGGCCGAGGGTGCCCGGGTGGTCGCCGTCGACATCACCGATGCCGTCGTCGACCTGGCCGCCGAGTTCGGTGACGCGGTGGTCCCGGTGGTCGCCGACGTGTCGACGTGGGACGGCAACCGAATCGCGGCCCAGACGGCGCTGGATCGGTGGGGTCGGATCGACGTGTTCGTCGGCAACGCCGGTATCACCGACGGGGCCTGTCCGCTCGAGGAGATGGCCGGTGATCAGCTGTCGGCCGCGTTCGGAGAGTTGTTCGGCGTCAATGTGCTGGCTCCGATGTTGGGGGTGCGAGCGTGTCTTGATGCGCTGGTCGCGTCGTCCGGCAGCGTCATCCTGACGGGCTCGTTCGCCAGCACCAATGCGGCGGGCGGTGGTGTGCTCTACACGGCGTCCAAGCACGCGGTGCACGGACTGGTCCGGCAGTTGGCGTATGAATTGGCACCGGATGTCCGGGTCAACGGGATCGCCCCCGGAGTCGCCCCGACCCGGCTGCGCGGCACGACGTCGTTGGGGCAGTCGGTGAGTGATGCGGTTCTCGACGGCACCGAGCAAGCGCTGCCGTTGCAGGAGGTCGCACCGGTCTCGGCCTACGACGGTGTCTTCACCATGCTGGCGTCGAGGACCGAATCCGCCGCCATGACAGGCAGTCTCGTGACCGTCGACAGCGGACTGTCGATCCGCGGCATCGCGAAGCCGGGAGGTCGGGTGCAGGCCGACGCGGTGTCCTGACCGGGGCTGTCAGGGCGCGGGTATCCTGGCAGCACCGCAGCGGAGAAGGGGGCAGACGATGTCAGCGTGGTGGCGGCGACTCCGCATCTGGGGGCGCAAACGCCGGTACGTCATCCGGCGTGATCCGCGACTGAACCTCGCCTACCGCATCTCGGTGGGGGTGGTGGGAGCGATGGTGCTCGCCGGCGGCATCGTGGCCATCCCGTATCCCGGGCCCGGGTGGCTCATCGTCTTCCTCGGTCTGGGCATCCTGGCATCGGAGTTCCGCTGGGCCCATCGGCTTCTGCAATTCGCCAGGGGCAAGTACGACGCCTGGCTGGAATGGATGAAACGCCAGCATTGGTCGGTGCAGGGCGCCTTCGGGCTGGGAACCTGTGCCGTGGTGCTCGGCTCGCTGTGGGTGCTGGGCGTGTTCGGGACGCTCGCCGGGTGGGTCGACTACCAGGCCGGGTGGGTCGAGAGTCCAATCCTCTGACCGTCTGACGTCCTCACAACCGCGGCCCGCCACGCACGAAGCCGTGCAACGCGGCGCGATAGCCGCGAGAGAAGCTCGGTCGGGAGCCGTCGATGGTGCCGGCCAGCGTCGTCACCGCGTGGTGTCGAGCCCACGGCAGGGGCAACGTGCCCAGGTGCGCATATGCCGCGTCGATACCGAGGCGGAACTCGGTGGCGTCGAGGACATCGACGTCGCAGATCGCCGGGACGCTGCTCACCGCGTCTCCCTCGTCGCCAGCGTGCGATAGAGCGTGGCGCGGCTGACCCCGAGGGTCTCGGCGATGCTGGGCACCCGATGTCCGCTCGCGCGCATGCGTTCGGCTTGGGCGACCTGATCGGGATCGAGAGCTCGCGGCCGTCCGACGGCTCCACTCGCAGGACGTCGCGTTCCGCGGGGGGCCGCCCGCCTGGGTGCGGGCTCGTCGTCGAGCTCGGACAACGACGCGAGGACACCGACGATCATGTGTCCGGCGGGCTCGGCGGTGTCGATCTGTTCCCGCAGCGACCGCAGGCGAAGTCCCCGCCTGCCGAGCTCGGCAACGGTGCTCATCACCTCCGTCACCGACCGGCCGAGTCGATCGATGCCCACGACGACGACGGTGTCGTCGCGGCGGGCGTAGTCGAGCAGCGCGGCCAGCCCGGTCCGATCGGTCTCGGGTGGTGATGGCGCATCGATGTAGACGCGCTCGGGCGTGACGCCGTCGGCGGTGAGGGCGTCGATCTGCCGGTCGAGCGACTGGTTGGGGGCGGACGCGCGGGCGTACCCGAGTCGCACCGCCGTCGGCGGGGGCGAGGACATGCCGTCAGACTATCTCGAAACTGGGCGAGGTTTCGTTATTGAGATGTCTCGGAGTTTCGCGACAGACGCTCTGCATCTGAGATAGATCGCGGGTACGGTCGCAGTTTCGGACGGGATCCTGTCGCGATATGTTATGCAACTATCGCGACGAGGTCTCAAAAAGTGGGTGTGGGGGACTCGACCCGCATCCTGTGGCGCCCGGCGTCGGGTCAACTGGATACGATCGACGTCGAAACCCGTGTGCCGGCGGGGCGCCGAAGGGTGCCCGCCGACCGATCCCCGCAAGGAGCGTCTGCCGTGCCCGACGATGTCAAGGTGAGTCACCCAGCCACGATCCGTGTGCCGGCCGGGACCACCGCGGGAACGGCGCTGCGCGAACACGAGCTGCCCAACAAGGGGCCCGACGCGGTCGTCGTGGTGCGTGACGCGGCCGGTGAACTCCGTGACCTGTCCTGGATTCCGGAGCTCGACACCGAGGTCGAACCGGTCGCCGCGAACACCGAGGCCGGGCGCAGCGTGATCCGTCATTCCACCGCCCACGTGCTCGCACAGGCAGTGCAGGAACTGTTCCCGGCCGCCAAGCTGGGCATCGGTCCGCCGATCCGGGACGGCTTCTACTACGACTTCGACGTCGCCGAACCGTTCACGCCCGAGGACCTCGCGGCCCTCGAGAAGAAGATGAAGCAGATCATCAAATCGGGGCAGCGTTTCTCCCGACGCGTCTACGCCTCCAAGGACGAGGCCCGGGTCGAGTTGCGGGCCGAGCCCTACAAGCTCGAACTCATCGACGACAAGGGCGCCGCCGCAGACAGCGAGGTCATGGAGGTGGGCGGCGCCGAACTCACCGCCTACGACAACCTCAATCCGCGCACCGGAGACCGCATCTGGTGCGACCTGTGCCGGGGACCGCACGTCCCGACGACCAAGTACATCGCCGCGTTCAAGCTGACCCGTAGCTCGGCCGCGTACTGGCGGGGCGATCAGGCCAACGCCGACCTGCAGCGCATCTACGGAACAGCTTGGGAGTCCGCGGCAGCCCAGGATCAGTACCTGGAACTGCTCGCGGAGGCGGAGCGTCGCGACCACCGTCGACTCGGCGCCGAACTCGACCTCTTCAGCTTTCCCGACGAACTCGGATCGGGCCTACCGGTGTTCCATCCCAAGGGCGGCATCATCCGCACCGAGATGGAGGACTACTCACGCCGTCGCCACATGGCGGCCGGCTACGAGTTCGTCAACACGCCGCACATCACCAAGGGGCATCTCTACGAGGTGTCGGGGCACCTGGACTGGTACTCCGACGGCATGTTCCCGCCGATGCAGCTCGACGCGGAGTACAACGAGGACGGCACCGTGCGCAAGCCTGCGCAGGACTACTACCTCAAGCCGATGAACTGTCCGATGCACAACCTGATCTTCCGGTCCCGGGGGCGGTCCTATCGCGAATTGCCGTTGCGGCTCTTCGAGTTCGGTTCGGTCTATCGGTACGAGAAGTCGGGTGTGGTGCACGGTCTGACGCGAGTGCGCGGCATGACTCAGGACGACGCGCACATCTACTGCACACGCGAGCAGATGCGCGACGAACTGCGGTCGCTGCTGACCTTCGTGCTCGATCTCCTCAAGGACTACGGCCTCGACGACTACTACCTGGAGCTGTCCACCAAGGACCCCAAGAAGTACGTCGGCGACGACGAGTCCTGGGAGATCGCGACCAACACCCTCGCCGAAGTGGCCCGCGAGTCGGGACTCGACCTGGTGCCTGACCCGGGTGGCGCGGCGTTCTACGGCCCGAAGATCTCCGTGCAGGTCAAGGATGCGCTCGGGCGCAACTGGCAGATGTCGACCATCCAGCTCGACTTCAACCAACCGGCGCGCTTCGACCTCGAATACACCGGTGCCGACGGTGCCAAGCACCAACCGGTGATGATCCACCGAGCCCTGTTCGGTTCCATCGAGCGGTTCTTCGGTGTGCTGACCGAGCACTATGCGGGGGCGTTCCCGGCGTGGCTCGCCCCGGTCCAGGTGGTCGGCATCCCGGTCGCCGAGGCCTTCGGCGACCATCTGCAGGGCGTCGTCGACGAGCTCCGCAGCCGTGGCATCCGCGCGGAGGTCGACCACTCCGACGATCGCATGCAGAAGAAGATCCGCAATCACACCACCGGCAAGGTGCCGTTCATGCTGCTGGCCGGTGAGCGCGATGTCGAAGCCGGGGCGGTGAGCTTCCGTTTCCGTGACGGTTCACAGGTCAACGGGGTGCCCGTCGCCGACGCCATCGAGACGATCGCCTCCTGGGTCACCCAGCGCCGCAACGATTCCCCGTCGGCGGAGTTGATCGATGGCTGAGTCCGACAGCGAGATCCGCGATTGCGGCACCGGGGATCCGGATCGCCTGCAACGGCTCTGGAGCCCGCACCGGATGACCTACATCACCGCCGATCCGCCGACGTCGCAGAAATCCTCCGGCCATCCGTTCCTCGATATCCCGACGATGTCCGACGAGGACGGGCTGATCGTGGCGCGCGGTGAGGCCGTGTACGCGGTGCTCAATCTCTACCCGTACAACCCCGGCCACACGATGATCGTGCCCTATCGGCAGGTGGCCGACCTCGAGGATCTGACGCCCGCGGAATCGTCGGAGCTGATGTCGTTCACCCAGCGCATCATCCGGACCATCAAGTCGGTGTCCAATCCCAACGCGTTCAACGTGGGCCTCAACCTCGGTTACGCCGCGGGCGGATCGCTGGCCGAGCACCTGCACCAGCACATCGTCCCGCGCTGGATCGGCGACGCGAACTTCATCACCGTTGTCGGTGAGACGAAAGTCATGCCACAGTTGCTGCGCGACACCCGCGCACTGCTCGCGACCGCGTGGCACGAACAGTCGTGAAGGTCGTCGGACGGGGGATGAAAGGAGCGGTCACATGCTGAGCATCCGAGGCCGGGCCTCGGTGTCGAAGGTGACGTTGCCGCTGGGGCGGGCCTTGCTGCGCACCGGCCTCACCCCGGACCTGATGACCCTGATCGGAACCGCGGCCACGATCGCGGCCGCGCTGACCTTGTTCCCGATGGACTACCTGTTCGCCGGCACCTTGGTCATCTGGCTGTTCGTGATGTTCGACATGCTCGACGGTGCGATGGCCCGGGCGCGCGGAGGCGGGACCCGGTTCGGTGCGGTGCTGGACGCCACATGCGACCGCATCGCCGACGGCGCCATCTTCGCGGGCCTCGCATGGTGGTGTGCGATCACCGAACCGCATCATCTGCTGCTCGTGGCGACGCTCATCTGCCTGGTCACCTCGCAGGTGATCTCCTACGCGAAGGCACGAGCCGAAGCGAGTGGGCTCAACGGCGACGGCGGGTGGATCGAACGGCCGGACCGGCTCATCATCGTGCTGGTCGGTTCCGGTCTCACCGGCCTTGGCCTGTGGTGGGCCATCCACGTCGCGATGTGGGCGCTGGCCGTGTTGTCGGTGATCACCGTCGGGCAGCGGATGTGGTCGATCTACACCTCGCCGGGCGCTCGCGATCTCATCCCGCTCGCCGCCCCGGCCGACGACGACCTCGCTGCCCCGGCCGACGACGACCTCGCCGCCCCGGCCGACGACGACCTCGCCGCCCCGGCCGACGACGACACAGCGCAATGAGTTCGTTGACCGCACGGCTCACGGACATGGGCTACGCGGCCGGGTGGGCCGCCGTCCGACACGCTCCCGATGCCATGGCGCGCAGCATGTTCGACCGAGTCGGCGATCTCGCCGGCCGGCGCAACGGGGGCCCCGACCAATTGCGCGCGAACCTGGCACGTGTCGTCGGGACCACGCCCGAGCATGTCCCCGACGATCTGGTCGCGGCCGCGGTCCGCTCCTATGCGCGGTACTGGTACGAGGCGTTTCGTCTGCCCGCTCAGGACCTGGCGGCAACAGCGGCGACGGTGACCGTCCCCGATGCCGACCGCGACCGGCTCGACGACGCGGTGGCGAAGGGCCGGGGCGTGGTGCTGGCGTTGCCGCACACCGGAAACTGGGACATGGCAGGCGTCTGGCTGGTCCAACACTACGGACAGTTCGCGACGGTCGCCGAACGGCTGAAGCCGGAGTCCCTGTTCAACCGTTTCGTCGCTTACCGGGAGTCGCTGGGATTCGAGATATTCCCGCTCAGTGGGGGAGAACAGCCACCGTTCGGGTTGCTGGCGCAACGGCTGCGGGCCGGCGGCATCGTCTGCCTGCTCGGCGAACGCGACCTCGCCCGACACGGCGTCCCGGTGACGTTCTTCGGCGAACGCACTCGTATGCCCGCGGGGTCGGCACAGTTGGCCATCGAGACCGGGGCCGTGCTGCTGCCGGTCCACCATTGGTTCACCGAGGCCCCCAACTCGCAGATCTGCTGCGGTACACCGATCGACGTGTCCGAGGGAGTCGGGCCGGCCACGCAGGCGTTGGCGGACGCGTTCGCTGCGAACATCGCCGCCCACCCGCAGGATTGGCACATGCTCCAACCGCTCTGGGAGTCGGACTGGTCGGCCGAACGCCGCGCGCGCATCGAGGAGCCGTCATGAGGATCGGGATGATCTGCCCGTACTCGTTCGACGTGCCCGGCGGTGTGCAGGCGCACGTGGTGGAACTAGCGCAGGTCTTCATCGAACGCGGGCACGAGGTCAGTGTGCTGGCGCCGTCGGCGTCGGACACGGGGCTGCCCGACTATGTGGTCTCCGCCGGGCCTGCGCTCGCGATCCCGTACAACGGATCGGTGTCGCGGGTGAACTTCAGCCCGAAGGGTTATCTGCGACTGCGTGATTGGGTCACCGAGGGCGGCTTCGATGTGTTGCATGTGCACGAACCGAACGCGCCGAGCATCTCCATGCTGTCGCTGATGGTGGCGACCGGGCCGATCGTCACCACGTTCCACACCTCGACGACCCGATCCTTGTGGCTCACCGTCTTCCAGGGCATCCTGCGCCCGTATCACGAACGGATCGCAGGCAAGATCGCCGTCTCCGAACTCGCCAGACGTTGGCAGATGGAGTCGTTGGGCTCCGACGCGGTCGAGATCCCGAACGGCATCGACACCGGTGCATTCGCCGACGCGCGGCCGTTGGACGGTTATCCCCACGACGGCCACTCGATCCTGTTCCTCGGCCGCTACGACGAACCACGCAAGGGCATCGACATCCTGATGCGCGCCCTGCCGGACATCGTCGCGGAGTTCCCCGACGTACGTGTGCTCGTGGTCGGCGGTGGTAACGAGCGCGCACTGCGTCGACGTGCGGGCGCGCTGGCCGACCATCTGGTGTTCCTCGGTCAGGTCGACGACGAGACCAAGGCACGGGCGCTGCGCTCCGCGGACGTCTACTGCGCGCCCAACCTCGGTGGAGAGAGCTTCGGCATCGTCTTGGTGGAGGCGATGGCGGCAGGGGCCGCGGTGGTCGCCAGCGACCTGAACGCGTTCCGGCGGGTCCTCGACGACGGCCGGGCCGGACGGCTGGTACCGACCGGGTCGTCGGACCGGCTCGCCGACGCCGTCATCGAACTGCTCAGCGACGACACCGCCCGTGCCGAGCTGGTCGCCGAGGGGCGCCGCCGAGCCGACCGCTACGACTGGTCGCGGGTGGCCGACCAGATCCTGCGGGTCTACGACACCGTGACCGTCGGCGCCGGGCCGGTCGTGGTGGCCGAGTAGGGGACGCTGAGATGACACTTTCGGGACTCACCGTCGCGGTTATCGCACTGGTCCTGCTCCTGGTGGTGCTGGCCGCCGGTTGGGCGTTCCAGACCGCCAATCGGCTCGACCGACTCAACGTGCGTGTCGACCTGGCACGACAGGCGCTCGATGCGGCCCTGGCCCGCCGGGCCGTGGTGGCGCGGGCGATCGCCGCCGGCATGGTGGCCGGGTACGACGACGACCTGATCGCCGCGGGGCAAGACCTGGCCGCCGCCGCGGACCAGGCCGAGCACGCGCCGCCGAGCGGCCGCGAACAGGCCGAGAACCGCGTGTCGTCGCTGCTCGCGCGCACCGACACCCAGTCACGCCCACAGGGACTCGTGGTGGAGCTCGCCGACGCCGAGACCCGGATCATGATGGCGCGTCGCTTCTACAACGACGCCGTCCGCGACACCCGTAACCTGGCCGAACGCCGGTTGGTGCGGTGGCTGCACCTCGGCGGAACCGCCGAACCGCCACAGTTCTTCGAGATCATCGAACGGGTCACGCCGGGCAGCAATCCGTGAGAGACGCGTCACGAACTAGACTCGAGGGCGATCCCGCTCAGCGGACCAGCGGCAGATGCTGCCGCCCGAGACGACACCCAGGAGACATCACGTGAGTCAATTCCAGTCAGGGAACGCCAGCACTCCCGGACCGGACGCGCCAACCGTCGGTCAGGGCACCGCCCGGGTGAAACGCGGCATGGCCGAGATGCTCAAGGGCGGCGTCATCATGGACGTGGTGACCGCCGAGCAGGCGAAGATCGCCGAGGACGCCGGTGCGGTGGCCGTGATGGCCCTCGAACGCGTTCCGGCCGACATCCGTGCCCAGGGTGGTGTGTCGCGGATGAGTGATCCGGACATGATCGACGGCATCATCTCGGCGGTGTCGATCCCGGTGATGGCGAAGGCTCGTATCGGGCATTTCGTGGAGGCGCAGATCCTGCAGAGCCTCGGCGTGGACTATGTCGACGAGTCGGAGGTACTGACCCCGGCCGACTATGCCAATCACATCGACAAGTGGGCGTTCACCGTGCCGTTCGTGTGCGGTGCGACCAATCTCGGTGAGGCACTGCGCCGTATCACCGAGGGCGCGGCGATGATCCGTTCGAAGGGCGAGGCCGGCACCGGCGACGTGTCCAACGCGACCACCCACATGCGTCGGATTCGCGACGAGATCCGACGGCTGACGTCGTTGCCGTCCGACGAGTTGTACGTGGCGGCAAAGGAACTGCAGGCGCCCTATGACCTCGTGGTCGAGGTGGCGCAGGCCGGGAAGTTGCCGGTCACCCTGTTCACCGCCGGTGGTATCGCGACACCGGCCGATGCGGCGATGATGATGCAGCTCGGCGCCGAGGGTGTGTTCGTCGGTTCGGGCATCTTCAAGTCCGGCAATCCGGCCCAGCGGGCCGCGGCGATCGTGCAGGCGACGACCTTCCACGACGATCCCGACGTGCTGGCGAAGGTCTCGCGGGGGCTCGGTGAGGCGATGGTCGGCATCAATGTCGACGACATTCCGCAGCCACACCGACTCGCAGAACGGGGTTGGTAGTCAAGTCCTGCCGTAGGATCTGCTGATCATGGACGCGGCGACGATAGTCCGAGACGCATCCGGCTGCGGCACCGACACCCTGGAGGGGTTGCGGCTCGAGTGGGCGGTGGCATGCGATGTCGGTCGGGTACGTGAGGCCAATGAGGACGCGGCCGTCATCCTGCCGGGCAGATACCTGCTCGCCGACGGTATGGGTGGCCATGACAGCGGTGAGTTGGCCAGCGAGGCGGCGCTGCTGACGATCGCCGAGGTGCCGGTGCTGCACGAGCAGTCCGAGACGCAGCTCGATCTGATCGCCCTGCTGTCGCGGGCGCAGGAGAAGATCGGCGACATCTCGGTGGATTCGGATCGCCGGGCCGGGACCACGGTCACCGGCGCGGTGCTGGTCACCTTTGAGGGACAACCGCATTGGCTGGTCCTCAACGTCGGCGACTCGCGTACCTATCGGTTGCAGGGTGGCGCGCTCGAACAACTCACCGTCGATCACTCGCAGGTCCAGGAGTTCGTCGACGCGGGATTCATCACGCGGGAGCAGGCCCGCGTGGACCCGCGCCGCAACGTGATCACGCGGGCTCTGGGCGCCGGGATGGTGGAGCCGCAGGCCGATTTCTTCTCGCTGCCCGCGCTGCCCGGCGACGTCTTGATGGTCTGCTCGGACGGACTCACCGGAGAACTCCCGGACGAAGAGATCGCCGACATCCTGCTGGGCTCCGACAGCGCCGAACAGGCGACCGATGCGCTCGTGGAGGCCGCGCTCGCTCTCGGCGCCCACGACAATGTCACCGTGATCGTGGTGGCGGTCCACGAATCGGACGGTGGCGAGGCATCCGACAATGCCGAGGTATCCGACGGCGCCGAGGTGTCCAACGGTGCCGGGATGTCGCAGAGCGAGAAGGCGTCTGACACTGCCGACGAATGATTTCTGATTTTTTTCGGAATTCGCGGAACCAGAGCCGAACTCGCTGCGTCTAACTCTCGAAAGCGGGGCAGAAGACGATTTGCCCCCCGGACGAGTGAGGACATCCATGACCGTCATCGCAGATCACGTGCCCGCACATCACTCACCGGTACGTCACGGGGCTCATCAGGATTCGCGACGTCAGGCCGAGGCCGCTCGACGCAGGCAGGAGGCGCTGGCCCGACTCAAGCAGCGTCGGATGCCCCTGCCCGGTCAACCCCTGCCCGGTCAAGTGCTTCCCGGTCAAGCGCTGTCCGGGCGGCCGATGCGCGGCGCAGTGCGTGCTCCGCGTGGCGAGATGGGTCCACGGCCGCACATGACATTGGTCACCTCGGCCTCGCGCGTCGAATCGGCCGGTCGTGGCTGCTCGTGCGGGTCGTCGGTGGTTCCGAGCGATCGTCCGGCACTCACCACCCGCGAGATCGAGGTGCTGCGCACCTGGTTGAAGCTCGATTCGAAACCCGCTGTCGCAGAGGCCCTCTACATATCGCTGGGCACGGTCAACACCCATCTGACGCGCATCCGCGCCAAATACTCGGATGTCGGGCGTGCGGCACCCACCAAGGCGGCTTTGGTGGCGCGGGCCGTCCAGGACGGGCACATGTCGCTCGAGGAACTCTGAGCCCGATCTGACGAGGAGGCGGCGCCGAGCGGGATGACAGCGCCGCAGAGAACACAGCGCCGCAGAGAACACATCGCCGCCAGGGATACACAGCGCCCGCCGGGGAAACACGGCACCGCACGGGGACGACGGGGAGACGGGATAGACCCGGGGGAGTCGGGGAAAGGCTTGGACCGGACCATCGGGTCGGGGGTTCCGATGGTCCGGCCCAAGCCACTGAGGAGATCGCCGGACCCGGTGCCGCCGTTACACATTTCGGGTCCGTTGGCCGATCACCGATCGACAGTGCGCGATACTGGACCTCGTGGCAACCATCGAAGAGATCCTCCAGGTCGAGGCGATCGAGAAAGACATCTATCGCGGACCTGCATTTCCGAGCCATCTGCAACGTACGTTCGGGGGTCAGGTTGCCGGGCAGGCGTTGATGTCGGCGACACGCACCGTGCCGGACGAGTTCGCCGTCCACTCGCTGCACGGATACTTTCTGCGGCCGGGAAATCCGGACAAGCCGACCGTGTTCCTCGTGGACCGCATCCGCGACGGGCGATCGTTCACCACCAGGCGGGTCACCGGGATCCAGGACGGCGAGGCGATCTTCACCATGTCGGCCTCCTTCCACGTGACCACCGATCAGGGCATCCAGCATCAGGATCGGATGCCGCCGGCGCCCAGCCCCGACGAACTGCCCGACCAGGCTGCCGATCTGTCGGACGAGGCCAAGGCGGTGTTCAAGGAATGGCGCGACTTCGATGTGCGTCTGGTGCCTCCGGAGCAGATGGCCACCTCCGGCTATTTCGCGGCCCAACAGCGGGTCTGGTTCCGGCATCGTCGACGGTTGCCCGATGACCAGGTGTTCCATGTCGGCACCCTGGCCTACATGAGTGACATGACGCTGCTCGGATCGTCCAAGGTGCCGCATCCCGGCGTCGAACCGCAATCTGCCTCCCTCGACCACGCGATGTGGTTCATGCGGCCGTTCCGCGCCGACGAATGGCTGCTCTATGACCAGACCTCGCCGTCGGCGGACGCCGGTCGTGCGCTGACCCAGGGGCGCATCTTCGATCTCGACGGACGGATGGTCGCTGCGGTCACCCAGGAGGGACTGAGTCGTACCGGCCGGGCGATGCCCGCCGATCAGCACGCACGGCAGGACCGGTGAGCACGATCGACGCACCGCTGATCGGGGTCCTCGCACTTCAGGGTGACGTACGCGAGCACCTCGCCGCTCTCACCGAGGCAGGCGCGCAGGCGTGCACGGTGCGACGACCGAGTGAGCTGACGCAGGTCGACGGCATCGTCATCCCGGGCGGGGAATCGACGACGATGAGCAAGTTGCTCGGAGTGCTCGACCTGTTCGATCCGTTGCGGGAGCGTCTGGCCGCGGGGTTGCCTGCCTACGGTTCGTGCGCCGGCATGATCATGCTGGCCAGCACGATCCTCGACACCCGGCCCGACGCGCGGCACCTCGACGCCCTCGACATCACGGTCCGGCGCAACGCCTTCGGACGGCAGGTGGAGAGTTTCGAGACGGATCTGGAGTTCGCCGGGATCACCGACCGATCGGGAGCAACACCGATGCGTGCCGTGTTCATCCGCGCACCGTGGGTGGAATCGATCGCCCCGGAGGTCGAGGTGCTCGCGAGGGTTCCCGACGGTCCCGCTCAGGGGCGCATCGTCGCCGTGCGGCAGGGTTCGGTGCTCGCGACGTCGTTCCATCCCGAGGTCACCGGCGACCGCCGCGTGCACGGTTACTTCGTGGACATGGTGCGCACCCGTCGGTGAGTGTGACCCCGCCCGGTAAGCTCTTGTCGTTGGGCGGATCGTCATCGGATGGTCACGTCAGCCGGGAATCGACGTCGAGAAGGAATGCGGGAGTCTCATGAGCGGCCATTCCAAATGGGCCACCACCAAGCACAAGAAGGCGGTCATCGACGCCAAGCGCGGCAAGATGTTCGCCAAGCTGATCAAGAACATCGAGGTGGCGGCACGTACCGGCGGTGGTGACCCGGCAGGCAACCCGACTCTCTACGACGCCATCCAGAAGGCCAAGAAGTCGTCGGTGCCCAACGACAACATCGAGCGCGCCCGCAAGCGTGGCGGCGGCGAAGAAGCAGGCGGCGCCGACTGGCAGAACATCACCTACGAGGGCTACGGCCCGAACGGTGTCGCCATCCTGATCGAATGCCTCACCGACAACCGCAACCGTGCGGCCGGTGAGGTGCGGACCGCGATGACCCGCAACGGCGGCAACATGGCCGACCCGGGTTCGGTGGCCTACCTGTTCACCCGCAAGGGCGTGGTGACCCTGGAGAAGAACGACCAGTCCGAAGACGATGTGCTGCTCGCCGTCCTCGACGCCGGTGCCGAAGAGGTCAACGACCTCGGCGAGACCTTCGAGGTCGTCAGCGAGCCGGGAGACCTGGTCGCGGTCCGTACGGCGTTGCAGGAAGCCGGCATCGACTATGACTCGGCGGAAGCGGATTTCCGTGCGTCGGTGGAGGTTCCGGTCGACGTCGACGGTGCGCGCAAGGTGTTCAAACTGATCGACGCGCTCGAGGACTCCGACGATGTGCAGAACGTCTACACGAACATCGACGTGAGCGACGAGGTCCTCGCCGAACTCGACGCCTGACCCGCGCCGACGGACTAGCGCCGACGGATTCGCGCTGACGGATTTGCGGCGCTCGTCCTCGCTCAGGTCATCGCTCGGCTATCGCGGGCCGATCGGGATGGTCGTAGCGGATCTCGACGTCGGCCGACGGCCCGTTGCGGGCATGGTCGAGCAGTGCGGGGATGGTGAACAGCTCCGCGGCCGGGGTCGCGCGCCGCAGCGCACCCTCCGACAAACGCAGGGCGATCGTGACGTCGGCATCCAGCCCGCTGCCGAGCAGCAGGGGACCCGACAGCACCACCACCTGGTCGGCCGTCGCGCTGCGCGCGGTGTCACGAAAAGATCTGTCGCGCACCGCATTCCAGAGCCTTGGTAGCCATTCGCCGCGGTTGTGCAGCGCATCGATCACCTCGCGGCGGACGGCGTCGTGGTCGAACCAGATGGTCCGATAGCTCTCGGTGTCGGTGTGGCCGTACTCGAAGCGTAACGACGCCGGACGCAGATAGTCGTTCATCGCCACCACCGCGGCGGCCCGCCCACGTGACGTCAGGGTCTCGGTGATCGCCTGCGCGAACCGGTCCGGGTCGGCGGCGTCGGCGCCGTCGACCACGATGATCCGGCGGCCGGGCTCGCCTGCCGCGACGTCGGCACAGTGCTCGATGAGATCGGCTGGGGTGATCGGACGGTAGGTCGGCATGGTGGCGCCATTGTCGCGTGTTGGTCGACGACGATGTCGTCGGGTGCCGATAGAATCTCGAACAACTGTTCGGTAGCCGTGGTGGAGGTGTGCGTGCGTGTGATGGGGGTCGATCCCGGTCTCACCCGATGCGGGATCGCATTGGTGGAATCCGGCCGCGGTCGCAAGGTCACCGCTCTCGACGTCGACGTGGTCCGCACGCCGACGGACATGGATCTCGCGGATCGGTTGCTCGCCGTCTACACCGCTGCCTGCCATTGGCTCGACGTGCACCAACCCGATGTGGTCGCCATCGAGCGGGTGTTCGCCCAGAACCAGGTCTCCACCGCGATGGGCACGGCGCAGGCGGGCGGGGTCATCGCACTCGCCGCGGGTCAGCGGGGCATTCCGGTGCGATTTCACACCCCGTCGGAGGTGAAGGCCGCCGTCACCGGCAGCGGTCGCGCCGACAAAGCACAGGTCACCACGATGGTGACGCGGATCCTGGGAATGCAGACCAAACCGCGCCCTGCCGATGCCGCGGACGCGCTGGCGCTGGCGATCTGCCACTGCTGGCGGGGACCGATGATCGAACGGATGGCGCAGGCACAGCGCAAGGCCGACGAGCTCACCCGCCGTCATCGGGACAAGGTGGCGAGCGCGAAGCGGTCCGCGGCGACACGTAGCGGGGGAGTTGCATGATCGCGTCGGTTCGCGGGCCCGTCGTCGACATCGCCCTCGATCATGTGGTGATCGACTGTGCCGGCGTCGGTTACCGCGTGCTGGTGACCCCGGCGACGGTGTCATCGCTGCGTCGCGGTGACGAGGCCACCCTGTTGACCTCGATGATCGTCCGAGAAGACTCGATGACGCTCTACGGCTTCACCGAGCCCGATGCGCGGTCGTTGTTCGCGCTGTTGCAGACGGTCACCGGCGTCGGGCCGCGATTGGCCATGGCGACCCTGGCGGTCCTCGAACCCGATGCGCTCCGGCGGGCGCTGGCGGAGTCTGATGTCAAGGCGCTCACCACGGTGCCGGGAATCGGTAAGCGAGTGGCCGAGCGGCTGGTCGTGGAACTGCGCGACAAGGTGGAGATGCCCACCGGATCGGCCGGCGGACCGGTGAGCATCGCGCCCGGATCGGTGCGCGACCAGGTGGCCGAGGCGTTGGTCGGCCTCGGCTTCACCGCCGGACCGGCCGACAAGGCACTCTCGGCCGTGCTGGCCGACGCACCCGACGCCGATGCCTCCACCCTGTTGCGCAAGTCGTTGGCGCTGCTGGGGAAGACAGCGTGAGAGGGGAGCGATGACCGATTCCGAGGAGCGTGAGGTCAGCGCCACCGAGCTACCCGCCGACGGCGACTTCGACGCCGGGCTGCGGCCACGGTCACTGTCCGACTTCATCGGCCAGCCGCGGGTGTGTGAGCAACTCGAACTCGTGTTGCACGGCGCCAAGGGGCGTGGCGGAACCCCCGACCACATCCTGCTGTCCGGTCCGCCCGGACTGGGTAAGACGTCGTTGGCGATGATCATCGCCGCCGAGATGGGTGCGGCCATCCGGGTCACGTCGGGCCCGGCGTTGGAGCGGGCCGGTGATCTCGCGGCGATGCTGTCGAACCTCGTCGAGGGTGACGTGCTGTTCATCGACGAGATCCACCGCATCGCCCGACCAGCCGAGGAGATGCTCTACCTGGCGATGGAGGATTTCCGGGTCGACGTGGTGGTGGGCAAGGGGCCCGGGGCCACGTCCATACCGCTCGACGTCGCCCCGTTCACCCTGGTCGGCGCTACCACGCGATCGGGATCGTTGACCGGACCGCTGCGCGACCGGTTCGGGTTCACCGCACACATGGAGTTCTACGAGACCGACGAACTCGTGCGGGTGCTGCGTCGATCCGCCGGCATCCTGGGCATCCGGTTGCGCGACGACGCGGCCGTGGAGATCGCCGGACGCTCGCGCGGCACCCCACGCATCGCCAACCGGTTGCTGCGTCGGGTCCGGGACTACGCGGAGGTGCGCAGCGACGGTGTCATCACCGTCGAGATCGCGCGGGCCGCGCTGGCCGTCTACGACGTCGACGGTCTGGGTTTCGACCGTCTCGACCGTGCGGTGCTCAACGCCCTTGTCCGGGGGTTCGGTGGCGGTCCGGTCGGCGTCTCCACCCTCGCGGTGGCCGTCGGCGAAGAACCGGCCACCGTCGAAGAGGTGTGTGAGCCGTTCCTGGTGCGTGCCGGGATGATGGCGCGCACCCCACGCGGCCGGGTGGCCACGGCCGCGGCGTGGCATCACCTCGATCTGACCCCGCCGGCCGGTGCCCTGAATGCCGCCTTCGGGGTGCGCACCCGCGACGTCGGCACCGACAGTCTTTTCGACGACCTGTGACCGGCGTCGCACCCGCATTTCGGGTGCACCGGCACGGGCATGGCACACTGGATGACGACCGCCGACCCGACTGAGTGCCGGAATCGGACAAAACACCCGTACGACTGCAAGCACGTACGACTCGACATCGACAAGGATTGACGCGTTCATCATGGAGTCCCTTCTCTTCCCCCTTCTGCTGGTCCTGCTGGCCGGTTTCATGTATATGAGCATCCGTAAGCAGAAGAAGCGCATGGCCGAGATGCAGGACATGCAGAACTCGGTCGCCACCGGCGCGCGGGTGCAGCTGACCTCCGGGATGTTCGCGACCGTGGTCGACGGCTCGTCGTCGGATTTCGTCGACCTGGAGATCGCGACCGGCATCGTCGCGCGTTTCAACCGGGTCGCGGTGGTGCGTGTGGTGCCCACCGACGAGGCCGCCGAGACCTACCCGGGTGCGCTGACCGGTCGTCCCGAGCAGATCGATGCTCCGGAACCGGAGTCGGACTCGCTGTCCGACGATTCCTTCTCCACTGATCGTCCGGCCGAGAACCCGACCGACGACAAGTGATCTCCACGCGGTGACGCCCGGGCGACCGGGTGTTACCGCGTAGTCAGTAGAGTGGGCGACCGACCGGCATTCCCGCGTGCGTCGGGGCACGTTCACGCCTGAAACGCACGGATTCCTCAGGAGATCAGAACAGTAGTGACCACACCTCGCCGGGCGTCGACGAAGCGGTCGGGACCTCAGCGTGAGATTCCCCCGTGGCGACCCCTGACCGCATTCTTGGCGCTGTTGGCAATCGTCTACGCGCTGGTCTTCTTCACCGGAGGCGGTTCGCCGACACCGAAACTCGGTATCGACCTACAGGGCGGTACCCGGGTCACTCTGACCGCCCGCACCCCGGACGGCAAACCGCCGTCACGTGAGCAGCTCGACCAGGCGAAGCAGATCATCGAGCAGCGTGTGAACGGGCTGGGTGTCTCCGGCTCGGAGGTCGTGGTCAACGGCAACAACCTGGTGATCACCGTCCCGGGCGACGACGGCAAGCAGGCACGCTCGCTGGGTCAGACCGCACGTCTGTTCGTGCGTCCGGTGGAGAACGTCACCGCCGCGACGCCCCAGCCGAAGACGCCTCAGAACGACGAGAACCAGTCCGGGGACACCGAGCAGTCCGCCCAGGATCGCGAGACGTCGGCGGCGGCCATCGACGAACAGCGCAAGCTACGACAGGCGCCGGAAGGGGCCAATCTCGATGCGCTGAACGCACAGATGGCCAAGATGGACTGCTCCACGGACGCCAACGATCCGCTGCTGGGTAACGACCTGCCCGACCAATACCTGGTCGCGTGCTCGCAGGACGGCACCCAGGTGTACCTGCTGGGCCCGGAGATCATCGACGGCCGGGACATCAAGAACGCCACCGCGGGGACCACGCAGCAGGCGGGTTCGTGGATCGTCCAGGTGGAATTCAAGGGCGACGCGCAGAAATTCTGGGCCGATTACACCGCCAAGAACACCGGTAAGCAGACGGCGTTCACGCTCGACACGAAGGTCGTGTCCGCCCCCCAGATCCAGGGTGCGATCACGACCCCGCAGACCGAGATCAGCGGCAACTTCACCCAGCAGGAAGCCAAGGACCTGGCCAACGTCCTGAAGTACGGATCGTTGCCGCTGTCCTTCGAATCCTCGGATGCCGAGACGGTGTCGGCGACGTTGGGTCTGTCCTCGCTCAAGGCCGCGTTGGTCGCGGGTGCGGTGGGTCTGATCGCCGTGCTGTTGTACGCGTTGTTCTACTACCGCATGCTGGGCATCCTGACCGTGTTGTCGCTGGTGCTCTCCGGGCTGATGGTCTACGGCATCATCGTGCTGCTCGGCCGGTGGATCGGCTTCACTCTCGACCTGTCCGGCATGGCCGGCCTGATCATCGGTATCGGCATGACGGCGGACTCCTTCGTCGTCTACTTCGAACGCATCAAGGACGAGATGCGCGAGGGACGAAGTTTCAGATCGGCGGTACCACGAGGCTGGGCAAGCGCCCGGCGCACGATCTGGACGGGTAACGCCGTCAGCTTCATCGCCGCGGTCATCATCTATGTGCTCGCGATCGGTGAGGTTCGCGGATTCGCGTTCACCCTGGGTCTGACGACGATCCTCGACGTGGTGGTCGTGTTCCTGGTCACCCATCCGCTGGTCGTGTTGGCCAGCCGCTCGGAGTTCCTGTCACGACCGTCGGTCAACGGTCTCGGGGCGGTCAGCGAGGTGGCCCGACAACGTCGGGTCGCGGCGCGGTCGAACCGTGAGGGTGCGTCGGAAGGATCGACGAAATGAGCATGCAGACTCCCGAACCCGCGCGGCCGAACTCGGGTCGCACCGACGGAGCCCGCGGCTCCACACCGCCGCCGCCCCCGCGCACCGAGGACACCGGGACCGACACGCTGACGACGACGTCGTCGGATGCCGACTTCGTGCCGGAGTCCGGTCGGTCGTTCCTGTCGCGGCTCTACACCGGTACCGGTGCCTTCGACATCATCGCGCGGCGCCGCACCTGGTACGTGGTGACGCTGGTGATCCTGGTGATCTCCATCGGGTCGATCGCGATCCGCGGCTTCACCCTCGGCATCGAGTTCGAGGGCGGTACCCAGATCTCGATCCCGGTCTCCGCAGGCATCACCACCGACGCGGTCGAGAAGGTGTTTGCCGACACCCTCGGAAGTGAGCCCGAATCGCTGCAAACCGCGGGCTCGGGTTCCAGCGAGACCGTCCAGGTGCGCACCGAAACCCTCAATGCGGTTCAGACAGAACAGATCTCCCGTGCTCTTGCCGACGAGTTCGGTCCCCAGCTGACCGCGGGGGAGGTGAGTTCGTCGGATGTCAGCTCCAGTTGGGGCGGCGAGATCACCGAGAAGATGCTGATCGCGTTGGCCGTGTTCCTGGTGATCGTGTTCATCTACATCGCCGTGCGATTCGACCGCGAGATGTCGATCGCCGCGCTGGCGTCGTTGTTCTTCGACATGATCGTGACCGCGGGCATCTACTCGCTCGTCGGCTGGGAGGTCACCCCGGCCACCGTCATCGGCTTGCTGACCATCCTCGGTTTCTCGATCTACGACACCGTGGTGGTGTTCGACAAGGTCTCGGAGAACACGCGGTCGGTGTTGCAGACCACGCGACGCACGTACGCCGAACAGGCAAACCTGGCGGTCAACCAGACCCTGATGCGCTCGATCAACACCACCGTCATCTCGGTGCTGCCGATCATCGCGCTGATGGTGATCGCGGTGTGGATGCTCGGTGTCGGCACGCTGAAGGATCTCGCGCTGATCCAGCTCGTCGGCGTCATCGTCGGCGCCTATTCGTCGATCTTCCTCGCCGCACCGCTGCTGGTGACGCTCAAGGAGCGCCGTGAGGACATCGGCAGGCACACCAAGCGGGTGCTGGATCGTCGGGCACGTGTCGCGGCGGGCGACGATGTGGTCGAGCCGCGTCCGGTGCGTGGCCGTCCGGCCGGCCGACGGGCCGGCGACGCGCCAGCGAACCCGACGGGAAAACGGCGGCGGTCGCGTTAACCTACGCCCGTGACTGATCCGACCGGGACCGACCGGAGACGAACCGGCCTGCGCGGCAGTGTGTTCGGCGTGGCCACCGTGCTGGTGCTCCTTGCCGGACTGCTGAGCGCCTGTGGCGACGACGGGCCGCCGACCATCAACTACGTGGTCGACGCCGACATCGACAGCTACAACGCCAACACGGTCGACGGGAACGCCCGCGGCGTGCTGATGGCGACCACCCGGATGTTGCCGGGTTTCAGCTATCTGGGCGCGCAGGGCCAGGTGACCCCTGATCGTGACATCGGCACCGTCACACCGGTTCCGGGCGGATCGTTGACACTGCGGTACGACTTCAACCCGGAAGCGGTGTTCTCCGACGGGCAGGCACTCGACTGCGACGACCTGGTGCTGGCCTGGGCGGCGATGAGCGGACGATTCCCGGGTTTCCATCCGGCCACCACGGCGGGCTACCGCGACATCGAGTCGGTCGACTGCAATCCCGGGGACCGTACGGCCACCGTCACGTTCGCACGCGGGCGCGACTATCGCGACTGGCTGTCCCTGTTCGGGGCAGGCACGATGGTGCCCGCCCACGTCGTCGCCCGGACGGCGGGTGTTGCGGATGTCGTGGCGCCGATCCGTACCGGTAATCGGGCGGTCATGCCGCGGATTGCGAAGGCGTGGGACACCGGATTCGCCCTCACACCCGGGGACATCGATCCCGCCCGCTTCCCGTCGTCGGGACCGTATCGGGTGGAGCGGTACTCGGAGTCGGACGGACTGGTCCTCGTCGCGAACGAGAAGTGGTGGGGCGACGCGCCTGCGACCGGACACATCGCGGTGTGGGGGCGCGGCACCGATGCCCAATCCAACATCGCCGACGGCAAGTTCGACGTCGCCGACGTGACCGGTGGTTTCGCCGACGACGAGATCTCGCCGACGCCCGAGGCGCCGAGCGTGCACCTGCTCCCGCAGCCGAGCCGGGCACTGTCGGTGGAGCAACTCGTGCTCGCCGAGAAGGGCGTCTTCGGCGACGTCGCGATGCGCCGCGCCTTTGCCTCCTGCGTGCCGCGTGATGCTCTGGCCAGGCAGTTCGGGCAAGGCGCGCAGATGTGGAACCTGCGCGTACTCGCGCCGGCCGACAACCTCGCCGGCCAGCTCAACGGCGGTTTCGGTGCGGCGTATGCCCGACCCGATCTGGGTCGGGCGCGCACGCTGGTCGGCCAGAGCGCCGGACCGGCGCGTGTCCGGGTCGGGTACCTCGCACCCACGCCGCGACGTACGCAGATGGTCGCCGCGATCGCCGATTCCTGCAGGCGGGTGGGTCTCGACGTGGTCGACGCCGGCTCGCCGGACATCGCCCCGGTGCTTGGCACCGATGTGGATGCGCTGCTGGTGGCCAACGGCGCGTCCTTCGCCGCAGCGGGGGCCGCCAACCCGTCCCGGGATGCCTATCAGCTGCGTGGCGGCGATCCGCTCAACCTGGGTGGGTTCCGCAATCCGGCGGTCAGCGGTGCGATCGACGAATTGGCCACCGCCGATCTCGCCTCCGACCGTCTCGAGCTGGTCCGCACCATCGAGAACGCGGCGTGGGCGGAGATGCCGTCGATCCCGTTGTTCGCGGCCCCGCGGATTCAGCGATGGGGTGGCGGGGTCGATAATGTGGTGGCCGGGCTGGGGCGCAACGGCACCGGCTGGAACATGGATCGGTGGACGGTACGTGACTGAGCAACAGGAGCCGACCCGCTCCGGCCACGACGACGACGGCGATGCCGTCACCCGCGAGGCGCTGGCCGAGGCCCGTCGGCAGATCGAGGTGCATGCGCGGATGGTCGCCGACTTCCCGCAGCCGGGTATCGCGTTCAAGGATCTGACCCCGGTGCTGGCCGACCCGTCGGGCTTGTCGTCGATCGTCACGGCGCTCACCCACGGATGTCGCGACATCGGCCTGGTCGCGGGCATCGACGCCCGAGGGTTCCTGCTCGGTGGTGCGGTGGCATGCGAACTGGGCGTCGGGGTGTTGGCGGTCCGCAAGGGCGGCAAACTGCCCCCGCCCGTCCACAGCATCACCTACAGCCTCGAGTACGGCACCGCGACCTTGGAGATCCCGGCGAACGGCATCGATCTGTCCGGTCAGCGCGTGCTCGTCGTCGACGACGTGCTCGCCACCGGCGGGACCGCCGTCGCCACCGCCGACCTCCTCCACCAGGCAGGCGCCGAGGTCGTCGGGGTCGCGGTGATCATGGAACTCGACGGTCTCGGTGGCCGTGCGACCATCGCCGAAGGGCTGGGCGCCGCGCTACCCGTACATGCGGTGACCCACGGCTGAGCGCACACCCGCCGGACTAGACTCGTTTCATCGGTTGTTGCAGATCGGGGAGAGGAGGTCGCCGTGACCGACGAGGTCAACACCACTGCTCGACAGCGCGCGGGGGAGGCGTCCGCGGACGCTGCGGCGAACCGTCCGGCGAATCAGCCCGCCGATCTGGGGGCGCCGTCGTCGGCGTCGCGTCGCGTGCGCGCGCGTCTGGCCCGGCGCATGACCGCCACCCGCAGTCCGGTGCGACCGGTGCTCGAGCCGTTGGTGACCCTGCATCGCGAGATCTACCCGAAGGCCGACGTCGCACTGCTGCAGCACGCTTACGACGTCGCCGACGAGCGACACGAGGGACAGAAGCGCAAGTCCGGGGATCCGTACATCACCCACCCCCTCGCGGTCGCGACGATCCTCGCCGACCTCGGCATGGACACCACGACCCTGGTCGCCGCGCTGCTGCACGACACGGTCGAGGACACCGGGTACTCACTGGAGGAACTGGAGAAGGACTTCGGGCCGGAGGTGGCCCACCTCGTGGACGGCGTGACCAAGCTGGACAAGGTCGCGCTCGGCAGTGCGGCGGAGGCCGAGACCATCCGCAAGATGATCATCGCGATGGCGCGGGATCCGCGGGTCCTCGTCATCAAGGTCGCCGACCGTCTGCACAACATGCGCACGATGCGGTTCCTGCCGCCGGAGAAGCAGGCGCGTAAAGCCCGCGAAACCCTGGAAGTCATTGCGCCCCTTGCTCATCGGCTTGGAATGGCCACGGTGAAATGGGAGCTCGAGGATCTGTCGTTCGCGATCCTGCACCCGAAGCGGTACGAGGAGATCGTGCGTCTCGTCGCCGACCGGGCGCCGTCGCGCGACACCTACCTGGCCCGCGTGCGCGCCGACATCAACAATGCGCTCGGCTCCGCACGGATCACCGCGACGGTCGAGGGACGACCGAAACACTATTGGTCGATCTACCAGAAGATGATCGTCAAGGGTCGCGACTTCGACGACATCCACGATCTCGTCGGTATCCGCATCCTCTGTGACGAGGTGCGTGACTGTTACGCCGCCGTCGGCGTCGTGCACTCGTTGTGGCAGCCGATGGCCGGGCGTTTCAAGGACTACATCGCCCAGCCACGCTATGGCGTCTACCAGTCGTTGCACACCACGGTGATCGGACCCGAGGGCAAACCCCTCGAGGTGCAGATCCGGACCCACGAGATGCACCGGACCGCCGAGTTCGGCATCGCCGCGCACTGGCGCTACAAGGAGAACGGCTACCGGGACAGCGGTCGCAAGGGGAAGGGTCCGCGCCGCGCAGAGGTCGCCGAGATCGACGACATGGCGTGGATGCGCCAGCTACTGGACTGGCAGCGGGAAGCCGCCGACCCCGGCGAGTTCCTGGAGTCGCTGCGCTACGACCTCGCGGTACAAGAGATCTTCGTGTTCACCCCGAAGGGGGACGTGATCACGTTGCCCGCCGGGTCGACTCCCGTCGACTTCGCATATGCGGTGCACACCGAGGTCGGGCACCGATGCATCGGGGCCCGGGTCAACGGCAGGCTCGTCGCCCTGGAACGGAAGCTGGAGAACGGTGAGGTCGTCGAGGTGTTCACCTCGAAGGCGCCCAACGCCGGTCCGTCGCGGGACTGGCAGGAGTTCGTGGTGTCGCCGCGCGCCAAGGCCAAGATCCGGCAGTGGTTCGCCAAGGAACGTCGCGAGGAGGCTCTCGAAACCGGTAAGGACGCCATCGCGAAGGAGGTTCGCCGCGGCGGACTTCCGTTGCAGCGCTTGATGAGTGCCGAGTCGATGGCGGCGATCGCGAAAGAGTTGCGGTACGCCGACGTCACCGCGCTCTACACCGCGGTCGGCGAGCATCACGTGTCGGCTCGGCACGTGGTCAACCGGTTGGTCGCCTCGCTCGGCGGGATCGACGACGCCGTCGACGCGATCGCGGAACGGTCCACACCGTCGACGTTGCCCACGCGCAGCCGTCAGGGCGGTGACGCGGGCGTCGTCGTGGAGGGCGTGGACAACGTCGTCATCAAGCTCGCCAAATGCTGCACACCGGTGCCCGGCGACGAGATCCTCGGTTTCGTGACCCGAGGTGGTGGCATCAGCGTGCACCGCACCGACTGCACCAACGCCGGGTCGTTGCGTCAGCAGTCCGAGCGGATCATCGACGTCTCGTGGGCGCCGTCACCGGAATCGGTGTTCCTGGTGGCGATCCAGGTGGAGGCCCTCGATCGGCACCGCCTGCTCTCCGACGTCACCAAGGTGCTGGCCGACGAACGGGTGAACATCCTGTCGGCGTCGGTCACCACCAGCCGCGACCGGGTGGCGGTCAGCAAATTCACCTTCGAGATGGGCGATCCCAAACACCTCGGACACGTGCTGAACGTGGTCCGCAACGTAGAGGGCGTCTACGACGTCTATCGCGTGACGTCGGCGGCCTGAGTTCTCGGCCCTGCGGCTCCTGCTCGGGGGATCGCTTGTCGTGCAGCATCTTTGGCCCAGGTGACCGCCCGCCGCCACGTCCGAATCGCAGATGCGCCCTGGGCGGTTGTCGGCACCGGGGGAACGGCAATCTGTCCGGCCGTGCCCACACGAGATCCGCCCCACCCAGAGCCTGTCGACGTCCTGTCGACGACGGCCCGGGTGGGGCGGATCTCGTGAGTTGATGACCCGCGGAGCAGGTCGTCCGGGTCAGCTCTTGACGGTCGCGGTGGTGATGTCGACCGGCTGCTTCGGCCGGCCGTCCTCGGCACTGCCGTTGGGGCCGGGGGTGACGCCGTTGGCGGCAATCTTGTCCAGCACGGTCAGACCGGCCGGGTCGACCTTGCCGACCACCGAATAGTTCGGCGCGAGTTGGCTGTCCTGCATGACCAGGAAGAACTGGCTCGAGCCGGTGTTGGACTCACCCATCTGCGGGTTGTTGCTGTTGGCGATCGCAACGGTGCCGCGCGGATAGATCACCGGCTGCGTGCCCGACGACGGATCCGGCTGACCGGCCGGCTTGAGGTCGGTGGGCAGTTCGTCGGGGCTCGACCATCCCGGGCCGCCCGCACCGGTGCCGGTCGGATCGCCGCACTGCAGCACCTTCAGCGACTCGCTGTTGGTGATCCGGTGACAGGGGGTGTCGTTGTAGAACTTGTTCTCCGCCAACGAGATCACCGCGCCGGTGTTGCACGGTGCGCCGTTGCGTTCCAGCGAGACGGGGATGGCGCCCTGGTTGGTGTCGAACACCAGGTTCGCGGTCCCCTCCTTGAGCTGCTTGTCGCCGGGCTTGGGTGCTGTCCGCTGCTTGGCCTGACCCGCATGCATCTCGTCGAGGTAGGCCTGCGCCTGCGCCTTCTGATTGGCGGGCACCTCGGCGGGAACCTCCTTGGGCAGCTGATCGAAGCGGTTCGGCTGATCGGTGTACGCGCACGCCGTCCAGCGTGCCGCCTCACGATCGTCGAGGACCTTCTTGACGATCAGGGTGGTGGCGGTCGCGACGATCGCGACCACGACCACCGTGGACACCGACGCGATCACGATCTTGCGGCGACGGGCCTGCTGTCGTTCGCGTTCGAGGCGTTCTGCCAGCTTGCGCTTGGCCGCTTCGCGTCGTTCCTCGTTGGTGGACACGCGCTAAGACCCTCCTGAAGTCGTGGCTCCCCTTGATGATCGGCGCTGATGCTACCGCGACTGGCCAGTGTGCCAGCCGAACCTGAGAGTTCCATGGTCGGGGCGCTTTGTCACAATGGACAGATGCTGATCACCGGATTCGCCGCGGGGATGTTCCAGACCAACTGCTATCTCCTCGCCACCGAGTCGGGCTCCGAGGCCGTCATCATCGATCCAGGCCAGGACGCGGCGGCCCGGGTTCGCGAGTTGCTCGCCGAACACGATCTGACGCCGGTGGCGGTGTTGCTGACCCACGGTCACCTCGACCACACCTGGAACGCCGCCGAACTCTGCGACGAGTACTCGATCCCCGCGTACATCCATCCTGCCGACCGGCCGATGCTGGCCGATCCCGGGCAGGGGCTCGGACGGGCGCTGGGCCCGCTGATCGGCGACATCGAGTTCCGCGAGCCGGAGAAGGTGATCGAGTTCGCCGACGGTGAGGACGTCGACCTCGCGGGTATCCGGTTCTCCGTCGATCTCGCACCGGGACACACCCAGGGTTCGGTGTTGCTCGGTGTCGAGGTGCCGGTCGAGACCGACGCGGGGTCCACCGAGCTGGTGCCGGTGTGCTTCTCCGGTGACGTATTGTTTGCCGGGTCGATCGGGCGGACGGACCTGCCCGGCGGCGATCATCAGCAACTGCTCGACTCCATCGCCGCCAAGTTGCTGCCGTTGCCGGATCACACACAGGTGTTGCCCGGTCACGGAGCCCAGACCTCCATCGGTCAGGAGCGTGCGAGCAATCCGTTCCTGGCCGGACTGGCCACCAGCTCGTCTGACGCAGACGCACCCAAGAAGGGACGATACGGACTGTGAGCGCCGACTTCGCCGCGCCGCGGGGCATCCCCGACTATTTCCCCCCGAACTCCGCGGATTTTCGGCGGGTGCGCGACACCCTCACCGACGCGGCCCGGCTCGCCGGATACGGGCACATCGAACTGCCCGTCTTCGAGGACACCGGGCTCTTCGCCCGTGGCGTCGGCGAGTCGACCGACGTGGTCAGCAAGGAGATGTACACCTTCGCCGACCGTGGTGACCGCTCGGTCACGTTGCGGCCCGAGGGGACCGCTGGCGTGGTGCGCGCGGTCATCCAGCACGGTCTCGACCGTGGACAGCTCCCGGTGAAGCTCTGCTACGCCGGTCCGTTCTTCCGGTACGAGAAGCCGCAGACCGGCCGGTACCGACAGTTGCAGCAGGTCGGCGTCGAGGCCATCGGCGTCGACGATCCGGCGCTCGATGCCGAGGTCATCGCCATCGCCGACGAGGGCTACCGCCGACTGGGACTGTCCGGCTTCCGGCTGGAGATCACTTCGCTGGGTGACGACGTGAGCCGCGGGCCCTATCGGGCGGCGTTGCAGGAGTTCCTGTCGGGACTCGATCTCGACGAGGCGACACGCAATCGTGCACAGATCAACCCGCTGCGGGTGCTCGACGACAAGCGTCCCGAGGTGCGGGAGGCCACCGCCGACGCGCCGCTGCTCGTCGACTATCTCTCCGACGAATCGCGCGCCCACTTCGACGCCGTGCTCGCGCATCTGAAGCGGTTGGGAGTCCCCTACGAACTCAACCCGCGTCTGGTGCGCGGTCTGGACTACTACACCAAGACCACCTTCGAGTTCGTTCACGACGGCCTCGGCGCCCAGTCGGGCATCGGCGGCGGCGGCCGGTACGACGGGCTGATGCGACAGCTCGGCGCCAAACAGGATCTGTCGGGGATCGGTTTCGGACTGGGTGTCGATCGCACCATGCTGGCGATGGAGGCAGAGGGGGTCGCACACGCCGACGTCGCGCGCTGCCGGGTCTTCGGCGTCCCGCTCGGGGCCGATGCCAAATCCGAACTCGTGGGTGTCGCCGGACGGCTGCGGGCCGCGGGCATCAGCGTCGATCTCGCCTACGGCGATCGGGGCCTCAAGGGTGCGATGAAGGCCGCCGATCGGTCGGGTGCGCGTCTGGCCATGATCCTCGGTGATCGTGAGCTCGCCGAACGTCGCATCGAGGTCAAGGACCTCTCGACCGGCGACCAGCACGAGGTCGCGCTCGACGACGTGGTCACCGAGATCGGGCGGCTGCTGGCCTGAGCAGATGCCCCCGTTGCCGGGTGGCGACGCGGGGCAAGGCTCACCGTGTCATCTCGTCGGCGAGCACGTCCAGCGAGACCCCGCCGAGCGCAAGTGCACGGGCGTGGAAGTCCTTCAACGACCACTCCGGGTGTCTGGCCAGCGCCTGATCGCGGGTCTGCTCCCAGACGCGCTGTCCCAGTGCGTACGACGGTGCCTGTCCGGGCCAGCCCAGGTATCGGTTGAGTTCGAAGCGCAGCACCGTCCGATCCATCGCGACCGCTTCGGTGAGGAACCGCCAGGCCTTGTCGGCGTCCCAGATGCCGCCGCCCACCGATTCCGGTGCGGGTAGTTCGCAGTGGACGCCGATGTCGACGACGACCCGCGCCGCCCGCAGCCGTTGCGAGTCGAGCATGCCCATCCGGTCGCCCGGGTCGTCGAGCCAGCCGAGCTCGCCCATCAATCGTTCCGCGTAGAGGGCCCAGCCCTCCCCGTGCCCGGACGTGAACGACGCCAGCTTCCGCCAGGCATTGAGGTCGTCGCTGACGATGGCGGAGCCGAGTTGGAGATGATGGCCCGGTACACCCTCGTGAAAGACCGTGGTGGTTTCCTGCCAGGTGTGGAACACCGACTGTTCGGGCGGCACCGACCACCACATCCGCCCGGGGCGCGTCAGGTCGGCGCTCGGCTGCGTGTAGTAGATGATCCCGGTCGACGACGGCGCCAGACGGCATTCGAGACGCGTCAGGCGCGATGGCAGGTCGAAATGGGTGCCCGCCAGACCCGCGACGGCGCGGTCGGAGAGCTCCTGCATCCATGCGACGAAGGCATGTCGATCATGGATCGCATACTGCGGCAACGAGTTCAGATGGTCCATCGCGTCCCGGATGGAACCGTCGCCGACGAGCTGCGCGGCGATGCCCGACTGTTCGGAGACGATCGACCGCAGATGGTCGAGCCCCCACTCGTACGCCTCGCCCGGATCCACGTCGGCACCGAGATAGGCGGGCAGGAATCGGACGTAGCGGTCGCGTCCGACCGCGTCGACCTCCGATGCGGCCGGCGCGACCTCGCCGCGTAGCACCTCGGCGAGGTGGCCGAACGCACCGCGAGCGGCCTCCAGCGCGATGTGCAGCGCGCTCTGCAACGCAGGGTCCGCCGCGAACGGCGCGGTGTTGGTCGCGATCGCGTCGGTCGCCTCGTCGGCCTGGGCGGCCACCAGCTCCGCCTGACGACGGGCATGCGCTGGTCCGTGCGTGATCCGATGCCGCAGTCCCTCGACCACGGTGTCGACGCAGGTGGGGATCGCGCGCAGGCGAGCGACGAACACCTCGCGATCGTCGGCGGTGTCGGTGGGCATCAGATCGAAGACGTCGCGGATGGCCTGTAGCGGTGAGGCGATGACATTGCAGTCGCCCACGCGTTCACCTGCGTCGCCGAGGGCGATCTCCCGGCGCAGGGACGCGAGCATGGTGGCCACGGTCACCCGGTCGACATCGTCGACGACGGCCGCATCGGTCAATGCCGACACCGCCGACCGTGCGGCGGCGTCCTGCGCGGCGGCACCCGCGGGCGAGTAGTCGGGGAGCAGGTGGTCGTGGTCGCCGATCCCGACCTCGGTGGCGAAGATCGGGTCGAGACGCGCCGAGTCGGCCAGGTGGGCCTCGGCGAGTCGATCGACGGCGGTCGGTCGACGGCCCGGACGGTCGGCCCCGGTCACAGGTCGTTGGTCGCGAACGTGTCGCACTGACGCTGGTCACCGGACTCGTAGCCGATGGTGAACCAGCGGGAGCGCTGTTGCGCCGAGCCGTGGGTCCAGCCCTCGGGATTGGAGCCCGCACCCTGGATCGTGTCGTCGCCGATCGCCTTGGCGGTCTGGATGACGCTGTCGATCTGCTCCTGGGTGAGCGGTTCGAGCATGGCGTCCGGCCCCTTGTCGGCGTGGTAGGCCCACACCCCGGCGAGGCAGTCGGCCTGCAACTCGATGCGCACCGAGCCGGACATGGGTCCCTGCGACCCCATGCGCTGGCCCTTGGCCAGCACACCGGTCAGGTTCTCGACATGGTGGCCGTATTCGTGGGCGACCACGTACTCCTGGGCGAGTGGCCCGTCGCTGCCACCCATCTGGCGCAGCGTCGCGAAGAACGACGGGTCGAAGTACGCGGTTTCGTCGGCGGGGCAGTAGAAGGGCCCGGTCGCCGACGACGCGGCCCCGCACCCGGTGCTCACCGATCCGGAGAAGATCGTGGTCTTCGGTTCGGTGTATCCGGGCATCTGCTCCGACCACACCTTGTTGACGCTGTTCACCGTGGCGACGATGCGGCAGACATCGTCGGTGTTGGCCTTCTCGATGGTGCACGACCGGATGTGCGCATCGAGTTCGGCGGCGTCCTGGCTGCTGACCCCGGAACCGGTGCCGGTGCCGCCGGTGATCGAACCGGGGTTGATCCCGAACAACAGCGCGACGATCGTCAGGATCAGGCCTGCGCCGCCGCCGAGGGCGATGCGGCCCATCCCGCCCCCGCCGCCCCCACCACCGGAGACGGAGCTGGTGTCCAGGGGACCGCCGCCTTGAAATGTCATGGACCGAGCATATTCGTCGTGAGGCGACAGGCGGTTTCGAACGACGACATGACGACACGCGTGTCGGCATGTGTTCCGGCGACGGCCGGTGCAGGTCGGGTCCGGTGCCGAACGTAGGATGAGCTCGGAGATTCATCGATCGCCGTTTCAACTTGTACCCGTCCTGGGAAGGATTCCGAGTGCTCCGCACGCATCTGGCCGGTTCGCTTCGTCGCGCCGACGCTTCGCAGACCGTCACCGTCACCGGCTGGGTCGCCCGTCGTCGTGACCACGGTGGCGTGGTGTTCATCGATCTGCGGGACCGCTCGGGCGTGGTGCAGGTGGTGTTCCGTGCCGAGGAGGTCGCCGAGTCCGCGCACCGCCTGCGCGCCGAGTTCTGTGTCTCGGTCACCGGCGTGGTCGAAGAGCGGCCTGCCGGCAGTGAGAACCCGAACCTGTCCTCGGGCGACATCGAGATCAACGCGCAGAGCCTCGAGGTGCTCAACGCATCCGCACCGTTGCCGTTCCAGCTCGACGAGACGCCCGGCGAAGAAGCGCGCCTCCGGTACCGCTACCTCGACCTGCGTCGCGAGGGACCGAGCCATGCGCTGCGTCTGCGCTCCCAGGTCAACGCCGCGGCGCGCGGCGTGCTCGCGCAGCACGACTTCGTCGAGATCGAGACGCCCACACTGACCCGGTCGACCCCCGAGGGTGCTCGCGACTTCCTGGTGCCCGCGCGTCTGCAGCCGGGCACGTTCTACGCGCTGCCGCAGAGCCCGCAGCTGTTCAAACAGCTGCTCATGGTCTCCGGGATGGAGCGCTACTACCAGATCGCGCGCTGCTACCGCGACGAGGATTTCCGGGCCGATCGCCAACCCGAGTTCACCCAGCTCGACATCGAGATGAGTTTCGTCGACCAAGACGACGTGATCGCGCTGGCCGAAGAGGTGCTGGCCGCGTTGTGGAAGCTGATCGGGGTGGAGATCACCACGCCGATCCCGCGGATGACCTACGCGGATGCGATGCGTCGCTTCGGCACCGACAAGCCGGATCTGCGGTTCGACATCGAACTCGTGGAATGCACCGACTACTTCAAGGACACCCCGTTCCGGGTCTTCCAGGCCCCCTACGTCGGGGCCGTGGTGATGCCTGGTGGGGCCTCGCAGCCGCGTCGTCAGCTCGACGCCTGGCAGGAGTGGGCCAAGCAGCGCGGCGCCAAGGGCCTCGCCTACGTGCTGGTGGGCGAGGACGGAGAACTCGGTGGACCGGTCGCCAAGAACCTCTCCGACTCCGAACGCGCCGGACTCGTCGCGCATGTGGGCGCCGACCCGGGTGACTGTGTGTTCTTCGCGGCCGGACCTGCCAAGGCACAACGGGCGCTGCTCGGCGCTGCTCGCGGCGAGATCGCCGCACGACTCGGGCTGATCAAGGAAGACGACTGGGCGTTCACCTGGGTCGTCGACGCGCCGCTGTTCGAACCGGCAGACGAGGCGACCGCGTCGGGCGATGTCGCCGTCGGCTCGGGGGCGTGGACTGCGGTGCACCATGCCTTCACCTCTCCCAAGCCGGAGTCCCTTGCGGTGCTGGAGTCCGATCCGGGTGCCGCGCTGGCCTACGCCTACGACATCGTCTGCAACGGCAACGAGATCGGCGGCGGTTCGATCCGTATCCACCGTCGCGACGTGCAGGAACGGGTCTTCGAGATCATGGGGATCGGGCACGACGAGGCGCAGGAGAAGTTCGGCTTTCTGCTCGACGCGTTCGCGTTCGGTGCGCCCCCGCACGGCGGTATCGCCTTCGGCTGGGACCGGATCACCGCGCTGCTGGCCGGCGAGTCGTCGATCCGAGAGGTGATCGCGTTCCCGAAGTCGGGCGGCGGCGTGGATCCCCTGACGGACGCACCCGCACCCATCACCGCGCAGCAGCGCAAGGAATCGGGCATCGACGCCAAGCCGGTGCCGCGCAAGCATGCCGAGTCCGAGACCGGGGCCCCGGCCGACGGGGCATGACCACGTCGACACCGGCGCGGTCGGCTGCGGTGATGGTGCCGCGTATGCCCGACTCGCGCCGGACACGTACGGTTCTGCGGTGACCGCCTCGTCGAACACCCCGGCCGCCGACGGCCTGCCCGAGGTGTTCGACCGGTACCGTCCGGGCGGCTCGGCGGTCGGCGAGATCGATCCGTGGACCACCGACGAGACCCCGGGGCCTGCCCGGTACGACGAGATGCTCGACGATGCCGGGCGACCGCGCGCCGCATGGGCCGACCTGGTGGCCGGCTACGGGGCGCGCGGGGAGAACCGACTCCGGGCCGCGGCTGCGCGACTGTCCGCCGCGATCAGCGACGACGGGGTCATCTACAACGATTTCGACGGCCATCAGACCGTTGCCCGGGACTGGCCGATCGATCCGGTCCCGCTGCTCGTCGACGGAACCGAGTGGACCGAGCTCGAGAAGGCGATCACGCAGCGCTCGATGCTGCTGGATCTGGTTCTGCGGGACCTCTATCGCGACCAGCAGACCATCACGGACGGCGTGATACCGCCGGAGATGGTGTTCGGCCATCCCGGCTACATCCGCAAGGCCGCTCGGCTCGAGGTCGCGGGCCCGCATGCCCTGTTTCTGCACGCCCTCGACCTCGGACGCGCCCCCGACGGCACGGTGGAGGTGTTCGCCGACCGCACGGGTGCCCCGTCGGGCGTCGGGTTCGCGATTGTCGGCAGACGGCTGATGTCGCGGACCTTTCCGCAGCTGTTCCAGCAGAGTGCGCCACGTCCCATGACGACCTTCGCCGGCACCTTGCGGCTCGCGCTCGTCGACTACGCGCCGCCCGGCGTCGACGACCCGACCGTGGTGGTGCTGAGCCCGGGAAGCATGTCGGAGACCGCGTTCGACCAGGCATATCTGGCATCGGTCCTCGGTGTTCCGCTCGTCGAGGGCACCGACCTGACCGTCCGCGACGGGGTCGTCTACATGCGCTCGCTCGGCCGGTACAAACGTGTCGACGTGCTGTTGCGGCGCGTCGATGCCGAGTTCGCCGATCCGCTCGATCTGCGGACCGACTCACGTCTGGGCGTCGCTGGACTCGTGGAAGCGATCTCCCGCGGGACCGTGACGGTGGTCAACACCCTGGGCAGCGGTGTGCTGGAGAACCCGGCGCTGCACACGGTGCTGCCGCAACTGGCGCGACATCTCCTCGACGAGGACCTGCAGTTGCCCTCGGTCCCCACCTTCTGGGCCGGAGACGACCTACAGCGCAGCAAGATCCGCGCCGACATCGATCGGCTGGTGCTCACCAACTTCCACACCGGCGAAGAAGTGCTGACCCCCACCGTGACGGCGCAGGAGCGATCCGATCTGGCCGCGCGTGTGGAGGCAGAGCCATGGCAGTGGGTGGCACGGACCGTCGAGGCGTTCTCGGTGGCACCGAGTATGACGCCCGGGGCGGGTGCGGGGCACGGGCCGCTGCGAGCGGCGCCGGTATCGCTGCGTGCCTTCAGCGTCGCGCAGGGCCCGACCTATGCGGTGATGCCCGGCGGTCTCGGGTCGGTGCTCGCCGACGGATCCGCCGGTGCCGCTCTCGGCGGCGTCGCGGCCAAGGACGTCTGGGTGACCAGCTCCGACGTCGTCGGGCACGTGTCGCGTAAATCGTCGACCCGAACCACGCCGGAGGACGAGATCAGTGTGCGACCGGGACTGCCGGCACGCATCGAGTACTCCGATGTGGCGGCCGGGGCGAGCCCGCGCGTTCTCTCCGACCTGTTCTGGTTCGGCCGGTACGGCGAACGCACCGAACTGGTCACGCGGATGGCGAAGGTCGCTCGCGAGCGCTACCAGGACTTCCAGTACCGGCCGTGGATGAGTGGGTCGGCGTCGGTGCCGCTGCTCCTGCACGCGATCGCCACCGCAACCGCAACCGCGGGCTATCTCGGTACGGTCGAGCTGATCGCAGGCCCCGACGAGGCGGCCTCGCCTGCCGACCGGGTCGACGAGGCGCTGGCCAAGATCACCGACCTCACCGTGGCCCGATCGGTGCCGGGCACCATCGCCTTCGCCCTCGACCACCTGGTGTCGACGGCCCGAGCGGTACGCGATCAGATGTCGACGAGCACGTGGATGGTGCTACGCCCGGTCGAACGGGCGTTGGACCGGCTCGCGACCGGTGTCCGCGCCGCGCGAGACGACGACGGCGCGCTGGCCGCCGATTTCGATGTGGCATCCGAACTCGAGAGCGCCCACGACGATGTGCTGCACGGCGTGCTCGCCCTCGCCGGTCTACAGGCCGAATCGATGGTGCACGACGCGGGTTGGATGTTCATGGACCTCGGGCGACGGATCGAGCGTGCACTCACGGTGGCCGAACTGACCGGCGCGATGTTCGGCGAACAACACGACCGCGACGTCGAACAGGCATTGCTGGAGTCGTATCTGATCGCCAACGAATCGTCGGTGATCTATCGACGTCGCAACCGCGGACTGTATCGCCTCGATGCGGTCGCCGAACTGCTGTTCTTCGACGAACGCAATCCGCGAGCGCTGATCTATCAGCTCACGCTGATGCGCCACGACCTCGCCTCGGTTCCCGACGAACTCCGGTCGGCCGCGGCCGAACGGATCGTGGCCGACCTCATCGCCGAGCTGCGTCGATCCGATCCGGTGGATCTCGTCGCGGTCGGTGCAGACGGCAGGCGCGGGGATCTCGCCGAGCTGATGTCGGTGCTGGCGCACGGGTGCCGGGAACTGTCCGACACGCTGGCCCGGACCCGGTTCGCGCTGCCCGTCGAGGCCCAGCCGATCTGGGGCGGGGGAGGTGACGGCACGGCATGACCGCGCGACGCTACCGGGTCATCCACCGGACCAGCTACACCTACGACGACGTGGTCTCGTCGTCGTATGGTCGGTGCTATCTGACACCCCGCGAACTGCCGCACCAACGTGTGCTCGACACCCGGGTCGAGATCAGTCCCGAACCCGACGACCGGTCGACCGGCGTGGATGTCTATGGAAACACCGACACCTACTTCCACGTCCGTACCGGCCACGACGAGCTCGTGGTCACCGCGACCTCGATGGTCGACGTCGATCCGCCCGACCCGGGCGTGTTGTCGTCGCCTGCGGCGCTGGTGCCCTGGGAACAGGCGCGACCCGCGGTGGCCGGGCCTGCCGGCGCGGCGGCGGTGGAGTTCACCCTGGACCTCAGCCCGCCGGAGATCACCGATGCGGTGACCGAGTATGCGCAGGCGGTGTTCACCCCCGGCCGGCCGGTCGGCGAGGCGGTGGTGGACCTGACCTCGCGGATCTTCCACGACTTCACCTACAAGTCGGGGTCCACGGCCATCAGCACCCGGGTGGACACCGTCCTCGAACGTCGAATGGGCGTCTGCCAGGACTTCGCCCGCGTCGCGATCGCCTGCCTGAGGTCGGTGGGATTGGCCGCGCGCTACGAATCGGGCTACCTGGCGACCGATCCGCCGCCGGGTCGCGAACGGATCTTCGGCGCCGACGCGAGCCATGCGTGGGCCGCGGTCTGGCTGCCCGGTGGTCAGTGGCTGGCGTTCGATCCGACCAACGACAAACTCGTCGACGAACGCCACGTCACGGTGGCCTGGGGCCGCGACTACGACGACGTGCCGCCGCTGCGCGGGGTGATCTACACGGAGTCGAAGAAGAGCCGGATCACCGTGTCGGTCGATGTCGGACCGGTCGAGGGGGACAGCGCCGACGACACGCCCGGGCACGGGAGATCCGGCGTCGGTATACCAGAGAACTGACCCGCCTCGGACGATCATGTGCCATTGTTGACCGGCGTTGCGCCAGACCAGATCTGGCGCGCACAGGGGCGGAACTTTCCGATTGCAGTCCGATGACGGGACTGACGATATGAACCACTATTGGGTAGGTTGGTTGGTGCCATGACGGTAATCACTGAAAGTCGCATCGCCACTGTGGTGCGCGCGGCCGAGACGGTGCTCTCGCACCGGGCCGGTTCCCCCGTCACCCTTGCCGATCCCGAAGACCTCGGCGGAAGTGGTCGCACGGTCGTCGTGCGGGCGCGGGTGACGGTCAACCCGTTGTCGATGGATCGCAGCCTCGTCATCAAGGCGCTGCCCGCCGACGAGGACCCGCGTGCCTTCCATCGCGAACTCGCGTCCTACAAGTACGCGACCGCCCTGCCCACCGAGTCCCGGCCGGGTCCGCAGCTGATCGCCTCCGATCCGGAGGCGCGGTTGCTGGTCCTCACCGATCTCGGCCACGGCCGGTCGATGTCATCGCTGCTCTCGGGCACCGATGTCGCCGAGACGTCGCACGCGGTCAGCGCGTGGGGTCAGGCGCTCGGACGGATGCACGCCGCCACCGTCGGTGGTGAGGTGGACTACCTCGCGCTGTTGCGTCACGGGGCACCCGACGCCGACGAGGAGGACGTCCTCGGTGAGGCCGCCCAGCGTGCGGTGGCCGACGCACCGGCGATGCTGACCCGGCTGGGGGTCGAGCTCCCCGACGACGTGCACGCACGGCTCGTGGACGCCTGCGGGCTGTTCGGCGAGGGCGATCACCGTGCTTTCAGCCCCTCCGACGTCGGGCCGGAGAACATCCTGCTCAACGACGACGGTGTGCAGTTCATGGACTACGAGTGGGGTGGCTTCCGAGACGCCACACTCGACATCGCATACGCCCTGGCCACCTTCGGCACCCAGCTCTCCCATGTCGGCGGTGCACATCGCACCGATCTCGAGATCGCGATGATCGACGCGTGGCGCTCCGAGCTCTATCCGATCTGGCCGGCCCTCGGCCACGACGGTGAGTGCTCGCGCAAGATCCTCACCGCCAGGCTCCTGTGGGAGTGGCTCGCGACGGCGTGGATGCTGCCCGCCGACGACCGCGGCGGACTCGGTGCACCCGCGAGTCCCGCGGGACACACCCACGACTGGTCTTTGCACACCAACGACCCGCGCGTGGTGGTGGCGCGCTGGACGGCTCTCGCAGCCGCAGCCGACCGGGTCGGAGACACCGCGACGGCGGAGTTCGCGACCGGGCTGGGCGCCGCGCTGCAGCACACCTGGCTGTCCTGACCGGGGTCGGAATGGATGGCCTCTTCGACCCGCCCACAACCATGCCCGCTGCAGGCTCCGGCGGTCTGACGTCGGACCCCGCGCCCAACGCGCCGTTGGCGGT
This sequence comes from Gordonia sp. CPCC 206044, assembly GCF_048537895.1. Lineage (NCBI taxonomy): Bacteria > Bacillati > Actinomycetota > Actinomycetes > Mycobacteriales > Gordoniaceae > Gordonia > Gordonia sp. CPCC 206044. The sequence goes on from NZ_JBCLVL010000005.1 coordinate 357,943, forward strand.
CCGGATGCGGCCGAGTTCGCTCGACGAGATCGTCGGGCAAGAACACCTCCTCGGCGCGGGATCCCCGCTACGCAGGCTGATCAACGGATCTGGTGCGGCGTCGGTGCTGCTCTACGGTCCGCCGGGCACCGGCAAGACCACCATGGCGGCACTGATCTCACGGGCCACCGGTGGTCGGTTCGAGGCGTTGTCGGCATTGTCGGCGGGCGTCAAAGAGGTGCGCGCCGTCATCGACGTGGCGCGGCGCCGACTCATCGAAGGCCAGCAGACGGTGCTGTTCATCGACGAGGTACACCGCTTCTCCAAGACCCAGCAGGACGCGTTGCTCGACGCGGTCGAGAACCGCATCGTGCTGTTGGTCGCGGCGACCACGGAGAATCCCTCGTTCTCGGTAGTCGCGCCGTTGCTGTCGCGCTCACTGGTCCTCCAACTGCGCTCGCTCACCGACGACGACATCCGTGAGGTGCTCGGTCGCGCGATCGTCGACGAGCGAGGCCTCGCCGGCCGCGTCGAGGTCACCGATGCCGCACTCGATCATCTCGTCGCGGTGGCGGGCGGCGACGCACGCCGGGCGCTGACCGCGCTGGAGGCGAGCGCCGACGCCGCCGAGAAGGACGACCTCGACGTCGCCGACGTGGAAGCGGCCATCGACCGCGCCGCGGTGCGCTACGACCGCGACGGCGATCAGCATTACGACGTCACCAGCGCGTTCATCAAATCCATCCGCGGATCCGACGTCGACGCCGCGCTGCACTACCTGGCCAGGATGATCGCGGCGGGGGAGGACCCGCGCTTCATCGCCCGTCGGTTGATGATCCACGCCAGCGAGGACATCGGCATGGCCGACCCGATGGCGTTGCAGACCGCGGTGGCCGCCGCGCAGGTGGTGGCGCTCGTCGGGATGCCCGAGGCGAGGCTGGCACTCGCGCAGGCAACGATCCACCTGGCCACCGCGCCGAAATCCGCGGGTGTGGTCTCCGCGATCGGAGCCGCCCTCGCCGACGTCGCCGACGGGAAGTCGGGGGCGGTGCCCGCGCATCTGCGCGACAGCCACTACGCGGGCGCGACCGGCCTCGGCAGTGGCATCGGGTACCGCTGTCCGCACGACGACCCCGACGGTGTGCTCGCCCAGCAGTACCCGCCGGACGATCTCGTCGGCGTCGACTACTACCAACCGACCGACCACGGCAACGAACGGGAGATCGGCGCCCGCCTGGGCAAACTGCGCAGCATCATCCGCGGTGCGGTGTCACGCTCCCGGCGCCGGTAACCTTCGGCCCGCTCGCTACGCTCCCGGCGCCGGTAATCCCGGTTCCGCGATCATCCGTTCCGCCACGTCCCGATCGCCACGTCGTTCCGAGACCGACAATCCGGCGATCACCCCGTCGCGGTTGCGTGCCGGCTGGTTCTGCGACAGCTTGGCCTTGCCCTCCCACCGGGTGATCGCCACCTCGACACCCACGATCGCCCGCAACTGGTCGGTCACATAGTCGGCGGGCGCATCCGAGACCGACCACGGCTCGGTGCGGTCGCGCTCATGTCGCTCGCTCAGCGCCGTCACCTGCTCGCGCAGCCAATCGGGGTCGTCGACCACGTGGAGCCGGCCGTAGACGGCGATCACCTCGTAATTCCAGGTGGGTACGGTTTTCCCGGTCTCGGCCTTGGTGGCGTAGAACGTCGGCGAGATGTACGCGTCGGGGCCGGGGAAGATGGCGACCGTCTCCACCTCGGGGCTCGCCGATCGCCAATGCGGGTTCGCCCGTGCCACATGGCCGAGCAAACGGTGACCTGTGTCGTCGTAGAGCATCGGCAACGGGGTGACCGCCGTTGCGCCGCCATCGCGGTCCGGCGTCGTCAGATAGGCGAGGCGAGCCTCTCGCAGGGCGTCGGCCACCTCGTCGTCGCTCATCGAGAACTTCCGGGGTACGTACACGAAGCACACGATATCGATGCCGCACAGCTGCGGCGGCGCCGTCCTGCCGGTGCCGGTGACCTGCTCACACCCGACCCGGCGGTACCCTGGAGTGTCGCGACCGAACTCCTTCGCCGCCAACCGACAGCCCCGAAACCCCTCACCTAGGACGAACTCAGTGCAGACGCATGACATCCGGCAGCGCTTCCTGGATCACTTCATCAAGGCGGGCCACACCGAGGTACCGAGTGCCTCGCTGATCCTCGACGACCCGAACCTGCTGTTCGTCAATGCCGGCATGGTGCCGTTCAAGCCGTACTTCCTCGGTGAGCAGACCCCGCCATACGATCGGGCGACCAGCGTGCAGAAGTGTGTGCGCACCCTCGACATCGACGAGGTCGGCATCACCACCCGCCACAACACGTTCTTCCAGATGGCGGGCAACTTCTCCTTCGGTGACTACTTCAAGCGCGAGGCCATCGGATTCGCGTGGTCGCTACTGACCAACAGTGTCGCCGACGGCGGTTACGGCATCGACCCGGAAAAGCTGTGGCCGACCGTCTACCTCGACGACGACGAGGCCGAATCGATCTGGCGTGACGAGATCGGTGTGCCCGCCGAGCGCATCCAGCGGCGCGGCCTCAAGGACAACTACTGGTCGATGGGCGTTCCCGGACCGTGCGGCCCGTGCTCGGAGATCTTCTACGACCGCGGACCCGCCTACGGCGTCGAGGGCGGTCCGGAAGCCGATGAGGACCGCTACATCGAGATCTGGAATCTCGTGTTCATGCAGAACATCCGCGGTCCGGGTGGCGGCAAGGACAATTACGAGATCCTCGGACCGCTGCCGAAGAAGAACATCGACACCGGCATGGGCATCGAACGAGTCGCCTGCCTGCTCCAAGGCGTCGACAACGTCTACGAGACCGATCTGCTCAAACCGATCATCGACCTCGCCGCCCAGGTCACCGGGCGCGCCTACGGTGCGGGAAATCACGACGACGACGTGAAGTTCCGCGTCATCGCCGACCACGCGCGCACCTCGGCGATGCTCATCGGCGACGGCGTGCTACCCGGCAATGACGGGCGCGGCTACGTGTTGCGCCGTCTGCTGCGTCGCGTCGTGCGATCGGTGCGATTGCTGAGCGCAGGCAGCGAGGCCGGCGGGGCGACCCCGGTGGCCGCCGAACAGCCGACGATGGCGCAGTTCATCAACCTCGTGATCGACACCATGTCGCCGTCGTATCCCAACCTCGCCGAGCAGCGTGAGCACATCGTCGACGTCGCGGTCGGCGAGGAGGCATCCTTCTCCAAGACGCTGGCCGCGGGGTCCAAGCTGTTCGCCGACGCCGCGGCGGCCACCAAGGCCGACAAGCGCTCGACGATCACCGGTGACGACGCCTTCACCCTGCACGACACCTACGGCTTCCCGATCGACCTCACCCTGGAGATGGCGTCGGAGGCCGGCCTGCAGGTGGATCAGGAGGGCTTCACCGCCCTGATGGCCGAGCAGAAGCAGCGCGCGAAGGCCGACGCCACCGCCCGCAAGACCGGCCACGCCGACCTGTCGGTCTACCGCGAGTTCCTCGACCGCGGACCCACACAGTTCACCGGCTTCGACGAACTGATCTCCGAGGCGCGGGTGCTCGGATTGGTCGCCGACGGTGCGCGGGTGCAGACCGCCGCGCCGGGAACCGAACTCACCGTGGTTCTCGACCGGACTCCGCTGTACGCCGAATCCGGTGGCCAGATGGCCGACGTCGGCACCATCACCACCGGCGACGGTGTCCGACTGCGCGTCACCGACGTGCAGAAGGCTGGCAAGAAGGTGTGGTTGCACAAGGTCGTCGTCGACGAGGGAGAGATCGCCGAGGGCGACGAGGTGATCGCCTCCGTCGACCAGACCTGGCGACACGGGGCCACCCAGGGGCATTCGGGTACGCACATGGTGCACGCGGCGCTGCGCCAGGTGCTCGGCCCGTCGGCGACCCAGGCAGGGTCGCTGAACCGTCCGGGGTACCTGCGCTTCGACTTCCACTCCGGAAAACCGCTGTCGGAGGGCCAGCGCCGTGAGATCGAGGAGATCAGCAACGCGGCCGTCGAGGCCAATCACCCGGTGCACACCTTCGAGACCGGGCTGTCGGAGGCCCGGGAGATGGGTGCGCTCGCGCTGTTCGGCGAGAACTACGGCGACATCGTGCGTGTCGTCGAGATCGGTGGCCCGTTCTCGATGGAACTCTGCGGCGGCACCCACGTCGCGTCGTCGGCGCAGATCGGTCCGGTCACCGTGATCGGCGAATCGTCGGTCGGTTCCGGCGTGCGACGCGTCGAGGCCTACGTCGGCATGGACTCCTTCCGGTACCTGTCCAAAGAGCGTGCATTGCTCGCCGGCCTCGCGTCCTCGCTGAAGGTGCCGTCGGACCAGGTTCCCGGACGCGTCGAACAACTCGTGCACCGCCTTCGGGACGCCGAGAAGGAGGTCGAGCGGATGCGTGCGGACGCCGCACGCGCCGCGGCAGGCGGACTCGTCGACGCCGCGGTGACCGCCGGCGCGACCCTGCTCGTCGGCGGGCGACTGCCCGACGGCCTGGACGCCAACGGCCTGCGCACCATCGCCACCGACCTGCGCGGCAAGGTCGCCGACCGCCAGTCGGTCATCGTGCTCTTCTCCTCGACCGGTGAGGGCGAGTCGGTCAAGCTCCCGTTCGTGGTGGCGACCACCGAAGCAGCCCGTGACCGCGGCATCAAGGCCGGTGACCTGGTCAAGGAGATCGGCGCCCTCGTCGGGGGCCGCGGCGGCGGCAAGCCCGATCTCGCGCAGGGATCCGGCACCGACTCGTCGGGTGTGGATGCGGCGATGGCCCGCATCCGCGAGCTCGTCCGGGATCGATGACCTGGACACGCGGACGCCGTCTCGGCGTCGACGTCGGCAGCGTCCGCGTCGGGGTCGCCGTGTGCGATCCGGACGGCATCCTGGCGACCCCAGTGGAGACCGTGCAGCGCACGACCGAAGGCGACGGGGACATCCGTCGTATCGCCGCCCTCGTGGAGGAGTACGAGGCGATCGGCGTCGTGGTGGGTCTGCCCAAGACACTTCGCAACGAATCCGGCGCAGCCGCCGACGCCGCGCGAGAGTTCGGTGGCCGCCTCGCCGCGCGCATCGCACCGGTGGGTGTCGAGTATCACGACGAGCGTCTGACCACGGTCACCGCGACGCAGGCCCTGCGCGCAAGTGGTGTGAAAGCGAAATCGTCGCGCGCCGTGATTGATCAAGCCGCTGCGGTCGCTATCCTGCAGGGGTGGCTGGATACGCGACGATGACTTCCGCATGCGACCGGCCAGACGGCACAGCGCAATTCGCGATCACGAAGTTGCGCTGCAATGCATTCGAAGCCCACACCGTCGGGGGAGGGACCACCCGGTGACCGACGAACGCCGCCGGGTGCGGCGCCACGAGCTCGCCGACGCGCCCACCGAGGAACTCGACCTCGACCGGTTGCGGTACTTCACGCAACCCGGTGAGGGCAAACCGATGACCCGACACCGCCGCCGACGCGCGATGCCGGAGGTGATCGAGCCCGCCGAAGCCGCCGGTACACCCGTCGAGCCTGCTGCGCCGATGCCGCCTGCGCCGGCTCCTTCTGCCCCGCCCTCTTCTGCCCCGCCCGCGCCGACGCCCGCACCCGACCAGCCGTTGCGGCTGTCCTCGGGCGAGTACAGCGATCCGCTGCGTACCGCGGTGCCGCATCGGCAACGGAAACGTCCCGCCCCGGCACCCCGCGCCGCAGCCGCGCGCACTGCCGCCACCCCGACCGCAGCCACCCCGACCGCAGCGGCTCCGGCAGCAGCATCCGCGACTGGATCGATGCCTGCGGCGTCGCGACCCGCCCCGACCGAGCCGCCCGTCGAGGCGCCGGATGCGGCCGGTGGCGGCGGCCGCCGACGAACTCACTTCCTCGACGACGACCGTGACGCACCGGATCGTCGTCGGCGCCCACGACGCACGAGCAACAAGGCGAGCAGAGCCGCCCGGCACACCCGCCGTCGCGTGGTGCTCGCCGTCGTCGGTGTCTGCCTGGTCGCGATGGTGGCCGCGGTCGGGTTGTTCGGGCTGCGGTCGATGGGTGTCTTCGAGAACAACAAGGACTACGACAACGCGGCGGGCACCTCCGATGTCATCGTGGACATCCCGCAGGACTCCACACTCATGGACTTCGGTCGCATCCTGGAAGACAACGACGTCGTCGGCAGTGTCAACGCGTTCGTGAAAGCGGCTGACGGGCAACCGATGTCGGGTGGCTTCTACAAACTGCGGACCCAGATCCCGGCGGCGACGGCGGTGGAGATGATGACCGACGGCAACGCGCATCGGGTCGGACGCATGGTGGTCCCGGAGGGACTGCAACTCGACAACAAGACCGGCATCGACGACAAGATCACCCCCGGCATCTTCCAGATGATCTCGGACGCGACATCGATCACCGTCAACGGTCAACAAACCGGGGCCAGCGTGGAGGCCCTCGAGAAGGCGGCCGCCGAGGACAGTCCGGAAGCCCTCGGTGTGCCGGAGTGGGCTCGTCCCACCGTCACCGAGCTGACCGGCGATCATCGCCGCATCGAAGGTCTCATCGCACCCGGCACGTGGGAGACGATCGATCCGCAGGACTCGCCGACCAAGATCCTGCACGACCTGATCGTCGCCAGTACCAACCGATTCGAGCAGTGGGGCTTGTTGGGGCAGACCAGCTCCGGGCTGACGCCCTACCAGACGCTCGTCGCGGCGTCGGTCGTCGAACGTGAGGTCGCCAGCGCAGACGATTACGCGAAGGTGGCTCGGGTCATCCTCAACCGCTTGGCGAAAGACCAACGGCTGGAAATGGATTCGACCGCGAACTACACGGCCGCGGTGACGAACATCGACGTGCACGGCGACAGCTACAAAGCCGACAACAAGTGGAACACCTACCGCAACCAGGGGTTGCCGATCACGCCGATCGGTGCGGTCGGACAGCGAGCGCTCGCCGCGACGGAGAATCCGACGTCCGGACGCTGGCTGTACTTCGTGACCATCGACCGGGAGGGCACCACACTGTTCGCGGACACCTTCGAACAGCATGTGCGCAACCGGGAGAAGGCATGTCAGAACGCGCTGCTGTCCACGGGGTGCAGCTGACCGCCATGGCCTCCACAGCTCGCCGGGCCGCGGTGCTCGGTTCACCGGTCGGTCATTCGCGCTCACCCGACCTGCATCGTGCGGCCTACCGTGCCCTCGGGTTGACCGACTGGACCTACGACCGGATCGAGTGCACCGCAGAGCAACTGCCCGTCGTGGTGGGCGACGCCGGAGAGGAGTTCGTCGGCTTCTCGGTGACCATGCCCGCCAAGAAGGCCGCACTGGCGTTCGCCGACGAACGCACCGCACGCGCCGAACTGGTCGGCTCGGCCAACACCCTGGTCCGCACCGCGGCAGGCTGGCGCGCCGACTGCACCGACATCGACGGGATCACCGGGGCTCTGGCGGAGGTCGGCGCGGATTCGACGGTCAACGCCTCCGCGGTGATGATCGGCGCGGGCGGCACGGCATTGCCGACGGTGGCCGCCCTGTCCGAGGCCGGGTACACCGAACTGGTCGTGGTCGCCCGCGACGAGGGGCGCGCGACCCCCGTGCTCGAACTCGCCCGCCGACTGGGGATGTCGTCGACGTTGCTGCCGTTCACCGCCGGGGGAGACCTCGATTCCGCATGCGCCGATGGTGGCGTGTTGATCTCCACGGTCCCCGCGGATGGCGCGGCAGGCCTCGTCGACTCGCTACGGCTTGCGCGCACGGTCATCGACGTGATCTACCACCCGTGGCCGACGCCGCTGGCCACTGCGGTCGAGTCCGCGGGCGGTCGGGTCGTCGGCGGTCTGGTGATGTTGCTCAACCAGGCATACAGCCAGGTCGAACAGTTCACCGGTCGCACTGCGCCGCGCGCCGCGATGGCGGCCGCGCTCGACGCGACGATCTGAGCGCCGTCTAGCAGGAACCGCCGGGATGGATGCGCAGGCATCCACAGGCCGGTCAGCGGTGCACAGGTGCCCGCGCACCGGCCGCGTACGTCGCCGGGCAGACCGCATCCTCGACCGATGACGACGTTCGCGTGCCCGATGTTCGTGGTGCCTGTCTGGTTGGCGGTCATCGCGATCACCGACCGGCGAACCGGTCGCATTCCGACCGCGCTGGTGTGGCCCGGTGTCGCGGCGGTGGCGGCATATGCCGCGGTCCACCCCGTCGTGGCGGTGGCCGCGTTCGTCACGGCCATGCCCTATCTGGGGGCCGCTTTGGCGCGCAGCTGTGGTGGTGGCGACGTGAAGCTCGCGTTCGCGGTCGGAGGTATCGTCGCTGATCCGGGTGTCTGCCTGTGCGTCGTCCTGCTGGCCGCGGTGCTGTCGCTGATCACCCACGCCGTCGGTGCGTCGGTACCGCGCGCCCGCCCGCACGGTCCGGCGCTGATCATCGCCACGATCTGTGGTTTGGCACTCACCTGAGCGGCGGGTCGAGGCGCTCGTTCGCGCTGCGACACAACATGGAACAATTGAGCACTGTGTTGCGCTGGATAACTGCCGGAGAATCCCACGGGCCGGCCCTGGTCGCCATCGTCGAGGGCATGATCGCCGGTGTCGAGATCACCTCGTCCGACATCGCCGAACAGCTCGCCCGTCGTCGTCTCGGCTACGGCCGCGGTGCGCGGATGAAATTCGAGGCCGACAAGATCACGCTGGTCGGCGGTCTGCGCCACGGCGTGTCGATGGGCGGCCCGATCGCGATCGAGATCGGCAACACCGAATGGCCCAAGTGGGAGACGGTCATGTCCGCCGACCCGGTGGATCCGGCCGAGCTCGAGGGCAGCGCCCGCAACGCCCCGCTGACGCGGCCACGCCCCGGGCACGCCGACTACTCCGGCATGCTCAAATACGGCTTCGACGACGCGCGCCCGGTCCTCGAGCGGGCGAGCGCCCGGGAGACCGCGGCTCGCGTCGCGGCGGGCACGGTGGCCCGCAACTTCCTGCGCCAGGTCTTCGGCATCGAGGTCGTCTCGCATGTCATCTCCATCGGCGCGAGCGAACCGTACGACGGTCCCGCGCCCCGCTCGAGCGATCTCGCGGCCATCGACGACAGTCCGGTCCGGGCCTTCGACGAGGCGGCCGAGAAGGCGATGATCGCCGAGATCGAGGCCGCCAAGAAGGACGGCGACACGCTCGGCGGTGTGGTCGAGGTGGTCGCCACCGGTGTGCCGGTGGGGCTCGGCTCCCACGTGAGCGGCGAGACGCGACTCGATGCCCGTCTCGCGGGCGCCCTCATGGGCATCCAGGCCATCAAGGGGGTGGAGGTCGGTGACGGCTTCACCACCGCCCGCCGTCGCGGCAGCCAGGCACACGACGAGATGGTTCCCGGCGCCGACGGCGTGCTCCGCTCGACGAACCGTGCGGGCGGACTCGAGGGCGGGATGACCAACGGCGAGGACGTGCGTGTGCGCGTCGCGATGAAGCCGATCTCCACCGTGCCGCGCGCATTGTCGACGGTGGACATGTCCACCGGTGAGGAAGCCGTGGCCATCCATCAGCGTTCGGACGTGTGCGCCGTGCCCGCAGCAGGCGTCGTCGCCGAGTCGATGGTGGCGTTGGTGCTGGCCCAGGCCGCGTTGGAGAAGTTCGGCGGCGACTCGGTGGCGGAGACCGCCGAGAACCTCGCCGGGTATCTCAAGCTCATCGACTCCCGTCCGCCGCACACCGCGTCATGAGTGCCGCGACATCGCCCCGCCGCCCGGCCGTGGTGCTGATCGGCTTCATGGGGGCCGGCAAGTCGACCGTCGGCAAGGTTCTGGCCGACCGGCTGGGCCTGGACTTCATCGACACCGACACCGAACTCGTCCGCCGAGAGGGCCGGGCGATCCCGGAGATCTTCACCACCGACGGCCCCGAACGCTTCCGGGAGATCGAACGCGATGTGGTGCTCGACGTGTTGCGTAACCACACCGGGATCGTCGCACTCGGTGGTGGCGCCGTGATGACGCCCGCCGTCGCCGACGGGCTGGCCGGCCACCGTGTCGTCTACCTGCAGATCACCGCCGACGACGGCTACGAGCGTGTCCGCGGTTCCGACCGGCCCCTGATCGCCGGTCCGGATCCGCACGAACGCTATCGCGAACTGCTCGCCGAACGTGATGAAACCTACCGGCGCACCGGCACTTTCGTGGTCGATGCGACCGCCGGAGACGCCGACGGGGTCGCCGACGTGATCCTCGCCGAACTCGCTCGTGAACTGGTACCGGAAAGGGCGCCGACCACATGACCGACCCCATCGCGATCACCGTGAACGCCGGATCGCCCTACGACGTGATCATCGGGCGGGGCCTGCTCGACGACGTGGCGACCGCGGCCCGTGGTGCCGACCGGGTGGCGATCCTCTACCAGCCGACGCTGGGCAAGACCGCAGAGCAGATCCGCGAGTTCTTGAGCGACAAGGGTTTCGACGCCCACCGCGTGGAGATCCCGGATGCCGAAGCAGGTAAGGACCTTTCCGTCGCCGCGTTCTGCTGGGACGTCTTCGGGCGGATCGGCCTCAAACGCAACGACAAGGTGATCAGCCTCGGCGGGGGAGCGGCCACCGATCTCGCCGGATTCGTGGCCGCCACCTGGATGCGCGGTATCGGCGTCATCCACATCCCGACGACGCTGCTCGCGATGGTCGACGCGGCGGTCGGAGGCAAGACCGGGATCAACACCGACGCGGGGAAGAACCTCGTCGGCTCCTTCCACGAACCCGATGCGGTGCTCATCGACACCGCGACTCTCGAGACCGTGCCGCGCAATGAGGTGGTGGCCGGGCTGGCCGAGGTGATCAAGACCGGCTTCATCGCCGATCCGGTCATCCTCGACATCATCGAGGCCGATCCGGAGAAGGCCGTGGATCCGGCGGGTTCGGTTCTGCCCGAATTGATCCGACGCTCGGTGCAGGTGAAGGCGGACGTGGTCTCGGCGGACCTGAAGGAATCGTCGCTACGCGAGATCCTCAACTACGGTCACACACTCGGCCATGCCATCGAGCGCCGGGAGCGCTATCGCTGGCGACACGGTGCCGCGGTGTCGGTGGGACTGGTGTTCGCCGCCGAGCTCGCCCGGTTGGCCGGCCGCCTCGACGATGCCACCGCCGATCGACATCGGACCGTCCTCGATCTCGTCGGTCTGCCCACGACGTACGACGCGGACGCACTGCCCGACCTCATGGAGGGGATGTCAGGCGACAAGAAGAACCGGTCCGGGGTGCTGCGCTTCGTGGTGCTCGACGGCCTGGCCAAGCCGGGGCGTCTCGAGGGACCCGATCCACAACTGATCGCCGCGGCCTATTCGGCCGTCGCGGGTGACGCGCCGAGCTCCACGGGCGGCGTACTGCTGTAGGGGATCGCCCTGTCCCGACCCTGCGGGTGCCTGCACCATGCGAACCGCCCCGAAGAGCAGACGCTCTCCGGGGCGGTTGTGTGTGAGTCCTACGGCGGAGCTCAGCTCGCGACGTGCTCGCCGTCGCGGTCGGGGTGCACCGACCAGTCGTCTTCGTTGGGCTGCGACTTGCGCTGATCGCGACGGACCAACCAACGTCCGATCGCGGCACCCACGAACGCGGGCACGAAGATCAGCAGCGCGGTGAAGGAGCCGCCGGCGAAGATCTCGATGAAGAAGCCGGACTCCCCGATGCCGGCGAAGACGAAGCGGCCCAGAATCCAGCAGATGAGACCGGCGACGACGCCGGCGAACACGCCTGCCTTGAGCCAGCGGACCGTCAGGTCCTGGTAGTCGTCGGGGTCCGGGTTCGACCGAGCGTCGCCCATGCCGTCGATACCGCCCCAGAGAACCGCCACGAGGACCACTGCCGCGATTGCGATCGTCTTCCAGACGGTCGAGTGCAGCGGGGCGTTGACCACCGCCACACCGAGCAGGACACGGGCGATGACGTGTACGGCGGTCATGAACGAACCGCGCAGCAACCACGAAGACATAGCGGATAGGGTACGCAACGGCGAACGTGTTCCAAAACACATCCCCATCCATCGGGATCCGATCGCGGTCGGCGGCGCACTTGTGAGGGGCGACCGGGCCGTCCTGGACTAGCGTGGAGGGATGCCTGCCGACCTGATCATCAGCGACCATCGCGCGCGCCGCGACCGGCTGCGCGCGCTGCTCGCCGACACCGACCGACCCGCCGAGGCGTTCGTCGTCAGCGACCTCGTCAACGTTCGCTACCTGACCGGTTTCACCGGCTCCAACGGTGCGGTCCTCGTCAGCGCCGACGACCCGTCCGCCGACCGCATCTGTACCGACGGGCGTTATCTGACCCAGGTGGCCGAGCAGGCCGGAGACCTCGAACCCGTCATCGCCCGTAACTGCCTCGCCGAACTCGCGGTCCGTGCTCGCGACAAGGGGGCCGCGACGATCGGCTTCGAGGCGGACGCGGTGACCGTTGCCGAGCATTCCGCCCTCGTCGACCGGCTGGCCGACGGCCAACGCGGTGCCGCGCCCACGTTGATCGCCCGGACCGGGCTCGTCCAGGGGCTGCGCGAGGTGAAGGACGACGGTGAGGTCGAACTGCTGCGTCGTGCGTGCGCGGTCGGCGACCAGGCATTGGCCGCCATCATCGACCGTGGCGTGATCGCGGCCGGGGCCACCGAACGTGAGGTCGCTCGGGCGCTGGAGTGGGAGATGTACGCGCGCGGTGCCGACGACATCGCGTTCGAGACGATCGTCGCTGCCGGTGCGAATTCGGCTGTGCCGCATCATCGTCCGACGGGCGCGGTGCTGGCCGACGGTGACTTCGTGAAGATCGACTTCGGTGCCGTGGTGGGGGGTTATCACTCCGACATGACCCGCACCTACGTGTTGTCGCGGGCCGCGGACTGGCAGCGCGAGATCTACGACCTCGTCGCGACCGCGCAGGCGGCGGGACGTGCGGCGCTGCGTCCCGGTGCCGACCTGCGTGGCATCGACGATGCGGCCCGGTCGGTGATCGTCGAGGCGGGGCACGGTGAGCACTACGTGCACGGCCTGGGGCACGGAGTCGGATTGCAGATCCACGAAGCGCCGGGGATCGGCGCGTCGGCGACGGGTACACTGCCATGCGGCGCAGCGGTGACCGTGGAACCCGGCGTCTACCTCCCCGGCCGAGGTGGCGTCAGGATCGAGGACACTCTCGTCGTCACCGGCCCGCAGACGGGCGGGGGCACGCCGGAACTGCTGACCGCCGCGGACAAGACATTCACCGTCATCTGACGGCAATCCACGACGTTAGGGAAGAGAACAAGCATGGCGACCACCGCCGATTTCAAGAACGGCCTCGTGCTGCGCATGGACGACCAGCTCTGGCAGATCCAGGAGTTCCAGCACGTGAAGCCCGGTAAGGGACCGGCCTTCGTGCGGACCAAGATCAAGAACGTGCTCAGCGGCAAGACCGTCGACAAGACGTTCAACGCGGGCGTCAAGGTGGAGACCGCCACCGTCGACCGTCGTGACATGACGTTCCTATACAACGACGGCACGGACTACGTGTTCATGGATGCGCAGGATTACGAGCAGTTCGCACTCGCCCCGGAGACCGTCGGTGACGGCGCTCGGTTCCTGCTGGAGAACATGACCGTCCAGGTCTCGCTCAACGAGGGCACCCCGCTGTTCGTGGAGCTTCCGGTCACCGTGGAACTCATCGTGTCGCAGACCGATCCGGGTCTGCAGGGCGACCGGTCCACCGGCGGGACCAAACCCGCCACCATGGAAACCGGTGCCGAGATCCAGGTGCCGCTGTTCATCAACACCGGCGACAAGCTGAAGGTCGACTCGCGCGACGGCAGCTACCTCGGCCGCGTCAACTCCTGATCGGCTCGGCGCGCACCCGTGAAGCAACCCGGTACCCGACACAAGGCCCGCCGCCGCGCGGTCGATCTGCTGTTCGAGGCTGAGGCCAAGAACGTCACCCCCGGACAACTCGTCACCGAACGCCGCGAATACGTTCGGTCCGACGAGAGCGTCGGTGCGATCCACGACTACACCGCGACCGTGATCGACGGACTGACCGCCGACATGCCCCAGATCGACGCCGTGGTGTCCTCGCATCTGAAGGGCTGGACGCTGCAGCGGCTGCCCGCGGTGGATCGTGCGATCCTGCGTCAGGCCACCTGGGAGTTGTTCAACGTGACCGACGTCGACACCGTGGTCATCGTCGACGAGGCGGTGGAACTCGCCAAGGAGCTCTCCACCGACGACTCGCCCGCATTCGTCAACGGTGTGCTGGCGCAGATCGCCGAACTCGCGCCGCAGGTGCGTGCCGCGGCCGCCGCCGAGGCGGGTGGCGGCGCCCGGCCACCGGCGGGTGACGCAGCCGACAGCGCCTCCGAGCAGGACTGACGTCACACCGAAACGGTTCGTGGTCGCCCGACCGGTCCGTGTAGAGTGACCGGCGGAAAGACATCCTTTAACGATCCGTCCTGCGAGGCGGAGAAGGAGGTCGGGCTGGCCATGCCCACCGACGATGTCCGGCCCAGGGGCCGGGTCCTGCTCGACGAGTCCGACGTCGCGCGAACCGTCGCCCGCGTCGCCCATGAGGTGATCGAGAAGACCGCCCTCGACGCGCCCGGCGCTGCGCGTGTGGTGATCATCGGAATCCCTACTCGCGGAACATATCTCGCGGCACGATTGGCTGCCAAGATCAACGATTTCGCGGATGTCGACGTCCCTGTCGGATATCTCGACATCACGCTCTACCGCGACGACCTGCGGGCAAAACCGCATCGGCCGCTGGAACGGACGGTGGTGCCGGCGGGCGGTGTCGACAACGCGGTGGTGATCCTCGTCGACGACGTGCTGTTCTCCGGTCGCACGGTGCGTGCGGCGCTCGACGCCCTGCGTGACCTGGGCCGGCCGGCCTCGGTGCAGCTGGCGGTGCTGGTCGACCGCGGACATCGCGAACTCCCGCTGCGCGCCGACTACGTGGGCAAGAACATCCCGACCTCTCGCGAAGAGAACGTCTCGGTGCATCTCGTCGAGCAGGACGGTATCGACGAGGTGGTGCTGACCCCGGCTCCCGATCCCGGCACGACGACCACGGAGGTCGGAGCCTGATGCGGCATCTGCTGTCGGCGCAGGACCTGACGCGCGACGAGGCCACCGAACTGCTCGACGAGGCCGAACGCTTCGAGCAGGCGCTCACCGGACGCGAGGTCCGGAAGCTGCCGACCCTGCGCGGCCGCACCGTCATGACCGTGTTCTACGAGAACTCCACCCGCACACGCGTCTCGTTCGAGGTCGCGGGCAAATGGATGAGCGCCGACGTCATCAATGTCAGCGCGTCGAGTTCGTCGGCGGGCAAGGGCGAGTCGTTGCGCGACACCGCCAAGACCCTGCACGCCGCCGGGGCGGATGCGCTGATCGTCCGGCATCCCGCCTCCGGTGCGGCACACCAGATCGCCGGCTGGACCGCCGACGAGAACGGTGACGGCCCGGCGGTCATCAACGCCGGCGACGGCACCCACGAACACCCGACTCAGGCGTTGCTCGACGCGTTGACACTGCGCCAGCGCCTCGGTTCGCTCGACGGACGCCGGATCGCCATCGTCGGCGACGTGTTGCACTCCCGGGTGGCGCGTTCCAACGCACACCTGTTGTCGACGCTGGGCGCCGAAGTGGTGCTGGTGGCCCCGCAGACGTTGCTGCCGGTCGGCGTCGAGGACTGGCCGGTCGTCACGTCGACCGATCTCGACGCGGAACTCGCGGCGGTGGACGCGGTGATGATGCTGCGCGTCCAGGCTGAGCGGATGAACGGCGGATTCTTCCCGAGTGCGCGTGAGTACTCGGTGCGCTACGGGCTCAATGACCGCCGCCTGGCGATGCTCGCCGACGAGGCGGTGGTGCTGCATCCGGGACCGATGTTGCGCGGCATGGAAATCGGGTACTCGGTGGCGGACTCGCCGCGCGCCACCGTGCTCGAGCAGGTTCGCAACGGCGTACACGTACGGATGGCCGTCCTGTTCCGCCTGCTCGTCGGTACGGACAGTTCGGGAGCACAGTGAGAGTGGAGATGCAGAAGTGAGTGCTGGTTCGGTCCTGATCACCGACGTCCGGCCCTACGGGGAGGGCGACCCGGTCGACGTTCTCGTCGTCGACGGTGAGATCGCCGAGATCGGCCCCGGACTGCGTGCGCCGGATGACGTCGACCGCGTCGTCGGGAACGGAGCCGTGCTGCTGCCCGGGTTCGTCGATCTGCACACGCACCTTCGTGAGCCGGGTCGTGAGGACACCGAGACCATTCGCACCGGTTCGGCCGCCGCCGCACTCGGCGGCTACACGGCTGTGTTCGCGATGGCCAACACCGATCCGGTCGCCGACAACTCCACCATCACCGACAACGTCTGGCGCACCGGTCGTGAGATCGGGCTCGTCGACGTCCATCCGGTCGGTGCGGTCACCGTCGGTCTGGGCGGTACCCAACTCGCCGAGATGGGCATGATGGCCGCGGGCGCGGCGCAGGTGCGGATGTTCAGCGACGACGGCAAGTGCGTCGACGATCCGCTGCTGATGCGCCGCGCGCTGGAGTACGCGAAGAGCCTGGACGTGCTGATCGCCCAGCATGCCGAGGAGCCGCGTCTCACCGTCGGCGCCGTGGCCCACGAGGGCGCGGTCGCCTCGCGACTCGGGCTGGCCGGTTGGCCCCGCGCCGCCGAGGAATCGATCGTGATCCGCGACGCTCTGCTCGCCCGCGATGCGGGTACCCGGGTGCACATCTGTCATGCCTCCACCGAGGGGACGGTGGAATTGCTGCGCTGGGCACGCGAGCAGGGCATCTCGATCAGCGCGGAGGTGACGCCGCATCACCTGATGCTCGACGACACGCGATTGTTGGGCGCCGGGAGCGAAGCGAGCGGGCCCGGTGTGGTGGGCGCCGGGAGCGAAGCGAGCGGGCCCGGTGTGGTGGGCGCCGGGAGCGAAGCGAGCGGGCCCGGTGTGGTGGGCGCCGGGAGCGAAGCGAGCGGGCCCGGTGTGGTGGGCGCCGGGAGCGAAGCGAGCGGGCCCGGTGTGGTGGGCGCCGGGAGCGAAGCGAGCGGGCCCGGTGTGGTGGGCGCCGGGAGCGAGGCGAGTGGGCCCGGCACCGGAGCGTACGACCCGGTCAACAAGGTGAACCCGCCGCTGCGCGAGCGCCGCGACAACCTCGCGCTGCGCCAGGCGCTGGCCGACGGTGTGATCGACTGTGTTGCCACCGACCACGCCCCGCACGCCGCGCAGGACAAGGCGTGTGAGTTCGCGCAGGCCCGACCCGGCATGCTCGGCCTGCAGACGGCCCTGGGTGTGGTCGTCGAGACGATGGTGCGCTCGGGTCTGCTCGACTGGCGCGGCGTCGCACGGGTGATGAGTGAGCGTCCGGCACAGATCGTCGGCCTCACCGACCAGGGACGACCGATCGCGGTCGGAGAGCCCGCCAATCTGGCCCTGATCGATCCGGACACCTCGTGGGTCGTCGAGCCCGACGAGTTGGCGAGCCTGTCCGCGAACACTCCGTATGCGGCGTTGACCATGCCTGCGACGGTCACCACGACGGTCCTGCGCGGGATCGTCACCGCGCGCGACGGTGAGGTGACCAGATGAGCGGTTTCGAGCTCGTCGTGCTGTTGGTCGTGATCGTGGTGTGGCTCGGCTTGAGCGCACTCGTGCTGCGCGGCTGGCGCAGACGAGGTCGACGTCAGGCCGAACTGATCGGCACACCCCCCGCCGTTCCGGACGATCTGCCCGCCCCGACGCACGGCCCGGACTCCGGCCTGTACGTCGGCAGCACGATCGCGCCGAGTTGGCAGAACCGCGTGGCGGTGGGCGACTTCGGGGATCGGGCCGCCGCCGCGATCTCCTCCTATCCCGACGGGATCCTGATCGACCGCAAGGGTGCTTCCGGCATCTGGATTCCGCGGTCGTCGATCACCGCCGTGCGCACCGAGCGTGGGCTGGCGGGCAAGGTGATGACCGCCGACGGGGTGCTGGTGATCCGCTGGGTCCTGCCCAGCGGCACCGAGATCGACTCGGGGCTGCGCGCCGACGACAAGACCGTGTACCCGGAATGGATCGCCGAGGACCCGGATGAAGAGCAGAGGAAAGAGTGATGAGCACAGCAGTTCTGGTGCTGGAGAACGGCCAGGTCTTCCGCGGTGTGCCGTACGGGGCCGTTGGCGAGACCCTCGGTGAGGCGGTCTTCTGCACCGCGATGACCGGGTATCAGGAAACCCTGACGGACCCGAGCTATCACCGCCAGATCGTGGTGGCCACTGCGCCGCAGATCGGCAACACCGGTTGGAACGACGAGGACGACGAGAGCCACGGCGGCAAGATCTGGGTGGCCGGGTACGCCGTGCGCAACCCGACCCGACGAGTCTCGAACTGGCGCGCGACCACCTCGCTGGAGGAGGAGCTGCAGCGACAGGGCGTCGTGGGTATCGCGGGGATCGACACCCGGACAGTGGTGCGGGTGCTGCGTGACCACGGTTCCATGCGTGCCGGGGTGTTCTCGGGTGCGTCGGTTGCTTCCGACGACGAGCTGGTGGCGCGGGTGCGTGAGCAACCGGAGATGAAGGGCGCCAACCTGGCAGGCGAGGTGACCACCGACGCCGGCTATGTGGTGGAACCCGAGTCGGATGTCCGGTTCACGGTCGCCGCGATCGATCTCGGTATCAAGACGAACACTCCGCGGATGTTCGCCCAGCGAGGCATCCGGGTGCACGTGCTGCCCTCGACGATCGGCCTCGACGCACTCACCGACCTGCACCCGGACGGGGTGTTCCTGTCCAACGGGCCCGGCGACCCGGCGACCGCGGACGCGATGGTGGAGCTGACGCGTGGCGTGCTCGGCGAGGGCCTGCCACTGTTCGGCATCTGCTTCGGCAACCAGATCCTGGGCCGGGCGCTCGGCCGCGGCACCTACAAGATGAAGTTCGGGCACCGGGGGATCAACATCCCCGTCATCGACCACGCGACCGGTGCGGTGTCGATCACCGCCCAGAACCACGGGTTCGCTCTCGAGGGCGAGGCCGGCGAGGAGTTCGACACCGACTTCGGGCGGGCGCGCGTGAGTCACGTGTGCGCCAACGACGGTGTCGTCGAGGGAGTGGAACTGCTGTCCGGGCAGGCGTTCTCGGTGCAGTACCACCCGGAGGCGGCCGCCGGTCCACACGACGCCGCTTATCTGTTCGACAAGTTCGTCACCCGACTCGAGGGTGACCGTGCGCAAGGAACGAGGGCCTGATGCCGCGCCGCACAGACATCTCGCACGTCCTGGTGATCGGGTCCGGCCCGATCGTCATCGGCCAGGCATGCGAGTTCGATTACTCCGGAACCCAGGCCTGCCGGGTGCTCAAGTCCGAGGGACTGCGGGTCAGCCTGGTCAACTCGAACCCGGCCACCATCATGACCGACCCCGAGTTCGCCGACGCCACCTACATCGAGCCGATCACCGCCGAGTACGTGGAGAAGGTCATCGAGGCCGAACGCGACGCAGGCCATCCGATCGACGCGGTGCTGGCCACCCTCGGCGGCCAGACCGCGCTGAACACGGCTGTGGCGCTGCACGATCGGGGCTCGCTGGAGAAGTACGGCGTGGAACTCATCGGCGCCGACTTCGACGCGATCCAGCGTGGTGAGGACCGGCAGATGTTCAAGGACATCGTCGCCAAGGTGGGTGGCGAGAGCGCCCGCTCACGGGTCTGTCACACTATGGACGAGGTTCGCGACACCGTCGCCGAACTCGGCTACCCGGTCGTGGTGCGGCCGTCGTTCACCATGGGCGGGCTCGGCTCGGGCATGGCGTACGACGAGACCGACCTCGAGCGCATCGCCGGCGGCGGGCTGGCGGCCTCGCCGACGGCCAACGTGCTGATCGAGGAGTCGATCCTCGGGTGGAAGGAATACGAACTCGAGCTGATGCGTGACAACCGCGACAACGTCGTGGTGGTCTGCTCCATCGAGAACCTCGACCCGGTCGGTGTGCACACCGGCGACTCCGTGACGGTCGCGCCTGCGATGACCCTGACCGACCGCGAATACCAGATCATGCGTGATCTCTCCATCGCGATCCTGCGTGAGGTCGGCGTGGACACCGGTGGCTGCAACATCCAGTTCGCCCAGGATCCGCGTGACGGGCGACTCGTCGTCATCGAGATGAATCCCCGCGTGTCGCGGTCGTCGGCGCTGGCGTCCAAGGCGACCGGATTCCCGATCGCCAAGATCGCCGCGAAACTGGCGATCGGCTACAGCCTCGACGAGATCACCAACGACATCACGAAGGAGACGCCCGCCTGTTTCGAGCCGACGCTCGACTACGTGGTCGTGAAGGCGCCGCGGTTCGCGTTCGAGAAGTTCCCCGGCGCCGACGACACGCTCACCACCACGATGAAGTCGGTGGGCGAGGCGATGAGCCTGGGGCGTAGCTTCGCCGAAGCGCTGGGCAAGGTGATGCGGTCGTTGGAGACCAAGGCTGCCGGATTCTGGACCGAACCCGATCGTCCCGACCCGGCCACCGTCGATCTCGACGAGCTGCTCGAGTCGCTGCGGACGCCCAAGGACGGTCGTCTGTACAACCTGATGTTGGCCTTCGACGCCGGTGCCACCCTGGAACAGATCCACGAGGCGACGGCGATCGATCCGTGGTTCCTCGCCGAGATCGGTGGGATCGCGGCACTCGGCGGTCAGGTCCGCGACGCCGATCGGCTCGACGAAGATCTGCTCCGGCAGGCCAAGTCCTCGGGCTTCTCCGACAAACAGATCGCCGCGCTGCGCAGCGATTTCGTCGACGAGGCCGCTGTGCGCGAGTTCCGGCTGGGGCTCGGGGTCCATCCCGTCTACAAGACGGTGGACACCTGCGCCGCGGAGTTCGAGGCACGCACGCCCTACCACTACTCCAGCTACGAGCTCGATCCGGCGGCGACCAGTGAGGTTGCGCCGCAACCGGATCGGCCCAAGGTGCTGATCCTCGGGTCGGGACCCAACCGCATCGGGCAGGGCATCGAGTTCGACTACTCGTGTGTCCATGCGGCACTCACCCTGTCCGAGGCCGGGTACGAGACGGTGATGGTCAACTGCAACCCGGAGACCGTCTCCACCGACTACGACACCGCCGATCGCCTGTACTTCGAGCCGTTGACGTTCGAGGACGTCCTCGAGGTCTATCGCGCCGAATCCGAGTCGGGCACGGTCGCCGGGGTGATCGTGCAGCTCGGCGGTCAGACGCCGCTGGGCCTCGCCGATCGGCTGTCGGAGGCCGGGGTGCCCATCGTCGGGACCAGCCCGGAGGCCATCAACCTGGCCGAGGATCGTGGCGAGTTCGGCAAGGTGCTCACCGCCGCCGGCCTGCCGGCGCCCGCGTTCGGCACCGCGACCAGTTTCGACGAGGCACGCGAGACCGCCGCCCGGATCGGCTACCCGGTTCTCGTGCGTCCGTCCTACGTGCTCGGCGGACGCGGCATGGAGATCGTGTACGACGAGCCCTCGCTGGCCGATTACATCTCTCGTGCAACCGAACTCACACCCGACCACCCGGTGCTGGTCGACCGATTCCTCGAGGATGCGGTGGAGATCGACGTCGACGCCCTCTGCGACGGCGACGAGGTCTACATCGGCGGCGTGATGGAACACATCGAGGAGGCCGGTATCCACTCCGGTGACTCGGCGTGCGCTCTGCCGCCGGTCACCCTCGGTCGCTCCGACATCGCGATGGTGCGGGCCTCCACCGAGGCATTGGCCAAGGGCATCGGTGTACACGGACTGCTCAACGTCCAGTACGCGCTCAAAGACGACATCCTCTATGTGCTGGAGGCGAATCCGCGTGCGAGTCGCACCGTGCCGTTCGTGTCGAAGGCCAGTGCGGTGTCCCTCGCCAAGGCATGCGCCCGGGTGATGCTCGGTGCGTCGATCGCCGAGCTGCGCGAGCAGGGGTTGCTCAAACCGACCGGTGACGGCGCGGATGCGCCGTCGGACGCGCCGATCGCGGTGAAGGAGGCGGTCCTGCCGTTCAACCGGTTCCGCCGCCACGACGGCAGCGGGGTCGATTCTCTGCTGTCGCCGGAGATGAAGTCCACCGGCGAGGTGATGGGCATCGACGCCGACTTCGGACGTGCGTTCGCCAAGTCGCAGACCGCCGCGTACGGCTCACTGCCGACCTCCGGCGCGGTGTTCGTGTCGGTGGCCAACAAGGACAAGCGGGCGCTGATCTTCCCTGTCAAGCACCTGGCCGACCTGGGGTTCGAGATCCTGGCCACCGAGGGAACCGCAGACGTGTTGCGGCGCAACGGTATCGACTGCCTTACCGTCCGCAAGCACTCCGAGGCGGCAGCAGGCGAGCGCAACATCGTCGACATCATCAAGGCCGGCGAGGTGGCGATGGTGATCAACACGCCGTACGGCAACTCCGGACCACGCGTCGACGGCTACGAGATCCGCAGCGCTGCGGTGTCGGTCAACATCCCGTGCATCACCACGGTGCAGGGGGCGAGTGCGGCGGTGCAGGGTATCGAGGCCGCGATCAACGGCGAGATGGACGTGGAGTCCATCCAACGTCGCCACGCGGTGCTGATCGCGGGCCGACGATGAGCACGCCCGCGCCGGCCGGATTCGACTCCCACCTCCGACATGCGGTGGGGGAGCGCGGACGGTTGTGCGCGGGTGTCGATCCGCACACCGAGTTGCTCGAGCAGTGGGGATTGCCGGTCACGGCCGACGGTCTCGCCCGGTTCGCGGACATCTGCGTGGAGGCGCTCGGTCCGGTCGCCGCGGTGATCAAGCCGCAGGTGGCGTTCTTCGAGGTCTTCGGTGCGGCCGGGTTCGCGGTGCTCGAACGGGTGATCACCGGCTGCCAGGAGGCCGGTGCACTGGTGCTCGCCGACGCGAAACGCGGCGACATCGGCTCGACCATGGCGGCGTATGCCACCGCCTGGCTCGACGACTCCTCGCCGCTGTGCGCCGACGCCGTCACCGTCTCGCCGTACCTGGGGTTCGGCTCGCTCGCGCCTGCCGTCGACGCGGCCCGGGCGGGCGAGCGCTGTCTGTTCGTCCTGGCCCGCACCTCGAACCCGGAGGGCGCCGCCGTGCAGCTCGCCGACTCGGGTGGGCGTCCGGTAGGGCAGTCCATCGTCGACGCCGCGGCCGCGGAGAACGCCGACGGAACCGGGACCGTAGGCCTCGTCGTCGGTGCGACGCGAGCGCACGGACTGGATCTGTCGCGACTGGACGGCCCGATCCTGGCGCCCGGCCTCGGAGCCCAGGGTGCGACGGCCCGCGAGCTTCCGGAGGTGTTCGCCGGTGCGGACACCACACGGGTGTTGCCGTCGAGCAGCCGGGGAGTGTTGCGTGCCGGGCCCGATGTCGCGACGCTGCGTGCCGCATGCGTACAGGCCCGTGACGAGGTCGAGGCGGCCTTCGGCGGATAGGTCGCCCTGTCGTGCTCGCGATCGTGCATTCGTCCCCGCAGTGGGCCCGCCGGCGCGCGTGCGGTGCGGCCCGCGCCTGCGGTGCGGCCCCACGTGCGATCGCCTGCTGCGACACGCGCGAGGGCAAACCTCATTCCGCCAATTTCCGGGTCACCACTCCCGTCACACCCGTATCAGCCCTGGCAGATGCGGGTTTTGCGGTGCGTCGGGGGTGAACCCGTCCCGACCTGCCTGCGGACTGTGTGTGACCTGGGGTTTCTCGGCAAAACAGGTAGTCAACGCGCTGTCGCCGACGACGGTCGGCACGATGGTCGCGACGGGTGGGTGGCGGCACGCTACAGCACCGCGTCGCGGCGAATTCGCAGGGGTGGCGCTCGCAAATGCCTGCTCACGTGAGTACGGTCGCTTTCGCCGCATCATTCGGCGGCGGTGGCCGGATTGCGCCACCCGCCATCAGGCACCGCAAGGCGACTGATGACAGTCCAATCGAAGAACGAAAGACGGAGGAACCCCGTGGCCCTTCCCCAGTTGACAGACGAGCAGCGCGCTGCCGCGTTGGAGAAGGCAGCTGCCGCTCGGCGGGCCCGCGCCGAGCTCAAGGAGCGCCTGAAGCGCGGCGGCACCGACCTCAAGCAGGTCCTCAAGGACGCCGAGAACGACGAGATCCTGGGCAAGATGAAGGTCTCGGCCCTGCTCGAGGCACTGCCGAAGGTCGGCAAGGTCAAGGCTCAGGAGATCATGACCGAGCTGGAGATCGCCCCGACCCGCCGTCTGCGCGGCCTCGGCGACCGTCAGCGCAAGGCGCTGCTCGAGAAGTTCAGCTCCTGACCGAGCAGTCCTCACGCGCGAGGGGCCGACTGGTGGTACTGGTCGGCCCCTCTGCCGTGGGTAAGTCGACGGTCGTGGCCAAGGTCCGCGAGTTGCTGCCCTCCTTGCACTTCAGCGTGTCCGCGACCACTCGGGATCCGCGCCCGGGCGAGGTCGACGGACGCGACTACCACTTCGTCAGCGGAGCGGAGTTCGATCGCATGATCGCCGACGACGCACTGTTGGAGTGGGCGGAGATCCACGGCGGCCTGCAGCGATCGGGCACTCCACGCCGGCCGGTCGTCGACGCGCTCGAACGCGGCGAGCCGGTTCTCGTGGAGGTCGACCTGGTCGGGGCGCGCAACGTGGTGCGACGCCTGCCGGAGGCGATCAGCGTCTTCTTGGCGCCGCCGAGCTGGGATGAACTGGTCTCCCGGTTGACCGGCCGAGGCACCGAGACCCCCGAGGCCGTGGCACGCCGGCTGGAGACCGCGCGCACCGAGATGGCCGCGCGTGACGAGTTCGACCACGTGCTCGTGAACAGCGAAGTCGACCAGGTGGCCTCGGAGTTGGTATCCTTGCTGGTCGGGCCCGACGAGCGACCCGTGGCCGAAGACTTTTCCCACCGAGCACAGTGATGCAGGAGTTTGTGTGAGCACCCAGACGAATTTCGATGTTTCCGAGATCGCCGACGCACCGGCGTATGACACCCCGTTGGGAATCACCAACCCGCCGATCGACGAACTCCTCGAGCGTGCGTCGTCGAAGTACGCGCTGGTGATCTACGCGGCGAAGCGTGCGCGGCAGATCAACGACTACTACAACCAGCTCGGCGACGGCATCCTCGAATACGTCGGCCCGCTCGTCGAGCCGGGTCTGCAAGAGAAGCCGCTGTCGATCGCCATGCGCGAGATCCACTCCGATCTTCTCGAGCACACCGAAGGCGAATAGAGACCCCGGGCGCGCCGATGACCACAGCGCAGAACGCGGGCGGACGCCGTCGTCGGATCCTGGTGGGCGTGGGCGGCGGAATCGCCGCGTACAAGGTCTGCTCGGTGATCCGACACTTCACCGAGACCGGTAACGAGGTCCGGGTCGTGCCGACCGAGGCGGCATTGAAGTTCGTCGGCGCCGCCACCTTCGAGGCCCTGTCGGGCCATCCGGTCAGCACCGACGTCTTCGACGACGTGGACCAGGTCGCCCACGTCCGACTCGGTCAGGGCGCCGACCTCGTGGTCATCGCGCCGGCCACCGCCGATCTGATGGCGCGCGCCGCATCCGGGCGTGCCGACGATCTGCTCACCGCGTCGTTGCTCACCGTGCGATGTCCCGTCCTGTACGTGCCCGCGATGCACACGGAGATGTGGGAACACCCGGCAACCCAGGCCAATGTCGCGACGCTGCGCGCACACGGCGCGACCGTCATGACCCCGGCGTCGGGACGGCTCACCGGCACCGACAGCGGTCCGGGCAGACTGCCCGACCCGCAGGAGATCTCCATGATCGGCGAACTCCTGCTCGAACGCGCGGATGCGCTGCCCTACGATCTGGCCGGTGTCCGAGTGGTCATCAGTGCCGGCGGCACCCGCGAACCGCTCGATCCCGTCCGCTTCCTGGGCAACCGCAGTTCCGGAAAGCAGGGCTTCGCCCTGGCGCGGGCGGCCGCGCAGCGTGGTGCGACGGTCACCGTGGTGGCCGGCTCCACCAAGGAGCCGGGAGACCCGGCGGGTGTGGAGATCGTCCGGGTGGCGTCGGCGCAGGAACTCGCCGACGAGATGACCAAACGTGCCGCCGAGGCCGATGTCGTGATCATGGCGGCCGCGGTCGCCGACTTCCGGCCGATCGCCGTCGCAGAATCGAAGATCAAGAAGACCTCGAGCGGGCCCGCACCGATCGAGCTCACCACCAACCCTGACATCCTGCGAGGACTCGTCGCGAGTCGCGAGGCCGGCCAGATCCCGCCGCAGACGGTGATCGTCGGGTTCGCCGCCGAGACCGGCGACGAGACCGGGGGAGTGCTCGACCACGGACGTGCCAAGCTCCGACGCAAGGGCTGCGATCTGCTCGTGGTGAACGCGGTCGGCGACGGCAAGGCGTTCGGCACCGAGGACAACACCGGTTGGCTGCTGTCGGCGGGCGGCACCGAGACCGCTCTTCCGCTCGGCTCCAAAACGCTCATGTCGAGCAGAATCCTTGACGAGGTCCGCGCATTGGTGCCAGATGATCAGGGCATGGCCTGACCACGAACCCGTCGGGTCCGGTGTGTAGGTTGGAACGCGTTCACCCCGGCTGCCCGGGATGCGAGACAACCCTTCAGTAGAAGACAATCGACGGCAGATGAGACTGCCCAGTGAGCCCGAATCCGGGGCCCAGGAAGCCTGAGAGGACCAGATGACCACCTCTGCGTCACGCCTGTTCACCAGTGAATCCGTCACCGAAGGTCACCCCGACAAGATCTGTGACGCGATCAGCGACTCGATCCTCGACGCCCTGCTCGCCGCGGATCCGGCCGCCAAGGTGGCGGTCGAGACCCTGGTCACCACCGGACAGGTGCACGTCGCCGGCGAGGTCAACACCACCGCCTACGCCGACATCCCGACGATCGTCCGCGAGAAGATCCTCGACATCGGCTACGACTCGTCGACCAAGGGTTTCGACGGTGCGTCGTGCGGAGTCAACGTCGCGATCGGTGCGCAGTCCCCGGAGATCGCCCAGGGCCTGACCGACAGCCACGAGACCCGCTACGGGCAGACCGAGGACGAGATCGACCGCCAGGGTGCGGGCGACCAGGGCCTCATGTTCGGTTTCGCCACCGACGAGACCCCGGAACTGATGCCGTTGCCGATCTCGTTGGCGCACCGCCTCGCCCGGCGCCTCACCGAGGTGCGCAAGTCCGGTGTGCTGCCGTACCTGCGTCCGGACGGCAAGACCCAGGTCACCATCGAGTACGCGGGTGACGTCCCGGTGCGTCTGGACACCGTGGTGGTGTCGACGCAGCACGCCGCCGACATCGACCTCGACAACATGCTCACCCCGGACATCCGCAAGGTGGTGCTCGAGCCGGTCTTCGCCGAGCTGAATCTGCCGAACCCGCTCGACACCTCCGATGTGCGACTGCTGGTGAACCCGACGGGTCGCTTCGTTCTCGGCGGTCCGATGGGCGACGCAGGACTGACCGGCCGCAAGATCATCGTCGACACCTACGGCGGCATGTCCCGTCACGGTGGCGGTGCGTTCTCCGGCAAGGATCCGTCGAAGGTGGACCGCAGCGCGGCGTACGCGATGCGCTGGGTTGCCAAGAACGCCGTCGCCGCCGGCCTCGCGAAGCGCATCGAGGTGCAGGTGGCCTACGCCATCGGCAAATCGGCGCCGGTGGGTCTGTTCGTGGAGACGTTCGGCACCGAGAAGGTCGACCCGTCCACCATCCAGAAGGCGATCTCCGAGGTGTTCGACCTGCGTCCGGGCGCGATCATCCGCGACCTGGACCTGCTCCGGCCGATCTACGCGCCGACCGCCGCCTACGGTCACTTCGGCCGTACCGACATCGAACTCCCCTGGGAGAACACCGACCGCGCGGACAAGTTGCGGGCCGCCGCAGGCCTGTAAGCAGGTGAGCGCGACGTCCACCGGTGGCGGCGCGCGCACGCCCGCCACCGAACGGCCGATCGCCAAGGTACTGCCCATGCTCGGGCTGACCCACCTCGATCGGCCGTTCGACTATCTGGTCGACACCGACCAGGATGCGGATGCGAAACCCGGTGTGCGCGTACGTGTCCGGTTCGCGGGCCGACTCGTCGACGGCTTCTTGCTCGAACGTGTCGCCGAGAGCGATCATCCCGGCAAGCTGGGCTGGCTCGACCGGGTGGTGTCCGCCGAGCCGGTGCTGGAACCAGAACTCGCGGTGCTGTGTCGGTCGGTCGCCGACCGCTACGCGGGGACCATGTCCGACGTGATCCGGTTGGCGGTACCGCCACGCCACGCGCGGACCGAGAAGGAGACACCGCGGGAGCGATCCGAGACACCGGTGACCGCCCCGAACACCTCGGGATGGCACGACTACCCGGCCGCGAGTTCCTTTCTGGCCTCGATGCAGTCGGGGCATCCGCGGGCCGTCTGGCAGGCGCTGCCGGGCGAGGACTGGACGAGCCGACTCGCCGAGCTCGCCGCGACCACCGTCGCCGCCGGTCGTGGCGCCATCCTGGTGGTGCCCGACCAACGTGATCTCGAACGGCTGGAACGAGCATGCGCACCGCTGCTCGGCGACCGGTGCGTCACACTTGCCGGCGGGCTCGGTCCCACCGCCCGCTACCGTCGCTGGTTGGCCGCCCGACGTGGCTCCGCGCAGGTCGTGCTCGGCACCCGCAGTGCCGTCTTCGCTCCGGTACGCGACCTCGGTCTGGTGGCGATCTGGGACGACGGCGACGACAGCCTGAACGAACCCCGGGCGCCGTATCCGCATCCCCGTGAAGTGGCCGTGTTGCGCTCGCATCAGCAGCGCTGCGCGCTCGTCATCGGCGGTTTCGCCCGGACCACCGAAGCGCACTCCCTGGTCACCGCCGGCTGGGCCCACGATCTGGTCGCCGACCGCTCGACGATCCGCGCCCGCAGCGCGCGCGTGCTCGCGCTCAGCGACGCCGACCGTCGCATCGCGCGCGACCCGCTGGCCCGCTCCGCGCGAATCCCCGCGGTCGCCTTCGACGCCGCCCGCGCCGCGGTCGAGGCGGATGCGCCCGTGCTGTTCAGCGTGCCGCGACGCGGATACGTCCCGTCGTTGGCGTGCTCCCGATGTCGCGCGCATGCGCGCTGCCGCAGCTGTCACGGCCCGCTGCAACTCGACGCGTCGGGTGCGATCTCGTGTCGCTGGTGCGGTCGGGGTGAGCGCGCATTCCGCTGCGCGGAGTGCGGTGGAACGCAGATCCGTGCCCTGACCACCGGTGCGCGCCGTACCGCCGAAGAGCTCGGTCGTGCGTTCGCCGGTGTACCGGTGCTCACCTCGGGTGGGTCGGCCATCGCCGACGACGTACCGACCGGGGCCCGGATCGTGGTGGCGACGCCGGGAGCCGAACCGGTCGCCGAGGGCGGATACGGCGCGGCTGTCATCGTCGACACCTGGGCGCAGCTCGATCGTGCCGACCTGCGTGCCGCCGAGGACGCCGTCCGCCGGTGGATGGCCGTGGGAGCCCTGCTGCGTCCGCACGCGGACGGCGGCACACTGGTCATCGTGGCGGACTCCCAGCTCGCTCCGGTGCAGGCGGTGATCCGCTGGGACCCGGTCGGATTCGCCGACCAGGAGTTCGCGCAGCGGGCCGAACTCGGGTTCCCGCCGGCGGTCACCATGGCTTCGGTGGACGGATCGTCGGCGACGATCTCCTCGTTCGCGCAGAGCGTCGAATTGCCACCGGGCGGTGAGGTACTCGGCCCGGTGCCACTGCCCCCGGGCGTCCGTCCGCCCGCGGGATCGGCGGACGATCTCGGCGGTGACGTTCAACGCATTCTGTTGCGCGTGGACCGCGGTGCGGGCAGGGCCCTCACATCGGCGCTCGTCGCGGCGCAGATCCGACGGAACACGCATCGTGACACCGGTTCGATCCGCGTGCAGGTCGATCCCCCTACGATCGGATAGCACGGACACATGAGGGTCGTCCGGGACGAAAGGGTCGCATGAGGGTCGTATTCGCCGGAACGCCGGAGGTGGCCGTGCCATCGCTGCAGCTGCTGCTCGACTCACCGCAGCACGAGGTCGTCGGGGTGATCTCACGCCCCGACGCCGCCGCGGGCCGCGGCCGATCACTGGTCCGCTCGCCGGTCGCCGCGCTTGCCGACGAGCACGAGATCGAGGTCATCACCCCACGTCGGTTACGCGATCCCGGTGTCCTCGATCGTCTGCGGGCATGGCACCCGGATTGCGGTGCGGTGGTCGCCTACGGCGGTCTGGTGCCACCCGGCCTGCTGGAACTGCCGACGCACGGTTGGGTCAACCTGCACTTCTCGGTGCTGCCGGCATGGCGCGGTGCGGCGCCGGTGCAGGCCGCGATCGCCGCGGGCGACGATGTCACCGGGGCGACCACCTTCCGGCTGGAGGAGGGCCTCGACACCGGCCCTGTCTACGGCGTGATCACCGAGACCATCGCGGCGACCGACACCAGTGGTGATCTGCTGGGCCGACTGTCCAAGGCGGGAGCCCAGCTGTTGCGCGACACCCTCGACGGGATCGAGGACGGTTCGTTGACGCCCGTCTCACAGTCGGCGGCGGGCGTCAGCCATGCACCCAAGGTCGACGTCGAGGACGCCCGCGTGCGTTGGGATCTGCCCGCCCACATCGTGGAGCGGACGATTCGCGCACACACCCCGGCCCCGGGCGCCTGGACCACCCTCGACGACGCCCGGATCAAGATCGGCCCGGTCACCCCGGTCGAACCCGTCGGGGACACACCGCCGCCGGGATCGCTGGTGGTGGCGAAGAAGTCGGTGGATGTCGGGACGTCGACCGTCCCGGTGCGACTGTCGTGGGTGCAGCCGCCGGGCAAGAAGGCCATGGCGGCGGCCGACTGGGCGCGCGGCGCGCGCCTGGACGACGGGACCACGGTGCAGTGATGAGGCGGAGCGGACAGGCGTCGGCGGTGGCGCACGGATCGGGTGCGGCGGACGGACGAGCGACATGGTGAACGGTGACATCGTGAAGAAGGCGGCACTGCGCGACAAGTCGATCGACCCGGCGCGATCGGCTGCGCGGGACACCCTGCGCGCGATCCGCGAACGCGATGCCTACGCCAATCTCGTGTTGCCGAAGATGTTGCGGGAGCGCAAGATCACCGGCCGCGACGCGGCGCTCGCGACCGAACTCGCCTACGGGTCGGCGCGTGCCCAGGGATTGCTGGACGCCGTCATCGAGGCTGCGGCTCGCCGGCCGGTGGCCGAGATCGACGGAGGGATCCTCGATGTCCTGCGGCTCGGGACCTATCAGCTGTTGCGTACCCGGATCGGTGCCCACGCCGCCGTGTCGACGTCGGTCGACCTGGTCCGCGCGGAAGCCGGGATGGGGCCTGCCGGATTCGTGAACGCGGTGCTGCGCAAGGTGTCCCAACGCGATGAGGACATGTGGATCGATGCGCTGGCACCGTCGATGGCCGACGATCTGATCGGCAATCTGTCGTTCCGCTACGCCCATCCCCGCTGGATCGGCCAGGTGTTCTTCGACGCGCTCGACGGTTCCGCGGGTCAACTGCAGGCGGCGTTGGCGGCCGACGACGAGCGTCCGCCGGTGCACCTGGTGGCCCGGCCGGGGTTGATCACGGCCGAGGAACTCTCCCTCACCAGCGGTGGGGAGATGGGCCGGTACTCGCCGTACTGCGTGTATCTGCCCGGCGGGGATCCCGGTGAACTCGCGGAGATCCGCGACGGCTACGCCGGGGTGCAGGACGAGGGCAGCCAGCTGGTGGGGCGTGCGTTGACGGTCGCTCCGGTGACCGACGACGCCGGGCGCTGGTTGGACATGTGCGCAGGCCCCGGCGGCAAGGCGGCGCTGGTGGCCGCGATCGCCGAGATCGACGGTGCCCACCTCGACGCCATCGAGGTGTCCGAGCACCGCGCAGAACTCATCCGCAACGTCGTCAAGGATCTGCCCGTCGATGTCCACGTGACCGACGCACGGGCGAGCGGATTGACGCCGGGTTTCGACCGGGTGCTGCTCGACGCCCCGTGCAGTGGGCTCGGTTCGCTGCGCAGGCGACCGGAGGCGCGCTGGCGCCGGCAGCCCGGCGACGTCGACGAGCTCGTGGTCTTGCAGCGCGAATTGCTCACCGAGGCACTGAGACTGACGAAGAGCGGGGGAGTGGTCGTGTATTCGACGTGTTCGCCGCACCCCGCGGAGACGGTCGGGGTGATCGACGCCGTGCTCGCCGACCGCGACGACGTCGAGCAACTCGACGCACGCGGTCTGGTCCCGGTGCCGCTCGAGCAACTCGGCGCGGGTCCCCACGTGCAGCTGTGGCCGCACCTGCACGGCACCGACGCGATGTTCCTCGCGGCGATACGCAAGCTCTGACCGTCGTCGAGAGGCGCGGCGGGACCATACGGGTGACGCCTTACAATCTGTGCCTATGTGTCGCGCCCCCATGATCGCCCCGTCCATCCTGTCCGCGGACTTCGCGAATCTCGCCGCCGAGGCCGATGCCGTCTCCCACGACGGCGCCACCCGGGCCGACTGGCTGCATGTGGACGTGATGGATGCTCACTTCGTCCCGAACCTCACCCTGGGGCTGCCGGTGGTGGAGAGTCTGCTCAAGGCGACCGACATCCCGATCGACTGCCATCTGATGATCGAGAACCCCGAACGCTGGGCTCCGCCGTACGCGGAGGCCGGTGCACACAACGTCACCTTCCACGCGGAGGCGACCGACAACCCGATCGCCGTGGGCCGCGACATCCGGGCGGCGGGAGCCAAGGCCGGCCTGAGCATCAAACCCGGCACCCCACTCGAGCCGTACCTGGAGATCCTGCGCGACTTCGACACCTTGTTGATCATGAGCGTCGAGCCGGGGTTCGGTGGCCAGAAGTTCATGCCCGAGGTGCTGGCGAAGGCGCGTGCGATCCGTGAGTTCATCGACGGCGAAGAGCTGCAACTGCTGGTCGAGATCGACGGCGGCATCAACGCCGACACCATCGAACAGGCCGCCGAGGCGGGAATCGACTGCTTCGTGGCCGGTTCGGCGGTCTACGGCGCCGACGATCCGGGTGCGGCGGTCGCCGCCCTACGCGAACAGGTCGTCGGGGCCCGGGGCTGATCCGTCCATGCCCGACGATCCGATCGGCACCGACATCGCCCGCGCGATGCAGCTCGCGATCGACGAGTCACGCTCGGCGCAACCGGGCAGTTCGCCGAATCCGCCGGTCGGGGCGGTGTTGCTCGCACCCGACGGAACGATCGTGGGACGTGGCCACACGCAGCCGCCGGGCGGGCCGCACGCCGAGATCATGGCCTTGCGCGAGGCAGGCGCCGCTGCGCGCGGATCGACCGCGGTGGTGACCCTCGAACCGTGCAACCACACCGGACGCACCGGTCCGTGTGCGCAGGCGCTGCTCGACGCGGGCGTGACCGCGGTCTACCACGCGCTCGACGACCCGAATCCGGCTGCGGCAGGCGGCGCCGACGCACTGCGGGCGGCCGGGGTGACCGTGGTCGGCGGGATCGAGGTCGCCGCCGCCGCCGCGGGCCCCCTGCGCGGGTGGTTGCACCGACAGCGCCACGGACGTCCGTTCGTCACCGCGAAGATCGCGACCACGATCGACGGCCGCGTGGCCGCCCCGGACGGTACGAGCCAGTGGATCACCGGTGCACAGGCGCGCCGGCGTGCACACCGACAACGCGCCAGGCTCGACGCGATCATCGTCGGGACCGGGACGGTGCTGGCCGACAACCCGGCGCTGACCGCCCGACATGACAACGGCGAGTTGAGATCCCACCAGCCCACCCGCGTGGTGATGGGTATGCGCGACGTGCCCGCCGATGCCCGCGTCACCGACGGCGCGGCGCCGCTCGAACACGTCCGCAGTCACGACCCCGCCGACGTGCTCGCCGCACTCGACGACGCCCTCTGGGTCCTGGTCGAGGGCGGTCCGTCGATCGTCGGGGCCTTCCTCGCGGCCGGTCTCGTCGACGAGATCGAGGCCTATCTGGCCCCGGTGGTGCTGGGGGCAGGCGTGTCGGGGATCGACATCCCCACCGTCACGACGCTTGCCGACGCCGACCGGTTCTCGCTCACCGCGGTGGAAACCCTCGGCGACGACGTCCTCCTGCGTCTGTCCCGGTGAGGACGCCGCGATGGAGGTGACAGTGGGGTATCTCTCACCCTGGTGGCCGGTGCGCGATGTCACCGATTGTGAACGCGTGCTAATTTTGATGTCAGAGTTCTCGGGGCGGGGTGTAATTCCCCACCGGCGGTGTTGATGTCTCCCACCAGGGGTGCGATGTCAGAGCCCGCGAGCGCCCACCGAAAGGTGGGGTCAGCAGATCCGGTGTGAATCCGGAGCCGACGGTCACAGTCCGGATGAGAGAGAACGGGGCGCCGCCGTGGCTGCCTCATCTGCTCCGAGTGAGCTGATGAGGAGTGTCACGTGTTTACCGGCATCGTCGAAGAACTCGGCACCATCGTGCGCCGTGACGATCTGTCCGACGCCGCCCGCATCACCGTTCGTGGCCCGCTGGTCACCAGCGATGCGAAGTTCGGCGACTCCATCGCGGTCAACGGCGTGTGTCTCACCGTCGTGGAACAGGGCACCGACGAGTTCACCGTCGACGTCATGGCCGAGACCCTGCGCCGCAGCTCGCTGGCCGACCTCGGCGCCGGTTCCCCGGTCAACCTCGAACGCGCCATGGCCGCGGGTGGACGCTTCGGCGGGCACATCGTGCAAGGCCACGTCGACGGCGTCGGCCGCGTGGTGTCGGTCAGTCCCTCCGAGCACTGGACGGTCGTGCGGATCGCCATCCCGGCGTCGTTGGCGCGCTACATCGTCGAGAAGGGTTCCATCACCGTCGACGGTGTCTCACTGACGGTCGCCGCCGTCGACGACGGCAGCGACGAGAACGACGGATGGTTCGAGATCTCCCTCATCCCCACGACGCTGCAGGAAACCAATCTGGGGACCGCTGCGGTGGGTGCCCCGGTCAACCTCGAGGTCGACGTCATCGCCAAGTACGTCGAGCGTTTGCATCCCGCTCTGCGGGACCGCGGTGCAGACCAGGAAAACGGTGCAGACGATGATCGAGAACGCACGACTGCGCGAGTGGAGTGAACGATGACGACGGAAACAACGATAGGTGGTGACGACGTGACGGCTTCGACGGAGCAGGACGCCGCAGCAGGGCAGTCCGAGCAGACGGCCGGGGCCGTCGTGTTCGACACGGTCGAACGGGCGATCGCCGACATCGCGGCAGGCAAGGCGGTCGTCGTGGTCGACGACGAGGACCGCGAGAACGAGGGCGACCTGATCTTCGCCGCGGAGAAGGCGACACCGGAACTGGTCGCGTTCATGGTGCGCTACACCTCCGGTTATCTGTGCGTGCCGCTCGCCGGGGAGGACTGCGACCGTCTCGGACTCCCGCCGATGTACTCGATGAACCAGGACAAGCACGGGACGGCCTACACCGTCACGGTGGATGCCCGCGAGGGGATCGGCACCGGCATCAGCGCCGCCGACCGCGCCACCACCATGCGGCTGCTGGCCGACCCGGACAGCAGTGCCGTCGACTTCACCCGCCCCGGACACGTGGTCCCGTTGCGGGCCAAGGAGGGCGGCGTGCTCCGGCGACCCGGCCACACCGAGGCCGCCGTCGACCTGGCGCGGCTGTCCGGACTGGCCCCGGCAGGCGTCATCTGCGAGATCGTGAGCCAGAAGGACGTCGGCTCGATGGCCCAGACCGACGAGTTGCGCGTCTTCGCCGACGAGCACGACCTGGCGCTCATCTCGATCGCCGATCTGATTGCCTGGCGACGCAGGCACGAGAAGCACGTCGTGCGGGTCGCCGAGGCCCGAATCCCGACCCGCCACGGTGATTTCCGTGCGGTCGGCTACTCCAGCATCTACGACGACGTCGAGCACGTCGCGTTGGTGATGGGCGATGTCGGCGGCGCCGCGGGCGACGACGTCCTGGTGCGAGTGCATTCGGAATGCCTCACCGGCGACGTGTTCGGTTCCCTGCGATGCGACTGCGGACCGCAGCTCGACGCCGCCATGGAGATGGTGGCCGCGGAGGGACGGGGCATCGTCCTGTACATGCGCGGACACGAGGGGCGCGGCATCGGTCTGTTGCACAAGCTGCAGGCCTACCAGCTGCAGGATTCCGGATCCGACACCGTCGACGCCAACCTCGCACTCGGACTGCCCGCCGATTCGCGCGACTACGGGCTCGGGGCGCAGATCCTGGTCGACCTCGGCGTGCAATCGATGCGTCTGCTGACGAACAACCCAGCCAAACGGGTCGGCCTCGACGGCTACGGCCTGCAGATCGTCGACCGGGTACCGATGCCGGTGCGCGCCAACGCCGAGAACCTGCGGTACCTGCGCACCAAGCGCGATCGCATGGGGCATGATCTCATCGGCCTCGACGAGTGGGGCGACAATGCCGGACAGGGAGGACCCGCGTGAGCGGACACGGCGAACCGACACTCGACCTCGCCGATGCCGGTGACCTCAGACTGGCCATCGTGTCGTCGCAGTGGCACACCACGATCTGCACCGCGTTGCTCGACGGTGCGGTCCGTGCGGCGGCCGCCGGCGGCATCACCGCCCCGACCGTGGTGCATGTCGCCGGAGCGATCGAGCTGCCGGTCGTGGTGCAGGCACTGGCCCGCACCCACGACGCTGTCGTCGCGCTCGGCGTGGTGATCAAGGGCGAGACCCCGCACTTCGAGTACGTGTGCGACGCGGTCACCGCTGGCTTGACGCGCGTCTCACTCGACGAGTCGACGCCGGTGGGCAACGGGGTGCTCACCACCCTCACCGAGGAGCAGGCACTGGCCCGCGCCGGGCTGCCGGACTCCAAGGAAGACAAGGGCGCCCAGGCCACGACCGCGGCCCTCGCATCCGCCCTGACCCTGCGGTCCCTCGGTGCCTGACACCGCGACCAGGCCACGCTGGGACCTCGAGTACCGGCCCCGGAGGATGCCGAGGGTCGCGATCGTCGTCGCCGTGGTGGTGCTGGCCATCCACATCACGTTCGCGGGTCTGCTCACCATCTCGGACACGGGTGTGCACGTCGGTGGCAGCGATCAGATCGGTCTGGCCCTGATCGGGCTCGTCGAGGCGGGTGCGATCCTGCTGTTCACGCGGGCACGGCTGCGGGTGGGACCCGACGGTGTCGGCGTGCGGAACCTGGTCGGCGAGCGACTGTTCGAATGGGACCGCGTCCAGGGTCTGACCTATCCGGACAAGGGATTCTCGGCGCGTTTGCTGCTGCCCGCCGACGAGCATGTGCCGGTGCTGGCCGTTCAGGCGTGGGACTCCGACCGTGCAGTCGCGGCGATGACCGAGTTCCGCGAGCTCGAGGAGCGCTACCACGGGACGGCACAGCCCGGACCGGACGCGTCGGAAGGCGCCTCGTCGTAGCCAGCCGCTAGCCTGGAAACCGTGGCCGACCCGACAACCTACCGTCCCGCAGCGGGCACGATCCCGACCGACCCGGGGGTCTACAAGTTCCGCGATCAGCACGGGCGGGTCATCTACGTCGGCAAGGCCAAGAACCTCCGCTCGCGTTTGACGTCGTACTTCGCGGACATCGCGGGCCTGCACCCGCGGACCCGGCAGATGGTCACCACCGCAGCACAGGTGGAGTGGACGGTCGTCGGTACCGAGGTCGAGGCGCTGCAGCTCGAATACAACTGGATCAAGGAATTCGATCCGCGCTTCAACGTCCGCTACCGCGACGACAAGACCTATCCGGTCCTCGCGGTGACGCTCAACGAGGAGTATCCGCGGCTGTTCGTCTATCGCGGTCCGCGCAGGCGTGGGGTCCGGTACTTCGGCCCGTATTCGCATGCGTGGGCGATCCGCGAGACGGTCGACCTGCTGACCCGTGTCTTTCCCGCACGTACCTGTTCGGCAGGTGTTTTCAAGCGTCACCGACAGATCGACCGGCCCTGCCTGCTCGGCTACATCGACAAGTGTTCGGCACCGTGCGTGGGTCGGGTCAGTGCCGAGCGGCATCGTGAGATCGTCGAGGATTTCTGCGACTTCCTGGCCGGGCGAACCGATCAGATGATCCGCAACCTCGAACGCGAGATGACCCAGGCCGCAGAAGAACTCGACTTCGAGCGGGCAGCGCGGCTGCGCGACGACGTCGGCGCGATGCGCCGCGCGATGGAGAAGCAGGCGGTGGTGCTCGGCGACGGCACCGACGCCGACGTGGTTGCCATGGTCGGCGACGAACTCGAGGTCGCGGTGCAGGTGTTCCATGTCCGCGACGGTCGGGTGCGCGGCCAGCGCGGTTGGGTCGTGGAACGTTCCGACGACCGCTCGATCGGCGAGCAGGTCACCGCCTTCGTCACCCAGTTCTACGGCACCGAGGTCGATCTCGACGCCTCGGTGGAGATCGATCCGAACCATGTGCGCAGCGAGTCGGTCCCGCGCGAGGTCCTGGTACCGGAGTTGCCCGATGATCACGAAGACCTCCAGCAATGGCTGTCGGAGTTGCGGGGCAGTCGGGTCACCCTGCGGGTTCCACAGCGCGGCGACAAGAAGGCGTTGTTCGACACTGTGGCGCGCAACGCGTCCGAAGCGTTGGCGCAGCACAAGTTACGTCGCGCCGGCGACCTCACCAGTCGGTCCGCCGCGCTGACCGAGCTGCAGGAGTCGTTGGGCCTCGACCAGGCGCCGCTGCGTATCGAGTGCATCGACATCTCGCACGTGCAGGGCACCGATGTGGTGGCGTCGTTGGTCGTGTTCGAAGACGGGCTGCCCCGCAAGTCGGACTATCGGCATTATTCGATCCGGTATGCGGCCGGGCAGGGCCGCTCCGACGACGTCGCATCCATCGCCGAGGTCACCCGCCGTCGGTTCATGCGCCACAGCGCCGACCGTGCCGCCGACCCCGAGGCGCAGCCCGAGTCGGGTCCCGGGGTCGATCCCAAGACCGGTCGGCCGCGCAGGTTCGCTTATCCGCCAAACCTTTTCGTCGTCGACGGTGGTGCACCGCAGGCCCATGCGGCGGCGGCTGTGCTCGACGAACTCGGCGTCACCGACGTCGCCGTCATCGGGTTGGCCAAACGACTCGAGGAGGTGTGGATCCCCGGTGACGACGAACCGGTGATCCTGCCGAGGACGAGTGAGGCGTTGTTCCTGCTGCAGCGGGTCCGTGACGAGGCTCATCGCTTCGCGATCACCTTCCATCGCAGCAAGCGCAGCAAACGTATGACCGAATCGGTCCTCGACGGTGTCCCGGGGCTCGGCCGAACCCGACGGTCTGCACTGGTCACCCATTTCGGTTCGGTCGCACGTCTGCGGGAGGCCTCGCTCGAGGACATCTCGCAGGTGCCGGGTATCGGCCTGGCCACCGCGCGGGCGGTGCGGGCCGCCCTCTCCGAGGATGACAGGACCACAGACAGACCCAGAACCACCGAGGCCCCGGCAACCCGCGACACCCATGCGACCGCCGCGACCACGCCCGCAGGCTCCGGCGCAACGACGAGTACCGCCATCACCGACCGACCAGAGGAGCACACGGGTGACTGAGCGACCCGACACCGACGCGACCGACGATCCGGAGGCGGCGGTCCCGCCACGGCTCACCGTGCTGTTCGTCGCCGGCATGTCCGGAGCCGGCCGATCCACGGCCGCCAACGTGTTGGAGGACGACGGCTGGTACGTCGCCGACAACGTGCCGCCGACGTTGATCTCGACGATGATCGACCTGGTCCGGGAGAGCGATCCGGCCATCACACGGCTGGCCATGGTGATCCGGGCGTCCGACGAGACCATCGGCAGCCAACTCGACGACGTGCAGCGGGCCCTCGAGGTCTCCGGGGCGCGTACTCGGGTGTTGTTCCTGGACGCGAGCGATCATGTACTGGTGCGGCGTTTCGAACAGGTCCGTCGTCGGCACCCGCTGCAGGGCAGGGAGACCCTCATCGACGGGATCGCCCGCGAACGGGCCTATCTGGCGCCCATCAGGAACACCGCGGATCTGGTGGTGGAGACATCGTCGTTGACCGCCGCGAAACTGCGGGAGGTGGTCGAGGAGGTCTACCCGCATGAGGCCGACAAGAGGTTGTCGGTGGCCGTGCAGTCGTTCGGCTTCAAGTACGGTCTGCCGATCGACTCCGATCTGGTGGCCGACGTGCGTTTTCTCCCGAATCCGTATTGGGTGCCCGAACTACAGGCGCAGAATGGTCGGGACGACGCGGTCCGCGACTACGTCCTGGGTCAGGACGACGCCGGACGATTCGTCGACCTTTATCTCGAACTGGTCGCGGTCGTGTCAGCGGGGTATCTACGAGAAGGCAAGCGGTACATGACGATCAGCATCGGCTGCACCGGCGGCAAACATCGGAGCGTGGCCATCACCGAGGAGATCGGCGCACGTCTGCGCAAGGCAACAGACGACACCGGCGCACGCCGGTTCGACGTCCGGGTCATCCACCGGGATCTGGGGCGCGAATGACCGCACCGGGCAAGCGGATCGTCGCTCTCGGCGGCGGGCACGGGTTGTTCGCGACGGTCACCGCGATGCGGTACCTGAGCGCCGACGTCACCGCGGTCGTGACGGTCGCCGACGATGGCGGATCGTCCGGCCGACTGCGCGCCGAGCTCGGGGTGATCCCTCCGGGCGATCTGCGGATGGCGTTGTCGGCGTTGATGTCTGCACCAGCGGCACGTGCCGCGGCGCCGTCCGGGGCGGGGCGCATCGACGGCGACGGTCATCGTTTGTGGTCGGAGGTCTTCCAGCATCGCTTCGGTGGGCGGGGAGCGCTCGCAGGCCACCCCATCGGCAACCTGCTGCTGGCCGGACTCACCGAGGTGCTCGACGACCCGGTGGCCGCGCTCGACGAACTGATCGAGGTCTTCGACATCGACGGACGGGTCCTCCCGATGTCGACGGTGCCGCTGGAGATCGAGGCCGACGTGTCGGGCCTCGAACAGGATCCGCGGATCAGTCGCGCCATCCGGGGCCAGGTCGCGGTGGCGACGACTCCGGGCAAGGTTCGACGGGTGCGGTTGCTACCCGCCGAACCGCCTGCGTGTGCGGCGGCGTGCGAGGCGATACGTTCCGCCGACCTGGTGGTCCTCGGACCGGGGTCGTGGTTCTCCAGCGTGATCCCGCACGTGCTGGTGCCCGATCAGCTGAATGCGTTGCGGGAGACCGGTGCCCGCAAGATGCTCTTCGTCAACCTGGCCGCCGAACCCGGCGAGACGACCGGGTTCTCGGTGGAGCGGCACCTGCACGTGTTGCACGCCCACGCCGATGTCCTGCGAGTGGATGACATCGTCGTCGATGCGGCGTCGGTTCCCGCCGGTCGTGAGCGGGATCACCTGGTTCGGGCGGCTGCGATGTTCGGCGCACAACTGCATGCCGGTGACCTCGCGATTCCCGGTCGAGCGGTGCACGACCCGGAGAAAGTCGCAGCCCTGGTGAACGAACTGTGCGAAGGTGAATTGAGTCGATACGCTGTTCGAGCGCAAGAATCGCCGTGAGCCGCGGACACCGATGACGGTGGCGACGCCCGGCCGAACGCGATCGACGGGACCCGTGAGGATCCCGATGGTCTTCGGGTGACGGGCGTTGGGGGTGACAAGCGGTGATGCAGGGATACGTGGACAGCGGCTCCTGGGATGGTGGCGGCGCGAACCGTGACAGGAGGACCGTGACAGGAGGGCAGGGACCGGTGGCGATGACTGCGGCGGTGAAGGACGAGTTGTCGCGGCTGGTCGTGACGCAGGTGAGTTGCCGCAAGGCCGAGGTGTCGGCGCTGCTGCGCTTCGCGGGCGGCCTGCACATCGTGGCCGGCAGGGTCGTCGTGGAAGCCGAGGTCGATCTCGGCAACGTGGCCCGACGCCTGCGGCGGGAGATCTTCGACCTCTACGGCTACAGCTCGGACGTGCACGTGCTGCGCAGCGGCGGCATCCGCAAGGGCGCCCGCTACATCGTCCGTGTCACCAAGGACGGCGAGGGCCTGGCCCGTCAGACCGGATTGCTCGATCTCCGGGGCCGGCCGGTGCGTGGACTGCCGGCCCAGGTGGTCGGTGGCAGCGTCGCAGACGCGGAAGCTGCGTGGCGTGGTGCCTTCCTCGCGCACGGATCCCTGACCGAACCGGGCCGTTCCTCGGCACTGGAGGTCAGCTGCCCGGGTCCGGAGGCCGCCCTCGCTCTCGTCGGCGCCGCCCGGCGACTCGGGGTCTCGGCCAAGGCCC
The DNA here is from genome assembly GCF_048537895.1 of Gordonia sp. CPCC 206044. NCBI lineage: Bacteria > Bacillati > Actinomycetota > Actinomycetes > Mycobacteriales > Gordoniaceae > Gordonia > Gordonia sp. CPCC 206044. Next base: position 400,036 of record NZ_JBCLVL010000005.1, read on the forward strand.
GCGAGGTGCGCGGGGCGGACCGCGTCGTGATCCGGGACGGAGAGGCGATCGGTGCCCTGCTCACCAGGATGGGTGCCCACGACACCCGGCTGGTGTGGGAAGAACGTCGGATGCGGCGCGAGGTGCGCGCCACCGCGAACCGTCTGGCGAACTTCGACGACGCGAACCTGCGACGGTCGGCACGCGCGGCGGTCGCCGCCGCCGCCCGGGTGGAACGCGCCCTCGACATCCTCGGTGACGAGGTTCCCGACCATCTGGTCGCCGCAGGCCAACTGCGCGTCACCCACCGGCAGGCCTCCCTCGAGGAACTCGGTCAGCTCGCCGACCCGCCGATGACCAAGGACGCGGTCGCCGGACGCATCCGACGCCTGCTGTCGATGGCCGACAAGAAGGCGCGCAGCGAGGGGATTCCCGACACCGAATCAGCCGTCACCTCGGACCTGCTCGACGAGGCCTGAGCCCGCCGCCGCACAATCAACCCCTTACCTGCACCCGCCTGAGGGCGTCCTACTAGGCTGGGACGTGCCGTGGGCCCATGGTGGGTCGTGTAGACGATCGCGAACCGGCCGCCGCAGGGCCTGATGATGAATACCGCTAAGGAGCACAACAGTGACTGTTCGGGTAGGCGTTAACGGATTCGGCCGGATCGGCCGCAACTTCTTCCGCGCCGTGGAAGCGCAGAAGGCCTTGGGTACCACCGACATCGAGATCGTCGCGGTCAACGACCTGACCGACAACGCGACTCTCGCACACCTGCTGAAGTTCGACTCGATCCTGGGACGCCTGCCGCAGGAGGTGTCCCTCGACGGCGACGACATCGTCGTGGGCAACCTGCGCATCAAGGCCCTCGAGGTCAAGGAAGGGCCGGCCGCGCTGCCGTGGGGTGACCTCGGTGTCGACGTGGTCGTCGAGTCCACCGGTATCTTCACCGCTCGGGCCAAGGCACAGGGACACCTCGACGCGGGCGCCAAGAAGGTCATCATCTCCGCGCCTGCCTCCGACGAGGACATCACCATCGTGATGGGCGTCAACGACGACAAGTACGACGGCAGCCAGAACATCATCTCGAACGCGTCGTGCACCACGAACTGCCTCGGCCCGTTCGCCAAGGTCCTCAATGACGAGTTCGGCATCGTGTCCGGCCTGATGACCACCGTGCACGCCTACACCCAGGACCAGAACCTGCAGGACGGCCCGCACAAGGACCTGCGTCGCGCCCGCGCCGCGGCGATCAACGTCGTGCCCACCTCGACCGGTGCCGCGAAGGCCATCGGCCTGGTGCTGCCCGAGTTGAAGGGCAAGCTCGACGGCTACGCGCTGCGCGTCCCGATCCCCACCGGTTCGGTCACCGACCTCACCGCGATCCTCGAGAAGTCGGCCACGGTCGACGAGGTCAACGCCGCCATGAAGGCCGCCGCCGAGGGACCGCTGAAGGGCATCCTCAAGTACTACGACGCACCGATCGTGTCGAGTGACATCGTCACCGACCCGCATTCGTCGCTCTTCGACGCCGGCCTGACCAAGGTCATCGGCAACCAGGTCAAGGCCGTCTCCTGGTACGACAACGAGTGGGGCTACTCGAACCGCCTGGTGGACCTCGCCGGTCTGGTCGGCAAGTCCCTCTGACACGGCGACCCGGAGGAACGGAAAACCCAGACATGGCTGTACCCACACTGAAAGACCTTCTGGCCGAAGGCGTTTCAGGTCGGGGAGTGCTGGTTCGGTCGGATTTCAACGTCCCCCTCGACGGGGACACGATCACCGACCCGGGCCGCATCCTGGCCTCACTGCCGACCTTGTCGGCGCTGATCGATGCCGGTGCCAAGGTGATCATCACCGCGCATCTCGGCCGCCCCAAGGGCGAACCCGACCCGAAGTACTCGCTGGCTCCGGTCGCCGAGCGCCTGGGGCAGGAACTGGGCCGCAACGTCCAGCTCGCCGGTGACGTGGTCGGATCCGATGCCCTCGCACGGGCAGAGGGACTGACCGACGGCGACGTCCTGTTGCTGGAGAACGTCCGGTTCGATCCGCGGGAGACCTCCAAGGACGACGCCGAACGCGAGTCGCTGGCCAAGGCGCTCGTCGAGCTCGTCGGCGACGACGGCGCGTTCGTCTCGGACGGCTTCGGTGTCGTGCACCGCAAACAGGCGTCGGTCTACGACGTCGCCAAGCTGTTGCCGCATTACGCCGGGACGCTGGTCGAGGCGGAGGTGCAGGTGCTCTCCAAGTTGACCCACGAGGTCAAGCGGCCCTACGCCGTGGTTCTCGGCGGCTCCAAGGTGTCGGACAAGCTCGGCGTCATCGAGGCGTTGGCACCCAAGGTCGACACCCTGGTCATCGGTGGCGGCATGGCGTTCACCTTCCTTGCCGCGCAAGGACATTCGGTGGGCACGTCGCTGCTGCAAGAAGATCAGATCGAGGTCTGCAAGGACCTGCTCGACCGCTTCGGCGACGTGATCCGGCTGCCTGCCGACGTGGTGGTGGCCGACAAATTCGCCGCCGACGCCGAGGCCAAGACGGTGCCGGTCGACGAGATCCCGGACGGTTGGATGGGTCTCGACATCGGCCCCGAGTCGGTCAAGCGGTTCACCGCGGTGCTCTCGGGTGCGGCCACCATCTTCTGGAACGGTCCCTCGGGCGTGTTCGAGTTCGAGAAGTTCTCGGCGGGTACGCGTGGCGTCGCCGAGGCCATCGCGGCAACCACCGCCGGTGGTGCGTTCACGGTGGTCGGAGGCGGCGACTCCGCTGCCGCGGTGCGCACACTCGGATTGCCCGATTCCGACTTCTCGCACATCTCGACAGGTGGCGGCGCGTCGTTGGAGTACCTCGAGGGCAAGGAATTGCCCGGTCTCAAGGTCTTGGAGAGCTGAATGGCAGCGTCGAAAACAACCGGCGGCCGCAAACCGCTGATCGCGGGCAACTGGAAGATGAACCTGAATCATCTCGAGGCGATCGCACTGGTCCAGAAGATCGCATTCGCGTTGCCTGCCAAGTACTTCGACAAGGTCGACGTGACGGTGATCCCTCCGTTCACCGACATCCGCAGTGTGCAGACGGTGGTCGACGGCGACAAACTGCTGATCACCTACGGTGCGCAGGATCTGTCCGCACACGACTCGGGCGCCTACACGGGTGAGATCAGCGGAGCCTTCCTGGCCAAGCTGGGTTGCAGCTATGTCGTCGTCGGGCACTCCGAGCGACGCACCCTGCACGCTGAGACCGACGAGGTGGTGCTCGGCAAGACCAAGGCGGCGCTGCGGCACGGTCTGACCCCGATCGTGTGCATCGGAGAGGGACTCGACGTGCGCGAGTCCGGCGAGCACGTCGCCTACAACGTGGCGCAGCTGAAGGGCTCGCTCGCGGGCCTGACCGCCGAGGAGATCGCCAAGCTCGTCGTTGCCTACGAACCCGTCTGGGCGATCGGCACCGGACGGGTGGCCGGCGCGGAGGACGCGCAGGAAGTGTGTCGTGCGGTGCGCGGCGCCCTGGCCGAACTCGCCGACGAGGCGACCGCGTCGTCGGTGCGGATTCTCTACGGCGGCTCGGTGAACGCCAAGAACGTCGGTGACATCGTCGGACAGTCGGACGTGGACGGTGCCCTGGTGGGCGGCGCATCGTTGAAGTCGGACGAGTTCGCGAGCCTGTCGGCGATCGCCGCGGGCGGACCTCTGCCGTGATGTCACGCCCGGACTCCCGAAACCGGGCCCGATAGAGGGCTCTGCCCGGGCTCCGGCCCCGATCCTGGAAGCGCGACGACGGTCGCGTAGACTGTGGCAGGTTGTGCCCACCGACGGGTACCACCTGCCACAGTTGCAGGTACCGACCGTGCAGATACCGACCGAACAGGACTGACTACACGTGAAGCTCGCACTCGACATCGGATTGGTCATCACCAGCGTGTTGATGGTGGTGCTGGTGTTGCTGCACCGCGGCAAGGGTGGCGGCCTGTCGTCGCTGTTCGGCGGCGGCGTCCAGTCCAGTCTGTCCGGCTCCAGCGTCGTCGAGCGCAACCTCGACCGGCTGACGATCTTCGTCGGACTGATCTGGTTCATCTTCATCGTCGCGATCGGCCTGGACATCAAGCTCTCCTGAACGACCTCTCCGCAACGACGCGATCGTTGCGGAAACGGCGACCCGGTCCGCCCGCCCGTAGGGGTGGGTGACCGGGTCGTCGTCGTTTTTCGGCCGCGTCCGGATGCCCCCCGGGGCCGATGCCGGGATACTGAAACCCATGAGCGCATCGACGACGCCCGAACCCGCACCCTCTGCCGGAGCCCCCGGATGGCGACCTTCCATCCCGATCGTGGATCACATCGTCGTCGACGACGAGGGCAGGGCACTGACCGAGCCGCTCCGCGAGGACATCCGGCTGCTCGGCGGCATCCTGGGGGACACCATCCGCGACAACTCCGGGTCGGAGGTGTTCGACGTGGTGGAGAACGCCCGGATCGCCGCGTTCCGGATCCGCCGGGCCGAGATCGACCGAGACTCCCTCGCCGACGAGTTCACCGACCTCGATCTGTCGGTGGTGATGCCGGTGATCCGGGCATTCAGCACCTTTGCGTTGCTCGCCAACCTGGCCGAGGACGGACACCGCGAACGCCGTCGGGCCATTCATGTGCGCGCAGGCGATCCGCCACAGTCCAGCAGCCTGGCGGCCACCTATGCCAAGCTCGGCGCCGCCGGGCTCACCGACGCCCAGGTGAGTCGTGCCCTGGCCGATGCGACGGTGGTCCCGGTCATCACCGCGCATCCGACCGAGACCCGGCGTCGATCCGTGTTCGAGGCACAGAACCGGATCACCGAGTTGATGCGATACCGCGAACGCACCGAGCTCACCGCGGACGAGGACGCCGAGGTGATCAAGGGCATCCGGAGGCAGATGCTCACCCTCTGGCAGACCGCGCTGATCCGGCTTGAACGTCTCACCATCTCCGACGAGATCCGCTCGGGACTGCGCTACTACGACGCCTCGTTCTTCGAGGTGGTGCCCAAGATCAACACCTCGGTGCGCAAGACACTGCGCGCGGCCTATCCGGATGCCGACCTCACCGATGACCCGATGCTGGTGATGGGTTCGTGGATCGGCGGCGACCGCGACGGCAATCCGTTCGTGACCGGGGACATCGTGGAGATGGCCACCACGCTCGCCGCGCGTACGGCGATCGGGCACCATCTGTCCGAACTCACGGTGCTGGCCGAAGAATTGAGCATGTCGACCCGGCTGATGTCGCCGACCGACGAGATCTTCGAACTGGCGGGGGTCGCGCGGGATCAACCCGCGGCCGACGAACCGTTCCGTCTGGCGCTGCGGCACATCCGGTCGAGGCTGGTCGCCACCGCCACCGAGCTGTTCGGCGAGGACGTGATGAAGGCGTCGGACCTGTTCGGCCTCGACGGTGCGGTGCGCTACTCCGACGCCGACGAACTGCTCGCCGATCTCGACGTCGTCGATGCCGGTCTGCGGTCGGCCGGTGACGACATCATCGCCGACGACCGGTTGGCGGGTCTGCGAGAGTCGGTGCGTACCTTCGGTTTCCACCTGTCCGGACTGGACATGCGGCAGAATTCGGACATGCACGAGGATGTCGTCGCCGAACTCCTCGCCTGGGCGGGGGCGCATCCGGACTACCGGTCCCTCGACGAGGCAGCGCGCATCGCGGTGCTCACCGACGAACTGGCCGCCCGTCGTCCGCTGACCCGACCGGACGCGGAGCTCAGCGAGCTGGCCGCCAAGGAACTCGGCATCGTGCGGGCCGCGGCGAGCGCGGTGCGGGCCTACGGTCCGGCGGCCGTGCCGAACTACGTCATCAGCATGTGTACGTCGGTGAGCGACATGCTCGAGCCGATGATCCTGCTCAAGGAGGCGGGACTCCTCGAGATCGATGCCGAGACCGGCACACTCACCTCGACGGTGCGTATCGTGCCGCTGTTCGAAACCATCGAGGATCTCCAACAGGGCGCACAGACCTTGCTCGCAGCCCTCGACATCCCCCTGTACCGGGGCCTCGTCGACGGGCAGGCCGGCATGCAGGAGGTGATGCTGGGCTACTCGGACTCCAACAAGGACGGCGGGTACATGGCGGCCAACTGGGCGCTGTACCGCGGCGAACTGGATCTGGTCGAGGCGGCACGGCAGGCCGGGATTCGGCTGCGGCTGTTCCACGGTCGTGGTGGCACGGTCGGTCGCGGTGGCGGTCCCAGCTACGACGCCATCCTCGCGCAGCCGCCGGGTGCGGTCCAGGGCTCGTTGCGGATCACCGAGCAGGGCGAGATCATCGCGGCCAAATATGCCGAACCGGTACTCGCGCAGCGCAACCTGGAGACGTTGTTGGCCGCGACGATCGAATCGTCACTGCTCGATGTCGAGGGTCTCGGCGACGATTCCGATGCCGCCTATCGCGACATGGACGAGATCGCCGAGTTGGCCCGTGCGGCCTACAGCCGACTGGTGCACGACACCCCGGGGTTCGTGGAGTATTTCACCACGTCGACCCCACTGTCGGAGATCGGTGCCCTCAACATCGGCAGTCGTCCCGCCTCACGCAAGCAGACCGAGAAGATCTCCGACCTGCGTGCGATCCCGTGGGTGCTGTCGTGGACCCAGTCTCGGGTCATGCTGCCCGGGTGGTACGGCACCGGTGCCGCCTTCGAGCAGTGGGTCGGCGACGACCCACGACGCCTCGAGACGCTGCGTCGCTACTACGAGGACTGGCCGTTCTTCCGCACCGTGATGTCGAACATGGCACAGGTGCTCGCCAAGTCGGACATGGGCCTGGCACATCGGTACGCCCAACTCGTGCCCGACGAGCAACTGCGCGACACCGTGTTCGGGATGATCGTCGACGAACACGAACGCACTATCGAGATGTACTCGAAGATCACCGGCACCCAGGATCTGCTCGCCGACAACGCGGCGCTGAAACGTTCGGTCTACAACCGCTTTCCGTATCTCGAGCCGCTCAACCTGCTGCAGATCGAACTCCTGCGACGTTTCCGCGCCGGTGACGACAACCCGCGACTGCGCCGCGGGATTCAGCTCACCATGAACGGTCTGGCCACCGCACTACGCAACTCGGGCTGAGTCAGGTCAGGCGCGATGCCGCGGGGCGGTCCAGGAACCAGACCGTCTCGTCGGTGCCGTGGGCGCCGGCGCACGGCCAGTCGGCGGCGTGTGCGCCGGTGTGCGCTGCGGCGACCGCCTCGGCCTTGTCGGCACCGGCGACCAGGAACCAGACGGCCTTGGCGCGGTTGACCACCGGCAGGGTCAGGGTGATCCGCCGCGGTGGCGGTTTCGGCGAATCCTCCACGGCCACAACGGTTCTTTCCGACTCCAGCGTCGCGGCCGAGTGCGGGAACAGCGAGTTGATGTGTCCTTCACCGCCCATGCCGAGCAGGTGCAGATCGAAATGGGGGACATGCCCGGCCGCCGTGTCGCGCAACGCCTTGTCGTACGCGGCCGCCGCAGCCTCGATGTCGTCGCCGAACTCGCCGTCCGACGGGGCCATCGGGTGTACCCGGGCGGGATCGAGCGGCACGTGGTCGAGCAGGGCCTCGCGTGCCTGCCCGACATTGCGTTCCGGGTCGTCGGCGGGCACGAAACGATCGTCACCCCAGAACAATTCGACCTTCGACCAGTCGATGTCGCCGCTGTCGGCGGCGAGTTCGCGCAGGATGGCGATGCCGTTGCTACCGCCGGTCAGCACCACCGACGCCACGCCGTGATCGGCCTGTGCGCGCGTCACCAGGTCGACGAACCGCCGCGCGGCGGTGACCACCAGGTCGGATTTGTCGTCGAAGACCAGGGTCTCCGGTGTCATGCGGGTACCTCCTCGTACTCCACCTCGGCCGCGCCGCGTAGAGCAAGTTCGTAGACCTCGTCGGTGTCGAGTCGGCGCAGTTCCTCGGCCAGCAGCACGGGTAATTCGCGCGGGGTCATCGCGACCCGGCCATCGGGTTTGCCGGGACTGGTCAGCACTGCGTTGCGATCTTCGTCGATGGCGAGCACGGTCGGCCCGTCGTCGCGGACCAGCCGGATCTCGAAGCTGCCCACGTGCCGGGTCGTCGGTACCTGCAGGGCCGAGCGCAGCCAGCCTGCGAGCAGTTCCACCGACGGTGATCCCGCCGGACCGGATACCGTGACGGAGGTGATGGCGGTGTGCGGCGGACGGTCGACCGCCGAGGCCAGCAGAGCACGCCACTGGGTGATCTGCGTCCAGGCGAGATCGGAATCCCCGGGAGAGTAGGTCGCGAGGCGTTGTGCGAGCACCGTGTCGGGGTGTCCGCACCGGCGGGCGTCGAGGATGCGCCGGGCCCCCAGGGTGCCCATCGGATCTGCGGCCGGGTCGTCCGGCGCCGTGCCGGGCCACCAGGTCACCACCGGGGTGTCGGGCAGCAGGAACGGCGTGACCACCGAACGGGGGTGTCGTGCGAGCTCTCCCTGCAGGAACAGCAACACCACCTCCGAGGCGCCCGCGTCGCCGCCGACGCGGATCTCGGCATCGAGCCGGGGTTCCGCGTCGCGATCGCCGCGCGAGATCACGATCACGCGACTCGGATGCTCCCGGCTGGCGCCGATGGCGGCCTCGATCGCACCCTCCGTCGGCTCGCTGTGTTCGGCGCAGACCACGAGGGTCAACACCCGACCGAGACTGATCGCCCCACCCGACTCGCGGAGCTCGACGATCTTGCGCGCCACCGTGTTGGTGGAGGTGTCCGGGAGTTCGATGATCAACGTGCACCAACCTCTCTCATGGTCGTCGATCTCAGGGGCGTCGCCAGCTGCGACCCTGGCGTGCCATCATCTCGTCGGCCGAGGCGGGACCCCAGGCACCGGATTCGTAGGTGTCGGGTTCGCCGTCGGCAGCCCAGGCTTCGAGTACCGGATCCAAGATCTTCCAGGACAATTCGACCTCGTCGTTCACCGGGAACAGCGACGGCTCACCGAGCAGCACGTCGAGGATGAGTCGTTCATACGCCTCCGGGGAGGCCTCGGTGAAGGCGGTGCCGTAGCTGAAATCCATGTTGACGTCGCGCACCTCCATGCTCGACGCCGGCACCTTCGATCCGAACCGCAGCGTGATGCCCTCGTCCGGCTGGACGCGGATCACCAGGGCGTTCTGGCTGAGATCCTCGGTCATGGTCTTGTCGAACGGCAGATGCGGCGCCCGCTTGAACACCAGGGCGATCTCGGTGACCCTGCGCCCCAGGCGTTTCCCGGTGCGTAGATAGAACGGGACACCGGCCCAGCGGCGAGAGTCGACCTCGAGGGCGATCGCGGCGAACGTCTCGGTGGTGGAGCCCTCGGAGAACCCCTCCTCGTCGAGCAGGCCGGGAACCTTCTGGCTGCCCTGCCAACCGGGTCCGTACTGGCCACGAGCGGTGTTCTCCGACAGCGGCAGGATGTTGCGCGTCGCGGCCAGCACCTTGATCTTCTCAGCCTGTAATTGCTTGGGCTCGAACGAGATCGGTTCCTCCATGGCCACCAGCGCCATCAACTGCAACAGATGGTTCTGGATGACGTCACGGGCGGCACCGATGCCGTCGTAGTACCCGGCCCGGCCGCCGAGTCCGATGTCCTCGGCCATGGTGATCTGCACGTGGTCGACGTAGTGCGAACTCCACAGCGGATCGAACAACTGATTGGCGAACCGCAGGGCGAGGATGTTCTGGACGGTCTCCTTGCCCAGATAGTGGTCGATCCGGAACACCGACGACTCGGGGAACACGCCGTTGACGATGGCGTTGAGTTCCTTGGCCGACTCCAGGTCGTGGCCGAACGGTTTCTCGATCACCACGCGACGCCAGTGATCCGGGCTCTCCTCGCGAGCGAGGCCGCTGCGGTGCAATTGCTCGCACACGGTGGGGAAGGCCTTCGGTGGGACCGACAGGTAGAACGCGTGATTGCCGTCGGTGCCGCGCTCCTTGTCGAGCGTGGCCAGGGTGTCCTTGAGCCGATCGAAGGCGTCGTCGTCGTCGAACGAACCACGCACGAATCGGAACCCCTCGGCGAGTCGCTCCCACACCTCCTCACGGAACCCGGTGCGGGCGTGATCGCGGACCGCATCGTGCACGACCTTCGCGAAATCCTCGTCGTCCCAATCCCTTCGGGCGAAACCGACGAGTGCGAACGAGGGCGGCAGCAACCCGCGATTGGCGAGGTCGTACACCGCGGGCATGAGCTTCTTCCGGGCCAGATCACCGGTGACGCCGAAGATGATCAGGCTGCACGGACCCGCGATCCGCGGGAGACGCTTGTCCCGCGGATCGCGGAGCGGATTGCTCCAGGTCGACTGGCTGCCGGGCAACCGGGATCAGCCCTTGGTCGCCGCGGCCAGTTGATCTGTGGTGGCGGTGAGCAGCTCGTTCCAGGCATCCTCGAACTTCTGCACCCCCTCGGCCTCGAGCAGCGCGAACACATCGGTGAGGTCGACCCCCGCCGCGGTGATCGCGTCGAAGGTGGCCTGGGACTCCTGCGCGAGCCCCACGATGGACCCGGTGTTGACCCAACCGTGGTCGGCGAAGGCGTCCATCGTCTTGCCCGGCATCGTGTTCACGGTGTTCGGTGCCACGAGCTCACTGACGTACAGCGTGTCCGGGTAGTCGGCGTTCTTGGTCCCCGTCGACGCCCAGAGCGCGCGCTGCGGGCGGGCGCCCTGCGCGAGCAGGTCGGGGAAGCGGGACTCGACCTCGAACACCTCCTGGTAGGCCTGGTAGGCGAGGCGTGCATTGGCCAGACCGGCCTTGCCGCGCAGTTCGAGCGCCTCGGGGGTGCCGATGGCGTCGAGCCGCTTGTCGATCTCGGTGTCCACTCGGGAGACGAAGAACGATGCCACCGAGTGGATGCCGGACAGGTCGTGTCCGGCCTGCGCGGCCGCGTCGAGCCCGTCGAGGTAGGCGTCCATGACCTCCTTGTAGCGCTCGACGGAGAAGATCAGCGTCACGTTCACGCTGATGCCTTCCGCGAGCACACGGGTGATCGCAGGCAGCCCCGCCTTGGTGGCGGGGATCTTGATCAGCAGGTTCGGCCGGTCGACGATCTTCCAGAGCTCGATCGCCTGTGCGACGGTGGCATCGGTGTCGTGCGCCAGGCGCGGATCGACCTCGATGGAGACGCGACCGTCGACACCGTCGGAGGCCTCGTGGACCGGCTTGAGCACGTCGCATGCGTTACGCACGTCGTCGGTGGTGACGGTCCGGATGGTGGCGTCCACGTCGGCGCCGCGGGCGGCGAGTTCGTTGACCTGGGCGTCGTAGCTGGTGCCCTTGGACAGTGCGGCCTGGAAGATCGACGGGTTCGTGGTCACACCGACCACCGACTTGGTGTCGATGAGGGTGGCCAGATCACCGGAGCCGATGAGGTCACGGGACAGGTCGTCCAGCCAGACGGACACTCCGGCGGCGGACAGTTCGGCGAGCTTCTCGTTCTGTGTCACTGTTCTCTCCTGACGTTGTGCGGCTCGGTGACGTTCACTTGCCGGCGACGCGCTCGGCCGCCGCGATGACGGCGTCCGCGGTGATGCCGAACTCGGTGTAGAGGACCTTGTAGTCGGCGGAGGCGCCGAAGTGTTCGAGCGACACGATCTCGCCACGGTCACCGACGATGCGGTACCACGGCATCGCGATGCCGGCCTCCACGGACACGCGCGGCACCGACGGCGGCAGCACCGAATCGCGGTACTCCGGGGTCTGCTCGTCGAACCACTCGACGCATGGCATCGACACCACGCGTGCAGCAATTCCCTTGTCCGCCAAGCTCTTCTGGGCCTCCACGGCGAGCTGGACCTCGGAACCGGTGCCGATCAGCACCACCTGAGGCTCACCCTTCGCGTCGGACAGGACGTAGCCGCCCGCCGCCACACCGGCTGCCGAGGTGCCCTCGAGCACCGGCACGTTCTGGCGGGTGAGTGCGAGGCCGACGGGGTGATTGCGCCGACCGAGCAGGGTCTGCCAGGCGTATGCCGTCTCGTTGGCGTCGGCGGGACGGACCACGTCGAGATGGGGGATGGCCCGCAGGGCGGCGAGATGCTCGACCGGTTGATGGGTCGGGCCGTCCTCACCGAGACCGATGGAGTCATGGGTCCACACGTAGATCGGATCGATCTCCATCAACGAGGCGAGCCGGACCGCCGGGCGCATGTAGTCGGCGAACTGCAGGAAGGTGCCGCCGTAGGCGCGGGTCGGGCCGTGCAGCGCGATACCCGACAGGATCGAACCCATCGCGTGTTCGCGGATGCCGAAATGCAGGGTGCGACCGTAGGGGTTCGCCGACCACTTCTTGGTGCTGATGGACGTCGGCCCGAACGAGGCGGCACCGTCCATCGTGGTGTTGTTCGAGCCGGCGAGGTCGGCCGACCCACCCCACAGCTCCGGCAGGATGGCGCCCAACGCGGTGAGCACCTTGCCGGAGGCCGAGCGAGTCGCGACGTCCTTGTCGCCGACCGCCCACGACGGCAGCACATCGGCCCAGCCGTCGGGCAGCTCATGCGCCTGCAGCCGGTCGAAGAGTGCCTTGTTGTCCGGATTTGCCGAGGCCCAGGCGTCGAAGCCCTTCTGCCACTGTGCCTTTGCCGCTGCGCCACGGTCGGCGAGTGCCCGGGTGTGGCCGATGACCTCGTCGCTCACGTCGAAGCTCTTGTCGGGGTCGAATCCGAGCGCCTTCTTGGTGGCCGCGACCTCGTCGTCGCCGAGCGCGGCACCGTGCGCGGCGCCGGTGTTCATCTTGGTGGGTGCGGGATAGCCGATGATGGTGCGCACGCAGATCAGCGACGGCTTGTCGGTGACGGTCTGGGCCGCACGGATCGCGTCCTCGATCGCGACGACGTCCTCACCGCCCTCGACGGTCTGGACGTGCCAGCCGTAGGCCTCGTAGCGCAGGGCGACGTTCTCCGACAGTGCGATGTCGGTGTCGTCTTCGATGGAGATCTGGTTCTGGTCGTAGAACACGATCAGGTTGCCGAGCTGCTGGGTGCCTGCCAGTGACGACGCCTCGGACGTCACGCCCTCTTCGATGTCACCATCGGAGGCGATCACATAGATGTGGTGATCGAACGGGCTGGCACCAACGGCGGCATCGGGATCGAACAGGCCGCGCTCGTATCGAGAGGCCATGCTCATACCGACGGCCGACGCGAGACCCTGACCGAGCGGGCCGGTGGTGATCTCCACACCCTTCGTGTGCCGGAACTCGGGGTGCCCGGGGGTGAGGGAACCCCAGGTGCGCAGTGCCTCGATGTCGGGCAGCTCGAGGCCGAAACCGCCCAGGTAGAGCTGGATGTAGAGCGTCAGGCTGGAATGTCCGCACGACAGCACGAAGCGGTCGCGACCGACCCACTCGGGGTCGGTCGGGTCGTGGCGCATGACGCGCTGGAACAACGTGTACGCCAGGGGAGCCAGGCTCATGGCGGTCCCGGGGTGACCACTGCCGCACTTCTGCACCGCGTCGGCGGCGAGCAGGCGGGCCGTGTCGACGGCCCGGGTGTCCACATCGGTCCAGTCGTCCGGGTATGCGGGCTGGGTCAATGCGCGGATGTCATCTGTGAGCGCCACGGTCGTGCTGTCTCCTGTGCCTGGTCGGTGCGAGGTCATCGCATTCGGTACATCTACGACCCACAGTGTGCCGGGCGGTGTGAATCGCCACCGCGGGCACCGGTCACGACTGCGTGCCGGTCGTTCATCACATCGGCCGCTCGAGATCTCGGCAGCTACATCGTCCAGACTAATCGCCCGCCCTCGCCGATGGCGCGGCGAGTGACACCCGAGGGCCCGGGAGGCGATTCTTTGATCGTCCCGGTCACCGTCTACCATGCTCTGTAGTAGCCCTCGTCGTGTCGTTTCGCCGTACCGGAGTGCGTTTGGAATGCGTCAGGGCAGACGAGGAGTGGCTGTGAGGATTGGGGAGCATGTGAGCGGAGATGTGTCCGCCGCATCCCGTGGCACCCACGATCCGTCCGCAGTCGCCGAGCCGTCCGAGACATCGTTGCCGTCACGTGTGAAGGCCGTGTTCCTGGCGTACGTCGCGCTCACCAAGCCCCGGGTCATCGAACTCCTGCTGGTGGCCACGATCCCGGTGATGTTGCTGGCGGACCGGGGACATGTCGACATCGCATTGATCGCGTTCACCCTCATCGGTGGATGGTTGGGTGCGGCGAGCGCCAACACGCTGAACATGGTCGCCGACGCCGACATCGACCAGAAGATGAAGCGGACCGCGCGTCGACCGCTGGCCCGGCACGCGGTGTCCACGCGCAGTGCACTGATCTTCGGGATCGTGCTGTGGGTGGCCTCGTTCGCGGTGCTGTGGTGGGCGGCCAACCTGCTCAGCGCCCTGCTGGTCAGCGCCACCATCATCTTCTACGTCGGCGTCTACACGCTGATCCTCAAACGTCGCACCTGGCAGAACGTGGTGTGGGGCGGCGCGGCCGGATGCATGCCCACCCTGGTGGGCTGGGCCGCGGTGACCGGCAGCATCAGCTGGCAGCCGATCGTGCTGTTCGGGGTGATCTTCTTCTGGACTCCGCCGCACACCTGGGCGCTCGCGATGCGCTACAAGGAGGACTACCGGGCCGCCGGTGTGCCCATGTTGCCGGTGATCGCCAGTGACGAACGCGTCACCCGGCAGATGCTGTACTACACCTGGGCGACCGTGCTGTGCTCGTTCATCCTCATCGCGGGCACCAGTTGGATCTACGCGGCCGTCGCCGTGTTGTCGGGAATCTGGTTCACCGATCGGGTGCGCAAGCTCTACCGCGAGACGCGCGCAGGCGCCGAGGTCGCGCCGTTGAAGGTGTTCCTGCAGTCCAACGAGTACCTCGCGATCCTCTTCTGCGGCCTCGCCATCGATGCGGTCGTCAACCTGCCGCTCATCACCAGCTACTTCTGATCAGAGCCTCCGAGCTGATCGGGGCCACCGAGCTGATCGGCCACCGACGACCGATGTCAGCCCGGTAGCAGTACCGTCGCTCCCGTCGTGATGCGCGCCTCGAGGTCGCTGTGCGCCTGGGCCGCCTGCTCCAGCGGATACCTCTGACCGACTCGGACATCGACGTCACCGGCCGCGATCACGCCGAGATAGTCATCCGAACGCCACCGCAGTTCTGTGGGATCGGCGATGAAATGCGCCAGCGTCGGACGGGTCACCGACAACGATCCGGCGGCGTTGAGTCGCTGCAGATCGAACGGCGGGACCGGCCCGGACGCGGCGCCGAACAGCACGACGATGCCGCGGACCGCGGTCACCGCGAGTGACTGCTCGAAGGTGTCGGCACCCACGCCGTCATAGACCACCGGCACGCCGCGCCCCTCGGTGAGGGCGCGCACCCGCTCGACGAGGTCGTCGCCATATCGCAGCACGTGGTCGGCGCCCGCGGCCTCGGACAGCTGCTGCTTCTCGTCGGTGGACACCGTGGTGATGACGCGCAGGCCACGCACCTTGGCGAGCTGGGTGAGGATCAGCCCGACACCACCGGCACCGGCATGGATCAGCACGCTGTCGCCGGACTGCGGATGAGCGCTGCCGTCGAGCAGGTAGTGCGCGGTGAGGCCGCGCAGCATGGCCGAGCCCGCAACGTCGTCGGCGACGGCGTCGGGAACGGGCATGGCGCGCGCGGCAGGCACGGCGACCAGCTCCGCATAGCTTGCGGGCGCATCGACCCAGCACACCCGCTGGCCGACGGTGAGATCGTCCACGGCGTCGCCGACTGCGACGATCTCACCCGCGCCCTCGGTACCGGGCACATAGGGCGGCACCGACGGGTACATCCCGCGACGCAGATAGGTGTCGATGAAGTTCACGCCGACGGCCCGGGTGCGCACCACCACATCGTCGGGACCGGGGCTCGGATCGTCGACGGTGGCGTACTCGAGGACCTCCGGACCGCCGTGGCGGATCACCTGGATTGCGCGCATGACACTGTTCTACCGCACGTTCGGACCCGTTCGGGGACAACGGTATGCTCAGCCCATGAGCGAGCAGCCCGATACCGACGTCGCCGAGGCGACGCCCGCAGCAGCTTCGGCCCCGAACGACGTGGTGGCCGCGATCAGGGGATTCATCGGTCGCGAAGGTGGTGCTGCGAAGGCGGTACTCCAGCCGATCGGTGCCGCCGGGGTGCGGATCACGTTGGTGGGGGAGTCCGGTGGGATCCTCGGTGACCGCGTCGTGGACGATCTGGCCACAGCGCATGCGGTCGTGGATGCGATCGACGGTCTCGAGACGGCGGAGTGGGATCGCGATCTGACGTCCGCCGCCACCGTCGCGCCGTCGCATTATCGCAAGATGGCGGGCTGGGTCGCCCGCCAGCGTCGTTTCCCGAAGGCGCGAAACAACGCGATTCTCTGATCGGGTCCGCCCGCGTCAGCGGGCGGCGATCGTCACGAGCCCGTGGACACCGAAGTGGTGTTCGCGGGCTCTGTGCTCTCGGCGTCCGCCGATCCGGTTCGGCCGAACTGCAGGACGAGCCACGTCGCCGCGATCAGCAGCAGCGCGCTGACGGTCATGTGGGCGATCACCAGAGCGATCGGCAGGCCGGTGTTGTACTGCACCACGCCGAGGATGCCCTGCACGGCGATCAGACCGAGGAAGGTGTACGCCGTGCGTTGTTCGCGTAGTGCCAGCACCCGGGTGAAGATCCCGATCGCCACGGCCAGACCGATCAGGACGAACACGGCGTCGGCATGGAGCTGGGTGGCGTTGTCGGGGGCCAGGCCGTTGCGCTTGGCGTCGGTGTCGCCCGCGTGCGGGCCCGAACCGGTCACGACCGTACCCAGGTAGATCGCCACCCAGGTCACGAGGTACTGCAGCCACGCCAGGGACCTGCCGAGGCGTCGGCCGGGGGTGGCAGGCGGCGCCGGAGGCGCACCGGGACGAAGTCGGTAGACGAGCACGGTGGCACCTGATACCAATGCCATCGACAGCACGAAGTGCAGCGACACGACCCACGGGTTGAGCTTGGTCAAGACGGTGATGCCGCCGATGACACCCTGGAACGGGATACCCAGCGCCAGCAGGGTCACCAACCATTTGTCGCGGCGCGCCGAGCGCGCATAACGCAGGACGGCGATCCAGGTGGCGATGGCCACCACGGTCAGCACCCAGGTCAGCATCCGGTTGCCGAACTCGATGACGCCGTGCACGCCGAGCGCGCCGTGCGGTACGAACGAATCGTCGGTGCAGCGTGGCCAGGTCGGACAGCCGAGGCCCGAGCCCGTCAACCGTACGGCGCCGCCGGTCGCGACGATGCCGACGTTGGCGACCAGCAGGGCGATCGCCCACCAGTACACGAATCGTGCTGTCGGTCGGCCGAAACCGGGCACCCGTGCCCACCTGCCGGAAGCCGGTGCGGGTGTGGTCGGGTCCGTGGCCGGTGCCACCGACGGAGTCTGAGAAGTTGTCATTCGAACCGGAACCACCTCACTGCCAGCACGGCGGCGACAACCGCCCACACCAGCAACACACCTGTGCCGAAGAAGTCGACCGAACCGCGGCTGGCCTGATCGAGGGCCTCGGTCAATGCCCCCGACGGTACGCATCGTGCGATCCAGTGCGCGACGTCGGGCACGCGATCACCCATCACCACCAGGCTGCCGATGCCGACCATCGCGAACCACAGCAGGTTGGCCAGCGCGAGCACCACCTCGGCCTTGAGCGTGCCGCCGAGCAGCAGGCCGAGTGCCGCGAAGGTGACGGTCCCGATCGCGATGACCACCGCGCCGAGGAGGAGGCCCACTATCGACGGTCGCCACCCGAACGCGAGCCCGATGGCGCCGAGAATCACGGCCTGCATGAACACGACGATGACGACGGCAATCGACTTGCCCGCGATGATGCCCCAGCGGGGGATCGGCGTGGCGCCGAGCCGTTTGAGCGCACCGTAGCGGCGGTCGAAGCCGAGGGCGATGGCCTGTCCGGTGAACGCGGTGGACATCACGGCGACGGTCATGATCGCGGGTACGAAGGTGGCGGCCCGTTCGGCGGCGGATTCGCCGAGACCGGTGTCCACGGGTAGCAGGCACAACCCGATCAGCAATGTGATCGGGATGAACATCGTCAGCAGCAGCTGCTCGCCGTTGCGCAGCAGCAGGGTCAGTTCCATTCGGGACTGTGCCGCGAGGATCGCGGGCAGCGAGGCGGCGCGCGGTCGGGGAGCGAAGGTCCCCGGTGCGAACCGGTTGGCGGCAACGGTCATGAGCGCAATTCCCGTCCGGTCAGGTCCAGGAAGACGTCGGACAGGCTGCGGGTCTCCACCCGCAGGTCGGTGGCGAGCACGTCGATCTTGGCGCACCAGGCGGTGACGGTCGCCAGCACCTGTGGGGTGACCGTGCCACGCACCAGGTAGCTGCCCGGCGTCACCTCGGTACAGCTGTAGCCCTCGGGCAGGGCTCGCAGCAGCTCGGACAGGTGCAGACCGCGGGGTGCCGAGAACCGGAGTTCGTTCTCGGCGCCGCGGTGGGTCAGATCGGCCGGGGTGCCGGCTGCCACGACCCGGCCGTGGTCGATGATGACGACCTGATCGGCGAGCTCTTCCGCCTCGTCCATGAGATGGGTCGTGAGCAGTACCGAGACGCCGTCGTTGCGGAGTCGATCGATCAGCTCCCACACCAGGATTCGGGCATGAGCGTCCAAGCCGGCGGTCGGTTCGTCGAGGAACACCAGATCGGGCCGACCGACGATCGCGCAGGCGAGGGACAGGCGCTGCTGCTGCCCGCCGGACAGGCGTCGGAACGACGTCCGCGCCGCGTCGGTGAGTCCCAGGACATCGAGCAGCCATGCCGGATCGATCGGGTCGGCACTGTAGGAGGCACACAGGCGCAGCATCTCGCCGGCGCGGGCACCGGGATAGGCGCCGCCGCCCTGCAACATCACACCGATGCGACGGCGCACCACGTCGTTATCCGCGATGGGATCGAGACCGAGGACACGCACCTCACCGGCGTCTGCGGTGAGGAAACCCTCGCAGACCTCGACGGTGGTGGTCTTGCCTGCGCCGTTCGGGCCGAGCAGCGCGAGCACAGTCCCGGGTGCGAGTTCCAGATCGAGCCCGTCGACGGCGGTGCGATCCCCGTACCGTTTGACGAGGCCGGTGATCTGCAATGCCGGGGTGACAGAGCCGGGGCGTTGCGGCTGTGGCGGGGCGTCGGCCGACTCGTTCACCGTGCGACCATCGGCGGGTTGATCGGGTCGTCGATCATCTCCGTGGTATCGCTCTCGGGTCGTCGTGCCGCGCACACAGGTCAGACTATGCGTTTCGCGCCGTGGGCCCAAAAACGCCGAGCGGGGCCAGGATCGCCGACATCATGGGTGCGTTCATCGCCGGTCCGGGTCGTCTGCCGGGACCGCGTCACGCCGTCGAGATCGCCACCAGCGGTGGATCGGCAGGTCCTCGAAGAAGAGTGCGGTCATCACCGCGACCATGATGACGCCGGCCAGAAGTCCTTGTGCCAGAACGACTCCACTGGTGTTGGAACTCGTCGGCATCACCACGATGGCGATGATCGCGGAGACCGCGATGGTGGTGATGCGGAACCAGGGGCGAGTGGCCCAGGCGGCGAGAGGGATGACCGCCCACAGCAGATACCAGGCCTGGACGAACGGGAAGAACAACACGACTGTGGCCATTGACACACCGAGTGCACCCAACGGGTGGAGCCGCCCGGCCAGACAGGCGAGCATCCATCGGACGATGAAGATCACCGCGACGAGCTCGCCCAGAGGGCGGCCGACCTCGAGAATGGCCTGCGTCTGATCACCGAGGCCCAGTGCGAGCGCGATCCTGCCCGTCGTCACCGACAGCAGCGTCGGCATCGACATCCAGGATCGGACGATGTCTCCGGTCGACAGTGTCTTGGTCCAGCCGAACCCGAGACCCGTTCCTGCGGAGATCCCGACCATGACCACGATCAGGACGACGGCGAGGAACGACGCGGACGCCGAGAGAGCGGCGACGGATCGTTTCGATCGCTGCCACCAGTCGCGTATCGGGGCGTGGCGCAGCGCGGGCAGATACGCGCCCCAGCGTTGCGCGAGCGCGATACCGACGAAGCCGAGGGCCAGCATGGACGCGACCTTGACCATCGCCGAGGCGGAGATCACCGCGACCCCGGCGATGAGAATCCAGCCTGCCGACGACGGCCACACCGATCCGGGCCGTCTGAGTCTCTCGGTCCCGTATACGGCGCGGAAGCAGAGTTCGATGCCGACGAGCATCATGCCGAGCATCAACGCCTCGTTGTGGATTCCGCCGACCAGATGCAGGATGACCAGCGGATTCATCGCACCCAGCCACAACGCCGCCACCGACGACACGCCACATCGGCGAGCCAGCCGCGGCAGGGCCCACACGATCAGGCCGATGCCCACCAGCGCGACGATCCGATGTGCGAACACCGCAGCGGTGATGTTGTCGCCGGTCACGGCGGTGATGCCTTTGCCGATCCACAAGAACAACGGGCCGTAGGGCGCCGGGGTGTCACGCCACAGATTGGGGACCGAGCGGGTCAGGACGTGATCGACACCGAGTCCACGCACCGGGCTGATCACATAGGGATCCATGCCTCTGTGGGCGATCGCGCTCTGCGCCAGATACGAGTAGATGTCCTTCGACAGCAGCGGGGGAGCGACGATGATCGGAGCGATCCACAGCATCAACGTTCGGTCGGCCTGCCGACGGGTCATACGCCGCTCGGGGCTGCGGCCCTGCAGCACCTCGACGCTGAACCGTCCCACCGCGAATCGCCCGATCAGCAGCCAGGCGACCACCAACATGATGGTGCCGCCGATGGACAGTGTCAGTGCGGTGCTCCACATCCGGGACGGGAGGGAGAGCACTCGCATTCCGGCGACGGGGTTCTGCAGCACCGGGATCTGACCGGTGCCCAGCGAGCCGATCAGCAGCAGGATCGACCCGGTCGCCCCGAAGAGCTTGATGCGCAGGAGGCGGCGATTCTCGGCGGCATCGAGCGGGCCGACCTCGCGCTCGTCGTCGTGCAGCCGCGCCACGGTTTTGCCGTAATCGCCCCGACGTTCGGTGCCCTGATCGACGTTCTCACCGGTCCGGGCGGTCTTTGGTCTGCGCAATCCGGCGTAGTCGAGCACCTTGTGCACGCGTGAGCGATCTGGTTCTCGCTCCGCGTTGGCTTCTGACACGCCCGTTCCTGGCACGCCGACGACTCTAATGCCCCAACAGTGCCACCCGTGTCCTGCAGGGGGTCGACACGTCAGTCGGTCCCGTCGGTAAGGTCACCCTTGCTGGCACGCGGGAAGTAATTACGTCACACTTGCGTTGTGAAAACCATGAGGAGCGATACAGCGCTGTCCGCAGCCGCGACACGTGGCCCCTCCGACCAGGGGGGCAGTCCCGCCGGTCATCATGACGGGCAGACCCGTGCTGCCGTGGTTTCACTGCTGGTCGAAGACGGTCCGCTCACCGCGACCGAGATCGCCGATCGGCTCGGGATCAGCGCCGCGGGCGTCCGCCGTCATCTCGACGCGCTGGCCGAGGTCGGCGATGTTGAGGCATCGTCGTCGGGATTCGGTCGCCGCGGACGAGGCCGGCCGGCCAAGTGGTTCCAGCTGACCGCGACCGGCCGCGGCAAGCTGCGACACGCCTACGACGATCTGGCCGGCGCCGCGATGCGCAAACTGCGCGTCGTGGGTGGCGAAGCGGCCGTCGAGGAGTTCGCCCGGGACCGTATCGAGGGGATCGTCGCGAAGGTGACCCCCGCCGAGGAATCCGGATCGGTGGCGCACACGGTCGACGAGATCGCCGACGCACTGACCAGTGCCGGTTTCTCCGCCAATACCCGCGAGGTCGGCACCGGCGTGCAGATCTGTCAGCACCACTGTCCGGTCGCACATGTGGCCGCGGAGTTCCCCGAACTCTGCGAAGCGGAGACCGCGATGTTCACCGAGTTGCTCGGAACGCACGTGCAACGCCTGGCCACCATCGCCAACGGCGACTGCGCCTGTACCACCCACGTGCCGCTGCATCCGCCCCCGGACGGCGTGGCGGCCCCGAAGACCACAGTGAGCGGAGCACAGCCCGCCTCCGCCGAACCGAAGAAGACGAGTCGAAAGGCATCGCGATGACAGTCACCGAACCCACCGGCGCTGTGACACCAGAAGTCGGGACCAAGCCCACCCCGCTGACCCAGGAGGAGACGATCGCCTCCCTGGGCAACTACGGGTACGGCTGGTCGGACTCCGATGTCGCGGGAGCGAGTGCGCAGCGCGGTCTGTCCGACGCCGTCGTCGCCGACATCTCGGCGAAGAAGAACGAGCCCGACTGGATGCTGGAGAACCGGCTCAAGGCGCTCAAGATCTTCGACCGCAAGCCGATGCCGCATTGGGGCGCAGAGCTCGACGGTATCGACTTCGACAACATCAAGTACTTCGTGCGGTCCACCGAGAAGCAGGCGGCGAGCTGGGAAGAACTGCCCGAGGACATCAAGAACACCTACGACAAGCTCGGCATCCCGGAGGCGGAGAAGCAGCGTCTGGTCGCCGGCGTCGCCGCGCAGTACGAGTCCGAGGTGGTCTACCACCAGATCCGTGAGGACCTCGAGGAGCAGGGCGTCATCTTCCTCGACACCGACACCGGCCTCAAGGAACACCCGGAGATCTTCCAGGAGTACTTCGGCTCGGTGATCCCGGCCGGTGACAACAAGTTCTCCGCGCTCAACACCGCCGTCTGGTCGGGTGGCTCGTTCATCTACGTCCCGCCGGGTGTGCACGTCGACATCCCGCTGCAGGCGTACTTCCGCATCAACACCGAGAACATGGGTCAGTTCGAGCGGACGCTGATCATCGTCGACGAGGGCGCCTACGTGCACTATGTCGAGGGTTGTACCGCTCCGATCTACAAGACCGACTCGCTGCATTCCGCGGTCGTCGAGATCGTCGTCAAGAAGGGTGGTCGCTGCCGCTACACGACCATCCAGAACTGGTCGAACAACGTCTACAACCTGGTCACCAAGCGCGCCAAGGCCGAGGCCGGCGCGACCATGGAGTGGATCGACGGCAACATCGGCTCCAAGGTGACGATGAAGTACCCGGCCGTGTGGCTGACCGGCGAGCACGCCAAGGGTGAGGTGCTCTCGGTCGCGTTCGCCGGCGAGGGACAGCATCAGGACACCGGTTCCAAGATGGTGCACCTGGCGCCGAACACGTCGAGCAACATCGTGTCGAAGTCGGTGGCCCGCGGCGGTGGACGCGCGTCGTATCGCGGCCTGATCAAGGTCAACAACGGTGCCCACGGCAGTCGGTCGACGGTGAAATGCGATGCGCTGCTGGTGGACACGATCTCGCGCAGTGACACCTACCCGTACGTCGACATCCGTGAGGACGACGTGACGATGGGCCACGAGGCGACCGTCTCCAAGGTCAGCGACGATCAGCTCTTCTACCTGATGAGCCGCGGCCTGACCGAAGACGAGGCGATGGCGATGGTGGTCCGCGGATTCGTGGAGCCGATCGCCAAGGAGCTCCCGATGGAGTACGCACTCGAGCTGAACCGGCTCATCGAATTGCAGATGGAAGGAGCCGTCGGCTGATGGCAGATCCCACGATTCCCGTCAGCCCCGCGGCGGCCGCCGCCCAGGTGAACAAGGGACAGATGTTCACCTCGTTCGATGTCGAGGCGTTCGAAGTACCCAGTCCCCGCGAAGAGGTGTGGCGGTTCACGCCGTTCCGGCGGTTGCGTGGACTGCATGACGGTTCGGCGACCCGCACAGCGGAAGCCGAGATCACGGTCACCGGAGCCGGTGACGGTGTGACGGTGCAGACCGTCGGACGTGACGACGAGCGACTCGGGCAGGGCGGCGTGCCGTTCGACCGGATTGCCGCACAAGCGTATTCGTCGTTCACGCAGGCAACCGTGGTGACCGTCGGCAAGGAGGTCGACCTGAGCGAGCCGGTGGTCGTCCATCTCGACGGCCCCGGTGAAGGACAGACCGCATTCGGACACGTGCAGATCCGTCTCGAGCCGTTCGCTCGCGCGGTCGTCGTCCTCGATCAGAAGGGCAGCGGCACCTACGCGGAGAACGTCGAGTTCGTCGTCGGCGACCAGGCCTCGTTGACCGTGGTGAACGTGCACGACTGGGCCGACGACGCGGTACACGTGGCCGCCCACCACATCAAGGTCGGCCGCGACGCGGTGGTCCGTCACTTCGCGATCAGCCTCGGCGGCAACCTCGTTCGACTCTCGCCGGTGGTGCACTACGACGCACCCGGCGGCGACGTCGAGCTGTGGGGTCTGTACTTCGCCGATGCGGGCCAGCACCTCGAGCAGCGTCTGCTGGTGGATCACAGTCAGCCGCATTGCCGCTCCAACGTGGTCTACAAGGGCGCGCTGCAAGGTGATCCGAGCGGAGATCGGACCCGCGAGGCGCACACCGTGTGGATCGGTGACGTGCTGATCCGTCCGGAGGCCGAGGGCACCGACACCTTCGAGTTGAACCGGAACCTGGTGCTCACCGACAACGCCCGGGCCGACTCGGTGCCGAACCTGGAGATCGAGACCGGCGAGATCGTCGGTGCCGGACATGCCAGTGCCACCGGACGTTTCGACGACGAGCAACTGTTCTACCTGCAGGCCCGCGGGATCCCGGAGGACCTGGCACGGCGCCTCGTCATCCGCGGGTTCTTCCGCGAGGTGATCAACAAGATCTCCGTGCCCGACATCCGGGAACGCCTCGAGGCCGCGGTGGAACGCGAACTCCAGATCGCCGGCGCCTGACGCATCCCACTCCGAACCGGTGATCGAGTAGGCCCAACTGCATATCGCTGATCGAGTAGGCACCAACTGCACACCGCTGATCGAGTAGGCACCGAGCGCAGCGAGGAGCCGTATCGAGATCACCGCCCACAACGAAAGAACACAGATCAATGACCACACTGGAAATCCGAGACCTCCACGTCGATGTCGCACAGACCGACACCGACGCCGAGCCCATCCACATCCTCAAGGGTGTGAACCTGACCGTGTCGTCGGGTGAGACGCACGCGATCATGGGCCCCAACGGTTCGGGCAAGTCGACCCTGTCGTATGCGATCGCCGGACATCCCAAGTACGAGGTGACGCAGGGATCGATCACCCTCGACGGCGAGAACGTCTTGGAGATGAGCGTCGACGAGCGTGCTCGCGCGGGCCTGTTCCTCGCGATGCAGTACCCCGTCGAGGTGCCCGGCGTGTCGATGTCGAACTTCTTGCGCACCGCTGCCACCGCCGTTCGTGGCGAGGCTCCGAAGCTGCGGCACTGGGTCAAGGAGACCAAGGAGGCGATGACCTCTCTCGAGATCGATCCGTCCTTCGGTGAGCGGAGCGTCAACGAGGGCTTCTCCGGCGGTGAGAAGAAGCGTCACGAGATCCTGCAGCTCGACCTGCTCAAGCCGAAGATCGCCATCCTCGACGAGACAGATTCCGGTCTCGACGTGGATGCGCTGCGCGTCGTCAGTGAGGGTGTCAACCGCTACAAGGAGCGCGAGAACGGCGGCATCCTGCTGATCACCCACTACACACGGATCCTGCGCTACATCCAGCCTGAGTTCGTCCATGTGTTCGTCAACGGCCGGGTCGTCGAGTCGGGAGGTCCCGAGCTCGC
Organism: Gordonia sp. CPCC 206044; assembly: GCF_048537895.1. Classification (NCBI taxonomy): domain Bacteria; kingdom Bacillati; phylum Actinomycetota; class Actinomycetes; order Mycobacteriales; family Gordoniaceae; genus Gordonia; species Gordonia sp. CPCC 206044. Next base: position 425,632 of record NZ_JBCLVL010000005.1, read on the forward strand.
CGACGAGCTCGAAGAGAACGGGTACGTCCGCTTCACGTCGGCGGCCACCGCGAGCTGAAACCCCAGGGGGCTGAGAAGATGTCCACCGAAACCGTCGTCGCAGGTCTCGACGTCGAGCGCTTGCGAGCAGATTTCCCGATCCTGTCGCGCACGGTGCGTGACGGCAAACCGTTGGTGTATCTGGATTCCGGCGCGACATCGCAGCGGCCCGTCCAGGTCCTCGACGCCGAGCGTGAGTTCCTGACGACCCGGAACGCGGCGGTTCATCGCGGGGCACATCAGCTGGCCGAGGAGGCCACCGACGCCTATGAGGGCGCCCGCGAGCTCATCGCGCAGTTCGTCGGCGCGACGTCGGACACCATCGTGTTCACCAAGAACGCGACCGAGGCGCTGAACCTCGTCACCTACACCCTCGGCGATGCACGTTCCGCGGACATCCTGGGCGGCAAGCCGCTCGGTCCCGGGGACACCGTGGTGATCACCGAACTCGAACACCACGCGAATCTCGTTCCGTGGCAGGAGCTGTGCCGCCGTACGGGTGCGACGTTGACGTGGTACGGAGTCACCGACGACGGTCGTATCGATCTGGACTCGCTCGTACTCGACGAGAGCGTCAAGATCGTGGCGTTCACTCACCAGTCGAACGTCACGGGTGCGGTTGCCGATGTGGCCGAGTTGGTGCGCCGTGCTCATGCGGTGGGCGCCTTGGTCGCGCTCGACGCGTGCCAGTCGGTGCCGCACATGGCCGTCGACTTCGCTGCGCTCCACGTCGATTTCGCCGCATTCTCCGGCCACAAGATGTTCGGACCGTCCGGCGTTGGTGTGCTGTACGGAAAGTCGCAGCTGCTCGATGCGTTGCCGCCCTTCATCACCGGCGGCTCCATGATCGAGACGGTGACGATGGAGGTGTCCACCTACGCACCGCCGCCGCAGCGTTTCGAGGCGGGCGTGCCGATGACCTCGCAGGTGGTCGGTCTCGGTGCAGCGGTCGAGTATCTGAACGGGATCGGGATGGATGCCATCGCGGCTCATGAGCACGAGCTGACCGCGCATGCACTCGACCGATTGGCCTCGATCGACGGTCTGCGCATCGTCGGGCCAACCACCGCGGAGCGTCGCGGCGGTGCGGTCTCGTTCGTGGTCGACGGAATCCACGCTCACGACCTCGGGCAGATCCTCGACGACGAAGGCGTCGCCATCCGGGTGGGCCATCACTGTGCATGGCCCCTGCATCGCCGTTTCGGAGTCGCGGCCACGGCCAGAGCGTCATTCGCCGCATACAACACGACCGCGGAGGTCGACGCGCTCGCCGCCGCGATCGTCAAGGCGCAGCAGTTCTTCGGGGTCACCGGGGCGAGGGGAGGTGTCTGATGCGGATGGAGCAGATGTACCAGGAAGTCATCCTGGACCATTACAAGCATCCGCACGGGCGTGGCCTGCGCGACCCGTTCGGGGCCGAGGTGCATCACGTGAACCCGACGTGCGGCGACGAGGTCACATTGCGAGTGGCGCTGTCCGACGACGGACGCACTGTCGCCGACATCTCCTATGACGGCCAGGGTTGTTCGATCTCGCAGGCATCCACCTCGGTGATGCACGACCAGCTGGTGGGAGAGCCGGTGGAATCCGCTCTGGCCACCTTGGAGTCTTTCAACGCGATGATGACGTCGCGAGGCAAGGACGAGGGCGACGAAGAGCTCATCGGCGACGGGATAGCGTTCTCCGGCGTCAGCAAGTATCCGGCACGAGTGAAATGTGCGTTGCTGGGATGGATGGCGTTCAAGGACGCGTTGGCACAGTCGGTGGACAGCAGAAATCATCAAGAAGCGGAGTCAGCATGAGTGACGAAACCACCACCACCACCACACCAGACGCCCCGACGACCTCGCTGCCACAGCTCGAGGACGTCGAGGAGGCGATGCGCGATGTCGTCGACCCCGAACTCGGCATCAACGTCGTGGATCTCGGGCTCGTCTACGGCATCGAGATCACCGACGACGCGGTTGCGAAGCTCGACATGACTCTGACGTCGGCGGCGTGTCCGCTGACCGATGTGATCGAGGATCAGTCCCGTGGCGCACTGGTGAGCAGTGGGTTGTGCACCGACCTGGAGATCAACTGGGTCTGGATGCCGCCGTGGGGCCCGGACAAGATCACCGACGACGGCCGTGAACAGCTGCGCGCCTTGGGGTTCACCGTCTAGCCTTGCGTTCGCGTTTCCGCCTGGGGCGGTGTGGCTGAGCGCGTCCCAGGATCACTTCGACGTTCGGGAACATCCGTCGAAACTGGCCGATGACGAAGGCACACGATTCGCACGTGGTGTTGTTGGTGTAGAGCTGGATGCTTCCTCGGACATGCGGGTAGACCTTGTTGCCCTGGAAGCTGTCGCTGGGTGCCCGGTCCGGCAGGCCGGCGAACCTGGTCGCCACGTACGACAGGATCTTGATCTCTGAGTCGGTGTGTCGCGGCATCTGTTTCGGCGCCTGGCCCGCGCGTGGTCGTTTGGAAGGAATGACCAGAGCTTGGAAGAACGGCGTCCAGGTTTCCGACGATTCCTCGATCTCCAGTGGCTCCTGTTCGTATCCTGTCCCGACGCCCAGACCGCCTCCGCTGATCGCGGCAACGGAACCACGCTCACCGTTGATGTCGTACCAGGCGGTTCCGACCTCTTTCTCCCTGGCCTTCCGAATGGTCGGTTTGTCCACAGGGTTCGACGAGAGTTTGAACGCGAGACTCCGGATCATTTGAGACATCAGGCCGAGGACGTGCATCCTCTCGGTCTCTGGTCCGGGCCGTTCGACAAAGGGCAGCAGCTGCATGATCTGACCCGCTATCACCTGAGCCTGGGCCAAGCGGTTCTCGCGGCTCTCGCGCTGCCGGTCCGTTTCGTTGTCGCGCACCAGGGCAATGGCGGCGAGGATGGTCCGGACGAGTTGGTCGATCGGCTGGGGATTGCTCGCCACCATGGCTTTGCCGCCCACACCCGAATCAGGGACGAAGACTCTGTGTCCGAACCCTTTCAAGTCGAATCGCTTCTCCAACGGTCGGTGTGTGACCTCCGGACCCTTCGCATGATCGGGCGTCGCGCCGGGCAACTTTCCCTTCACCCATTCCTTCCCGGCCTTGACCTTGCCCGTCACCCACTCCTTGCCCGCCGCGGCCTTTTCCTTGGCCTTGCTGCCGATTCCCTTGACGCCGCGGATGATCGGTCCGGCGAGCTTGAGGCCCGCGCCGATGACGACGTCGAGCGCTTTGGTGATCGGCTTGCGTAAACGATCGACGATGGCGCGGATCTTCTGACCGATGCCGCCGATGCCGATCACACTGGCGAGGAACCCGATCAGGACCGGCACCATCTGGCCGAGTGCATCCTCGATCTTGGCGACCACACTGCTCACGTTGCCGCGCACGATGTCCACGGCCGAGTCGATGATCGTGTTGACGAAAGCGAGAATCCGTTCGGCGTTGTCGACGAAGAACATGATGATGTCGTAGATCAGCTTGCAGGCCTTGATGAAAGCGGCCGCCGGGTTGAGTAGTCCGATCAGCCAGGTGATGCCTGCGGTGATGACGCGGGTGACGACGAAATCCTTGACCTGTTCGAGGATCATCTCCTTGATGTCACCGAGTTTGTCGACCAGCATCTGCCAGAGCCCGCCCACGCCGGTCGAGGCGATGGTCCGGAAGATCTCCACGCCCTTCTCCACGGCGGCCATGGCCGGTTCGCCGATCTGACGGACCAGTCGCGAGCGGATGTTGCGCCAGGTCAAACCGAACAGGGACGCAAGGAGTTTGACGATGCCCTGCAGGTCGAAACTGTCGGGCAACTCGACCCCGCTCTCGGCCAGCGCGCCGAACAGCCAGTTCATCAAACCTTTGCGGAGATGGTCGAGGATGTTCTCCTTGAAGCGCAGGATGCCACCCTTGACGCCCTCGACGAGGTTGCCCAGGAACCGAATCGGGTGCTTGATGATGTCGCCGACCACGTGGGCGACCCGCGCGAGAGTGTCCATCAGCATCGAGGCCAGTTTGCGAATCGTGTTGATCACGGCCTTGATTGCACCGATCGCCTTGTCGACCAAGCCCTTGTTCTCGGCCTGTAGTTCTTCGATGCGTTCGTCGAGGCCTTTACGTGCCTCGGTGTATTTGGTCGCCAGGGTGTCGACGAGGGCATCCTTCTTGGCGTCGACGTCCTGTTCGAGTTGTTCGAAGCGGTCGCCGATCTCCGACGATGCTTGTGTGCCCAGTTTCTTGAGGTCTGCTGGGAGACTCTTGACGTAGGTGGCGATCTGGAGCTTGCCCGCTGCGATCCGCTTCTTGGCCGCTCCGAGATCGGCCGCGACGATGTCGGCCACCTTGGTGATCACACCGTCCATCTGTTTCAGGTAGAGCTCTCGCCCGGCCGCGTAGAACTCGTTGACCTTGTCGGGCATGCCGACCAATTTGTCCTTGGCCCAACGCAAGCCACCGAGCCAACCGCTGTAGCGGTCCTTCTTGTACGCCGCCATCTTGGCCGAGACGTAGGTCTCGAACAGCTTGCGCGCCGCCGCCTCGCCGTCGTCGAACGCCTTCTCGACCTTGGGGTCGAGCCCGTCGAGCAGCGCCTTCACGTCGGTTTCCGTCTCGGTGAAGATGGCTTGTACACGGGCGGTGACCGCGGCACGTTTGGCCTCGTCCTTCGATTTGGTCTTTCCCTTGGCGGCGACGAGCCCGGCGAGCGCCGTGGCTTTGCTGCCGTGCATGCCGACGATCCCCGACGTGGTCGCAGCGGCAGCCTCGGTTCTCGTGGTGCCGATGACGCCGGCCTCGTGCGCGCGGAAGGAGGCCGGCGCAGCGTCGGCATGTGCAGCGGCGACCTGCTTGTCGGCGAGTGCCTGCTGGAACTGCGGTTCGTTGGATTCGGCGAGCTGTGTTTCGTCGACCTGCGCGTCGGTCATCTCCTGATCGGCCTGCTGTTTGCCGGCTTCGAGATTCAACTGCTCAGGCGGAGCCGGCTTGGGCACGGCACCGGCGGTGGGGATCGCCGGTGCGGGACCCTGCAGCTCTGGCCCCATCGGGGTCACCGGTTTTGGGACGGCCTTGCCGGTGTCCGGCGCAGCGGCGGTGGCAGTCGCGATGTCTTTGCTCTGCCCGTCCTTGCCTTGTGTCACAAGGCTCTTGACATCCCCCTTGACCTCGCCGGCCTTGCCCGACTCGGCGAACTTGTCGGCTTCCGTCAACGTCTTGGGTGACTTGGCCTCGATGGCGGCCTTCACCGCGGCGATGAACGCTTTCTTATCGAATGCCCCCGCCTGCTGGGCGTCCATCGAGTCGACCTTGGCGGCCTTGGCCTGTCCGGCGAGGTCGTCGCTCGGCGCCAGTGCAGCGTCCTGCGCCTCCTTGGCCTTCGACGTTGCCCGCGGATGCGCTCGTTTGGTGGCGGCGGCCGTCGCGACGCCGGTGGTCACCGCCGAGAACTCCGGGTCCCGATGCGGTGGCATGAACTGCGGAGCGACCGGTGGGGCGCGGAGCTCATCGGCCGACAACGAGGTGCGGGGAGCAGCGGGAGCGCGGGGTGCGCCGCCGACCACAACGCCACCGGCCGAGGCAGAGCCTGTAGGTCGCGCCACTTTCGCGGCTGCGGCCCCGAGCGGGCTCTTCGGGGGCACCGGTTTACGCGGCGGCACAGGCTTTTTCGACTCCACCGAAGCCGGTCCGAACCCGGTCATGGTGACCGCGAGCGCTGACGGCGGAGGCTTCGGGCCCTCCAACTCGACCGGTACACCGACCGCTTTGGCGGCCTTCAGCCCTTTCTCGACGATTCCGATCTCGGGTTCGTCGTGGCGCATCTCGCGCAGGGCCGCAGAGATCTCCGGCTTTCCGGGCGCCCGGAATCTGCCGAGCAGGAGCGCCTCGACGGCACCATTGCCTGCGGCTCTCTGCAGCGCGGTCACCCCGGTTGACGAGGGGTGCGACGCGGCCGCGTGCCGGCGGCCGGTCACCAATGCGTCGGTGACCGGCCGCTGCTCACGGGCCGGCTCGGTCATCGGGACGAGTGGTCGGGGAACTGGCGGTCGGTGTGCATCGCTCGCTCACTTCCGTCGGGTGGTTTCACGATCCGCCGTGTGGGCCGAGTGGGGAAGGTACGGAGGGCTGCCTCTTCGGGTTCTGTTCGGTGCCCGACCGGGCAACCGGCAGGTCCGACGACGAGGGGTCATCGATGCCCGATTCCTGGGCACCGCGTGATCGGGGGAGTAGAACCGAATTGTGGATGATCCACCGAATGACACATCCGAGGGCGGATCGGCGTCGGACGGCCGATTCCGGCGCGTTCGTCGGTGGCGCCCACCGGTGCACGAGTCTCGGGTCGAGAAGATGATCCGCGAGGCAACCGAGCGTGGTGAGTTCGACGATCTGCCGGGCATGGGCAAGCCACTCGATCTGTCCGACGCCGACGACCCGGACTGGTGGGTCAAACGCAAGATCCGCGACGAGAACCTCGACTCGTCGGCCTTGCTGCCGATGCCACTGCAATTGCGCAAGGAAGCCCAGGGGTTTCCGGCGTCGCTCATGGATCTCGCATCAGAGGAGGCCGTGCGTGAGGTTCTCGACGACTTCAATCGCCGGGTCCGCGAAGCGCACCTCGTGACCCGGGCCGGGATTCCGACCCTCATCACCGCGCACACCGTCGACGTCGACGACCTGGTCGCCCAGTGGCGCGACCTGCGCCGAGGGTAGCGCTTCGAACGGTCGACAACCGCCGACAGATGGTTAGGCTGGACGTGTACCGACCAACGTGAGTTCTCTGACGGAGGTGTGCGATGACCGTGAACGATCCGCTCCCGTCGGCCGACGAGGCCGATGTCATCGAGCAGTCCATCGTCGTCGAGGGTGACGACGACTCCGACGATTATCCGGCAACAGATCGCGATGTGGTGTCCGACGAGGACGAGGCGATCAGCCCGGTCACACCCGGTCAGCGGCACTGAGCTCGATCTCCTCGCCAATCACAGACAGTGATTGCAGTCCGGAGTCCCGACGTTGACCTCGGGACTCCGGAGTTCCCCAGGCGCCGGCCACTTGTGCCAAAAGGTTGTCGGTGGGGTGGGTTAGTTTGTTTTCAGCACAGTGATTGAGTGACGACGGTTTGTGAGACAGGGCCTTTCGGGTCGGATGACGAGTGGTGCGGGTTTCTCGTGTGCACTGTGGACTTTGTTCGTGACCGGTCGAAAGGCGTGTCGTGTCGTCGTCGTTGCTGGGTTCGCCCTCACCCTGGCCTGGGTTGCCGCTCGG